>JAILPE010000071.1 GCA_024699645.1 Lachnospiraceae bacterium
TTTAGCTGTGAAGTAACCACCGTTGTATGCTCTGAACGTGATGGATGCCTTCTGACGAGCAGTCTCTTTTGTAAGTGATGTATCAAGAGCAGTCTTGCTGGTCTTGAAATCAAGAGTATCCTTAGCCTGATCGTAAGCAACGTTCTTTACAGAGAAGTTGTTGGTAACAGTGTTAGCCTTAGTTGTCACAGCACCGCTATTGATCTTTGTAGTAAGAACAATGTTACGTACCTTTTTGTTATCTCCTTCGGTATCATCACCGATAGAAGATCCAGCAACTCCATAACCAAGCTTGTTCTCATACTTACCTGTAGCGGTACGATTCCAACCACCCATTGTGACAGCTCTCTTATCAAGAGACTGCTTAAGCTGAGTTGTTTCAAGCTGACCTGTAACATCAATGTAGTCACCATACTGATCTTTTACTTCTGCCTTAAGTGTAACACTGTCATCATTATTAGCAGGATTGTATACTGACTGGCTTGTTGTGATGTTAAGGGTTGCTGCATAACGCTTCTCTTTAACTTCGATAGGAGCAACTGCGATGATGGTCATCTTGCCTGTAACTGTATCATCATCTGTAGTTCCAACAAAGATATTGGTTGTTCCAACACTGTTAGCTTTAATTGTAAAATCGGCACCCACATTACCTGTGATAGCTGCGATTGCTTCATCAGCAACTTTTGCGAAGAGGTTCTTGCCGTTAAACTTATCAACACCAACCTGGAACTTATCTGTCTTGTTGTTCTTTGTGTATTTAAGAACTGCCTGGAATTCAGATGA
This sequence comes from Lachnospiraceae bacterium, assembly GCA_024699645.1. Taxonomy (GTDB): domain Bacteria; phylum Bacillota; class Clostridia; order Lachnospirales; family Lachnospiraceae; genus RUG11977. The sequence goes on from JAILPE010000071.1 coordinate 784, forward strand.
GTCACCCATAGCCATGTACTTCTTAGCATTGCTCTCGTCGTTCTTAAGAACACGGGTAGCTGCTGCAGGATCTATTGTATAAACAAATCCGCTGTACTTGTATGCTTCAGGAGAAACAGCTGTGATCTTCTGTGTTGTAGAAAGAGTAGTCTCAGCGTAGTTGTTGTTAGGATCATAGTACTTGAAAGTAGCAACAACATCAGCTGTATCACCAACTGTGTACATTGTGATCGTTCCTGCGCTTACGTATGCATTAACTGTACCGTCAGCAGCGTTAAGGGTAACACTTGCATTTGCATCAGCAAGAGCTGTTGTTGTGATATCGATTCCGCTTTCATTGTAAAGAGCGTACTTGATATCTGTTGAAGCGCTGTCTGATGTAACTACAGAAGTTGTGGTGAGGATCTTAATAGCCTTAACATCCTTAGGTCCGTTTCCGGCGATAGCGAATGTGATAGGCTCCTCGCTGTTAACAAGCACATAGTATGTCTCACCGGCCTTGAATGTGTCGTACATTGTGATCTTAACGGTATTGCCGGTAGCCTTAACAGCCTTAACAGCTGAGAAAGGAACCTTTGTATCGTTGATCATGTAGTAGATAGCGTCAGTCTTGATTTCCTTAGCATCCTTGAAGAGGCCTGCTGCTTCAACGTCTGTGTCGAATACAAGCTCGAATGCTTCAGATGCAACTACGTTAATGTCTGTAGGAGCGGGCTTACCAACAGTAACCTTAATGGTCTTGCTGGCTGTAGTTCCGGGATACTTAGCGCTCTGGTAAGCTGCAGCTGTGAATGTAGCTTCGCCTTCCTTAAGGAACTTAACCTTGTAAGTTCTTGCGCTCTCGCCATCGGTGATCTCAGCAACATCAGTCTTGTCAACTGTAAGCTTTCTGTCGTCTGTATCAACGCCTGCGCGAGGGAGTGTCACGTCAACGCTCTGGCCAACCTTGAACTTGTCGCCATCAGCGATACCTGTAACGGTAACGTCTGTTGCGTTCTTCTTAACCTTTACTTTGAGATCCTGCTTGAGTATTTCGTTCTCGTCCTCATCGTAAACGGTAACTGTAACTGTTGCGCTACCAAGCGACTTGGCAATGATCTTGCCAGCCTTGTTTGTTGCAACTACAGCCTCGTCGTCAGACTCAAGCTTGATCGTCATTGTGTCTGCATCAAAGTTCTTGATCATGTTAGCTACTTTCTTCTTGTAGCTGATCTTGCACTCTGTGCCGTCTTCCTTTGTGCCTGAAGAGCCGTTCAGATAAAGTGTCTTGCTCTTTACCATGGTAAGCTGATCAGCTGCAGATGCAGGGATCACACCAACGATGAGAGTAAGAGCTAAAAGAACAGCGAGGCTCTTGAAAAACTTTCTCATGTGTTTCTTCCTCCTTAAGAAATTAAGATGGTTTGATTTCCGCATGTCGCATACACACGCGGCCATTCCATAACGCCTTGATTATATCAGTATCAAAAGTAAAGGTCAATACCTTTACGCAATGATACCGCACAATTTCAGCGCTACTAAATTAAAATTTTCGGAGCCCTCTCTTTAAGCCTTACCGGTGCACTGCCGGGTTTTAGGATGTGACACTTGGCAGTGCTCCCCCTTGCCTTCAGAGCGGTCAACCTGTGTGGATTATGACCTTCCTTTATGTCAAGATTATGTCAGGCGGTTGTCACATTCCGTCTTTTTTGATCTCCCAAAGGCAAAGCAGGATCTGCTGTTCATACGGATCCTGCCTGCAATTTATCATTTCTTTGTCTTATCTGAGATATATCTTGGCGATTTCTTCCTTCATCTTGTCGGGATCGCATACGGTGTTGTGACGCACGGTACCGTTTAATGCACGCTCCACGGCTGCAGGTATCTCAACGCCGCTGATCTTGTTGAGTCTTCCGATAAGCTCCTTATCGTTTCCTTCTTTATAAGAATCTCCTTCGATCGCCTTGAGAACGCTTGCCGAGAACTTATAAGGGCTTGCGGTGGAAGCGATCACGGCCGTCGTAAGGTCACGCGTATCGGCAAGGTATTTTCTGTATGCCGCCGAAGCAACAGCGGTATGCGGATCGAGCACATAACCGCAATCTTTGTAGACATGCCTTATTTCTTCCTGCATTTCTTCGCCCGTTGCAAATTCACCGACAAACAGATCGGCGGGATTCTCACTGTCGTCCGATCCCTTCAGATTCTTTACTTCGTAACGTCCCTTCGTTGCGAGATCTTTCATAAGTTTTCCCGTCTCATCACCGGCAAGCTCAAATATCAATCTCTCAAGGTTGCTCGAGATGAGGATGTCCATGCTCGGCGAACTTGTCAGGATGAATTCCCTGTTTCTGTCATAGACGCCGGTCTTAAAGAAATCAAAGAGGACTTTGTTGTCATTCGATGCGCATATGAGCTTTGCGATCGGAACGCCCATACGACAAGCGTAGTACGCAGCAAGGATGTTTCCGAAATTTCCTGTCGGAACAACAAATGTTATCTCATCCTCCATAAGTCTCGTATACGCATATACATAATATGCGATCTGAGGTATCAGACGTCCGATATTGATCGAGTTGGCCGACGAGAATACATAGCCGGCTTCCTTCATTTCTTTGGCAAACGCTTCATCGGTAAAGATCTTCTTAACCTCGCGCTGCGCATCGTCAAAATTACCGTGGATACCGATAACGTGGGTATTGTCGCCTTCCTGAGTGATCATCTGTCTTTCCTGGAAGGAGCTCACTCCGTCCTTGGGATAGAAAACAACGATGCCCGTACCCGGAACATTGGCAAATCCTTCAAGTGCAGCTTTTCCCGTATCTCCCGACGTGGCGGTGAGGATGACTATCTTTTCCTTAAGCTCACACTTCTTGGCGCTTATGCTCATAAGATGAGGAAGTATCGAAAGTGCCATATCCTTAAAAGCAATCGTTCTGCCGTGGAAAAGCTCGAGGTAATATGCTCCGTTGGCTTTCATGAGGCATGTGATGTCCTCACGGTCAAAATTGTCTGTATTGTATGCAGCGTTGACAGCCGCGTGAACTTCTTCATCGGTAAAATCGGTAAGGAAGAGTCTGAGAACCTCGTAAGCGACCTCGGGGTAGCTCATCATCGAGAGTTCGTCAAACGACTTTTTAAGCGTGGGTATCCTGTCGGGGACATAAAGTCCTCCGTCGGGCGCGATACCGTGAAGGATCGCCTCGGATGCGGTTGCCTTAAGTGACGTGTCACGTGTTGAATGGTATACAAGTTCCTGCATAATGTTCTCCTCTTCGGAATTAATCATATAAAAAAGCTTCCGTCAAAAGTGGCTTTATCTGTTTTGTTTCATCTTTTCAAGTGGGTATTCTAACACGCAGGTCAAAACATTACAACCCACCAATGCTATTTCTGTGAGTTTGATGATTTCATCCGTTCAGAGCCCTAAAGCTCTTCACAAGCGCCGCCTCCCTGATCTTAACGCCGCTGTAGAGCACTCTGTAGCCTGCGGGCGAAACGTCTTCGAGGTAGTTTGGGGTGTATGCACGTTCGGAGCCCGCCGATGTGAGAACGTCAACTGCCTTGTTATAGGCGACTGCGGCCTCTTCTTCAGTGTCGTATCGACCGACAACGACAGTGATCCCCTCGCCCATATTTATCCTGGCAACGTATTCCCCGCGTACGGAGGCGTCGTCGTCAGCCGAAGGACTCCTGCCTTCCCCGTCTGCCCTAATCTTTCCTCCGGTGCGTGGCTCCCATCTGACGCCCATATAGCGGTTGACGATCACCAGATTTCCGGGACGGAAGTCCTTATCGTCTCCGTTCTTAAAATAGTAATCTCTGTTCGGCACCGAATAGGGTTTTACCCCGTAGCGCGAAAGAACGCTGACCTGCATTCCGTAATCGGCTACAAAAAGATGACCACCGCGTTTCTGGATCGCGTGATGTGTATAGTAAAAAAGGTCGTCCGGACCGAATCTGTAGTCCTCGGTAGGGCTTAAGTAATATTCGAAATAGCCTTTTCTCAGGTAGATCGGCCCCCTGCAGTATATCCCGTTATCACGGAAGTTGATCAGAGCGAGCCACTTAGAAAAAGACAGCATGCGGGAGCTTTCCGAATAATCGGCGATCTCAAAACTCTCACCGCCGTTTTCTCTCAATACACCGCATGCTTCGTGATACGCACATTCCGCATCCCGCTCCGTATCAAACGAGCCGAGGCTTATGTGCTTTCCTTTATATGTGACGGAAGCCCGAAAATACTGTGTTCCGTCCTTCTTTTTTGAAGGATATACTCCCGCCGCCATCACACCCTCCGTTTTACCCTGATATAACCCTCAGTCGGAGAGAGTTCTCCAACTGAGAAAACAAATTTAGCAATACTGTAAGCCGGGTTCTGTCTTGCTCGGTCATCTTTCTTGACTGTCCGTTACCGAACAGCTCCGGCAATCCCTTTCGTGACTGCCACGCAACCTACCCGGAGACGCGACGGGCAGCCGCATAGTCCCCTGTATGGTCTTGCTTCGGATGGGGTTTGCACAGCACATGGCGTTACCGTCATGCCGGTGGTCTCTTACACCGCCATTCCACCCTTACTTCAACTTGTGTCCGAAGAACGATTCCGAAAAACCGGTCCTCATAAACGGACATAGTATTGAAGCGGTATAATTTCTGTTGCACTATCCATGGGGTCACCCCCTCCGGACGTTATCCGGCATCCTGCCCTGTGAAGCCCGGACTTTCCTCACACGCGTATGATCCCGCGTGCGCGACCGAACGTACTGCTAAAGGCGAATGTGTTTGGTTTTTTCAAACACATCCGAGTTTTGCTCTGAAATGCTTTCGATGGTTCAACGAAGCATTTCAAACCGGGAATACGCTTCCACCCACGAACTCTCTGACTATCGAATTATGGGGGATTTCCTCACTGTTCACTCCTATGAAGTAATCAAGGAACTTGAGAAGTCTCTTCGCCTCGAGATACTGAGGATCGTCCTCGCTTATCCCGAAGAGGAGCGGCTCCGCGGACTGCTTGAGAACCGCAAGTTCGTATATGAGTGCCGAGTTAAACATAACATCGGCCTCTTCCTGGAACGGGAAGATATTTTCTTCTTCTCCGCGACGTACCGAAGGCCACATCGCGATCGTGTCCCGCGCACATGTGCCACGGGTGCGCGCATCTCTGACCATACGGCGGATCAGTCGGCCGTCCGTGGTGGGGATGCGGTTGTGCTCATCTATGTTAAGCTGTGTGAGCGCCGAAATATAAATCTTAAATTTGCTGTCCACCGGCAACGAATACGAAAGCGCATCATTAAGTCCGTGGATACCTTCAAGGACAAGGACGTCATCCTTTTCAAGTCGGAGCATGTTTCCTCTGTACTCGCTGCGGCCGCTCTTGAAATTGAATATCCTCATATCAACCTCTTTGCCGTTCAGGAGATCCGTCATATCCTTGTTGAACCCTTCAACGTCAATCGCTCCGAGGCATTCGAAATTGTAGCTTCCGTCCTCGTTGAGAGGCGTGTCCTCACGATTTTTAAAATAATTGTCAAGCGCAATGGGATGCGGCTTGAGGCCGAGCGTACGCAGCTGTATCGACAATCTGTGCGAGAATGTCGTCTTCCCCGATGACGAAGGTCCGGCGATCATGACAAACTTGGTGTCTTCACGTGCCTTGACCATCTCGGCGATCTTCGCGATGTTATGCTCCTGAGCGGCTTCCTGCACAAGGATCAGATCCGAGATATTACCCTTTGCGATCGCTTCGTTGAGATCCCCGACCGTCTCGATCCCCTGCATGCGTCCCCATTCGTTGCTCGCCCTGTGGATTGCTGAGAACTTCGGCTGGTCTTTGAACTTTGGTATCACCGTAGGAGCGCTCTTATCGGGAAGATTGATAATGAAGCCATCACCGTAAAGTGCGAGTTCATAGTATTTAAGTAATCCTGCGGATGCGGGCATATATCCGTAGAAATAGTCCGTATAGCCGTCGAGGTCATATACATTGGTGTTCGAAACACGTCTGAACCTGAGAAGCTTCTCTTTGTCCGTCATGCCTGCCTGCGCAAACATCTTTCGTGCTTCGCGCGTCTTTATCGAACGCTTTTTGATGGGCATATCTTCTGCGACGATCCTGTCCATCTCTTTCTTAACTTCTTTTATATAGTCATCCGTGAGCTTAAAATTCGCATCGAGCGAACAGTAAAGAGCGGATCCGAGTGTGTGCTCGACCGTGATCTTCCTGATCTGTCCGGCATCAAAAACGCGGGTGAACGCTCTGAGCATAAGAAGGACGATTCCTCGTCTGTATGTAGACATACCGGGTTTCGTCGATGTGGTGACGAATTCGATGCTGCAATCCTCTTTTACCTTCTTCGAAAGCTCTGTAAGCCTTCCGTCGACGAGCACGAGAATGATATCGCCTTCAACATCCGCCGCAAAGTCAGCCACGATATCGCTGTAGGGTGTTCCCTCGGCGTATTCGAGGACCATTCCTCTCACTTTGATCTTACAATTGTTGTCCATGCTGTTCCCTTTCTCCCGAATGACCGGAATATATATTTCCCGGACCGTCTTTATACGCAGTCCTTTTCGAGCTTTGAAAGTATCTTTTCCGCGCTCACGAGAAGGCGTCTGAAATATTCCTCTTTTTCCGGATCCTTGCCGTTTATCTCTCCGATCCGTTTTTTCGCCTTTCCGTGCATTGCCCGGACATATTCATAAAACAGTGGTTCACTCTTTTTTATCAGCACCGGTCCAAAGAAAAGTTCTTCGTCCGTTAACGCCCATGCCTTTGCCTCGCATTTCCCGGCAGCCATCCCGGCTTTCCGGTTCCTTACATTTTGCGGGCTTTGCCGCTCCGACACATGGCTCACGCACATCGCTGTGTAATATTTTCCGTTCTCGCGGCACATCCGCTCATCGGTGATCTCAAAACCTTCCGAAACGAGGAACTCACGGACCGATTCGATATGCGACTGCGGAGAAAGCACAAGCCGCTTCGCCGCTTTCGCAACTTCAAGTCCGCGCGTCAACAGCACGCACATGAGTACGCCGCCGATCCCCGCCATAACTATCACATCGGCTTCTCCGGGAGAAAGCTCATCAAGCCCGTCCGAAAGCCTTGTTTCAAAGCAGGCCCCGTCAAGTCCGAAAAGCTTCGCATTTTCTTCCGCATGCGAAAGCGGTCCCTTTCGAAGATCCATGCCGATGACACGGTCCGCTTTTCCTTCAATCAGGAGCGATATTCCGAGCCATCCGTGATCGCAGCCAACGTCCGCAAGAGTCTCGATCCCGCTTCCGGCAAGGTCCGCGACCATCTTGAGTCTCTCCGACAGCTTGACGTCAGGGGCGGTCTTTCGCTGTGTTTCCTTCAGGTCCGGTCGGTTCTGTTTCTCAGTCAAGGAAATCCCTGAGTTTTTTGCTTCTGCTGGGATGACGAAGCTTACGAAGTGCCTTTGCCTCGATCTGACGTATACGCTCACGCGTTACGTTAAATTCCTTGCCGACCTCCTCAAGGGTACGTGTTCTTCCGTCATCGAGACCGAATCTGAGACGAAGCACCTTCTGCTCTCTGTCGGTCAGAGTGCTCAAAACCTTCAAAAGTTCCTCTCTCAGAAGTGTAAATGCTGCGGCTTCGGCAGGCACCGGTACATTATCGTCCTGAATAAAGTCGCCGAGATGAGAATCTTCCTCTTCGCCTATAGGCGTTTCGAGCGAAACAGGCTCCTGCGAGATCTTCTGGATCTCAGCAACACGCTCGACAGGCATCTTCATCTCCTTGGCAACCTCTTCGGGGGTTGGTTCACGTCCGAGTTCCTGCAGTAACTGCCTCTGAACGCGGATGAGTTTGTTGATCGTCTCAACCATATGCACGGGGATACGGATCGTTCTTGCCTGATCCGCGATCGCACGCGTGATCGCCTGGCGGATCCACCATGTCGCATATGTACTGAATTTATATCCTTTTCTGTAATCAAATTTTTCCACGGCCTTAATGAGTCCGAGGTTTCCTTCCTGAATGAGGTCGAGGAACATCATTCCTCTGCCGACGTAACGCTTGGCGATCGAAACAACGAGTCTCAAGTTTGCTTCCGAAAGACGCTTCTTTGCTTCCTCGCTGCGGTTGAGGATATCCTCGTTGTCAGCGGTGATCTTCTTGATCTTCGCATTGTTCTTCTCGCGCTCGGCCGAAGTAGCCCTCTCGTTCTTTTTCTTGATCTGCTCGATATCCTCACGCACACGGTTTCCCGCTTCCATGCGCTTGGCAAGCTCGATCTCGTCTTCCGCCGAAAGAAGCGGAACCTTTCCTATCTCCTTCAGATACATCCTGACGGGATCCTCAAGCGATACTCCTTCGGGGATCGTCAGGTCGATGGCGCTAAGATCTATGTCTTCGCTTTCGTCTTCCATCACCTCGTCGTCGATCTCTTCAAGCACTTCCTCGTGGGACTCTATCGGTGCGCGAAGGACGTCAACTCCGTTGTTCTCAAGATATTCGTAAATATGCTCAACTCTCTCGGGCTCGAGCTCGTAGTCAGCGAAGAAATCGTTCACTTCCTGATATTCGAGCACGTTCTTCTTCTTTCGCGCAAATTCGAGAAGCTCTTTGAGCTTCTCCATAAAAGGTGTCTTGTTTGTCTCTTCCATTACGGGTTTCCTCCCCTTTTACTTTACATTTTCTTTTTGATCTTATTTGTTTCTGATCTTAGATATGAGCGTGTCTATGCTTTTTCTCCGCTTTGCGACCTGTGCAAAAGACATCTCGCGACCGTTTCGTTTGAAGCTTTCGTTAAGTACGGTACTGAGCGTATCACAAAACGCTTTGTTGCTTCCCTTGTCGTCCATGATCTCTTCTTCGCTGACGCCCATGAGGATCCTTGCCGCTGCCGCCGAGAGTTCTTCATCCGTCAGGTCTCCCGCGAGCACCGCCGGGCTTACCGGCCTGCCGCTGTCATAACGCTTATATATGCATTTGAGCAGTTCCGCGGCCGCCCTGTCTGTCAGATCGTTCTCCGACAAATCCTCTCTTACAAGCGGAATATACCCGGAATGCGTGGCGAGCAGTGATATCAGCATGTGTTCGCTCTTCATCATTCCCTTCGGGGCCGCTTCTCTGAGGCGCCTTCCCGCTTCTCCCGACACATAGGTTTCCGGATCCGCCGCAGTGTAAGACGCCTGCGGTTCGCCCGCACGCCCTTCTCTTTCGGCTTTCTGCGCTTCATCCCTAAGCTTAAGACCTTCTTCATTCACTGCCCGCGTTAAGATCGCCTCGTCTATCCCGTAGCGCGTACTGCTTGCTTTTATGTAGCTGTAGCGCACTATCTCGTCATCGTATTTTGCTATCGATCTTGCGAGCATCGTGTTGAATTCTGTAAGCTTTACGGGATCGTCCGGCTTTACGCCGACATGTCCCGCTTCCATTTCGAAGAAGAAAGCGGATTCCGCTTTGTCGAGCCTTTCACGGTATGCCTCGGCTCCGAATTCCTTGATAAATTCATCCGGATCCTTCTTGGGTGACATATTTACGACTCTGACATCAAGGCCTTCACCCCGAAGTATCGGTATGGCTCTCAGTGTCGCCGCCTGTCCGGCTCCGTCGCTGTCGTATGTCAGCGCAACTCTCGAAGTGAACCTGCGCAGGATCTTCGCCTGCACCGGTGTCAGGGCCGTTCCGAGAGAAGCAACCGCACTGTCAAATCCCGCTCTGTGAAGCGCGATGACGTCCATGTACCCCTCACACAGCAGATAAGTGTCTGAGGATGTCCTCTTCGCTATATTTAATCCGTATATGTTACTTCCCTTATTGAACACCGGAGTTTCAGGCGAATTCAGGTATTTGGGGGCCTTCGAAGCCGTTCCCATGATACGTCCGCCAAAAGCGATAACTTTGCCTGATCTGTCCATTATCGGGAATATAACTCTGTTAAAAAATCTGTCGCTCATCCGGCCCTTTTCGCCGTTAAAAAGTCCCGTTCCTTCGAGCGCTTCTTCGGAATGACCGAGCTTTTTGAGGTGATCGTAAAGTGTCTCCCCTCCTTTTCCGGCGTATCCGAGTCCGAACTTATTGATCGTTTCCTCGTCGAGTCCTCTCTCAAAGAGATACTGCCGGGCTCTCACCCCGTCGGGGCTCCTGAGCGTCCTGTAATAAAATCCCGCCGCATCCTTCATCGCGGCAAGTATTTTTTCTTTTCTTGTTGCCTCAAGCCTTTTTTCGGGTGTATCGTCCTCGGGGCTCTCCGGCAGATCTATACCCACACGTCCCGCCAGCATCTTGACTGCCTCGGGGAATGTGAGGTTTTCGTATTCCATTATAAAATTGAAGACGTTTCCGCCTTTACCGCAGCCGAAGCATTTAAATATCTGCCTTGTCGGGCTTACATGGAACGATCCTGTTTTCTCCGCATGGAACGGGCAGAGTCCGACGAAATTCGCTCCGCGTTTTTTTAAAGGCACATAGGACGAGACTACATCCACGATGTCGTTTGCATCTCTGATCTTATCGATCAATTCGTCGGTAAACCGCATGCATCTGCCTCCTCCCGATCACTTTCACGCATGTGCCCTCACATGATATTTCGCGATTGGAATACATTATAGCATAGATGTCAAATAAAGGATATTGCGTTTCTCATCAATATATATTCCAGCTTTGCGGTACCATGATCTCATTAAACTTCGTAACGGCAAACCTGTCGGTCATCCCCGCTATATAATCGCATACGGCGCGCTCCGTTCTTCTCTCGATGAGCTCCATCTCGCTGTACAGGTGCTGTTCCGTAAACTCTCTTCCGTCGCCCTCTTCGATATGCTTCTTCAGTTCTTCCGGCAGATCGTCCCGATGTTCCTTGTAGTACTCAAAAAGGAATTCGACCATTCTTTCGGCCTTCTTTTCCTGGCCTTTGGCTATGGGGCTTGTATATACGCTCGCGAACATGTATTTCCTGAGCCCCGCAAGCGCCCCTCCTACCTTCTCCGACATTTTTACGTCGTCCGTTCCGATACTGTTTGTCACAACATCATGTATAAGCGTGTTCAACCTGTCGCTGAGTGTATCTCCGAGGATCCGCGCATATTCGGCCGGAATATCGCTTTCTTTTATTATGTTTCCGCGGATAGCGTCATCTATATCGTGATTAACATATGCGATCTTATCCGCATATCTTACAACGCATCCTTCAAGCGTCGAGGGTTTTCCGTTTGAGCGGTGATTGACGATGCCGTCTCTGACCTCCTGTGTAAGATTCAGCCCTTTAACGCCGTTTCTTCTTTCTTCGAGAAGCTCGACCACCCTCAGGCTCTGCTCGTGGTGTGAAAAACCGATGATCTTCGTCGCCCTGTCAAGCGCCCTCTCTCCCGCATGTCCGAACGGTGTATGCCCCAGATCATGTCCGAGCGCGATCGCTTCCGTGAGACATTCATTAAGCTTTAACGCTCTCGCTATCGTTCTTGCTATCTGAGAAACCTCAAGTGTGTGAGTCAGTCGCGTTCTGTAATGATCTCCCTGAGGAGTCAGGAAAACCTGCGTCTTACCTGAAAGCCTTCTGAAAGCTTTTGAATGTATGATGCGGTCTCTGTCTCTCTCAAAGCAGGTACGTATATCACACTCTTTTTCCATGACATCACGCCCAAGCGAACAGTCGCTGAAAGCCGCATAAGGACTCAAAACCTCATGCTCTTCCTTTTCTCTCATCACGCGTATGGTTTCCATGTATATCACCTCATACTTTCACAGTACTCCGTCAAACCGTCTCCTTTAATCCTGCCGCACAGTTCCCGGAACAGTACGTCTCTTTTTGCTCTCCCTGTTTTTCTTTCTGCATCCTCTGCGCCTTCGAGAAGAGACATCCGCAATAGTTCTGGCGGTAAAGTCCGTATTCGCGCGACAGCTCTATCGATTTTTGATATCCGCCGTTCTTCTTAAAATCCGTATCAAGGTAACGCACGTTTTTGTCGGAGAGGCTCTCTCCGATGGCATTTATTACCTTTGAATCCTTGAGCGGACTGAGGGTAAGCGTTGTGGCAAAAAAATCCGTTCCCATATCTCGCGCCACGCGTGCCGTATCCTCGAGGCGCATACTGTAACATCTTATGCAGCGCTCACCCCGCTCCGGTGCATTTTCCAGACCTTTCGACATCTCAAAAAAGCGCTCCGGCTCCCAGGGTCCCGGTTTAACCCCGACCTTCCTCGGAAGCGGCATCTCCTTAACAAGCCTCACCAGCTCGCTTAGTCTGTGTTCATATTCGCTTTTTTCGGTAATATTGGGATTATAGAAATACAGCGTGATATCAAAGACATCCGCCAGATAAGTAAGGCAATAGCTGCTGCAGGGGGCGCAGCAGCTATGAAGCAACAAAGAGGGATGTACGTTGCCATCCCTCCAAACTTTCATTTTTTTGTCAAGTTCTTTTTGAATATTAACATCCATCAGGCTTTCAGTACCCTTCAAGGAAAAACATCAGGTCGTTGTTACTTAGATAAGTTCAAGCTTTCTGAGAACGTTTTCGAACTTCTCCTGATCGATAGGCTTGCCGGCGTATGCAACACATCCGAGCTCAAACGCCTTCGTTACGTTACGGCCTTCATTAAGTGCCGTTGTCATAACGATCTTAGCCCTCTTCTCATCCGGGATACCCTTCTCTTTCTCTATGTCACGGATAGCTTTCAATGTCTGATAGCCATCAAGTGCAGGCATCATGATATCGAGACAAACAAGGTCGTAACCGTCCCCGCTCTCAAGAGCCATAAGAAACGCATCAACCGCTTCAAGTCCGTCCACTGTGATGTCACACTCTCCATACTTGGAAAGGAAGCGAAGCATGAATTTTCTGCTCGCGAAATCATCCTCGGCAATTAATATCTTCATAGCATGTCCTCCGTTCCATCTCACAAAATTTCATCTGTAAACGTTATTTTACCCATATATCAAAGAATTGTCAATACTCTTTTTCCTTTTTTTGTGATTTGACTATATAATGACACAAATTGTGAATTGAACAATTATTATCTGTTGACATATGAACTCTCAATTTTCGTCAAACCCTACAGCAAACTCACTTATTCAACAATCTTCCGACTTCAGAAAGCATCGTGTCGATCTGTTCGTCCGTTCCGACGGTGATCCTGAGATAATTATCGATCCCTTTTATATTAAAGTGTCGGACATAGATGTGCTTTTTCGCAAGTTCCTCATAGACTTCGACAGCGCTTATCCCTGCGGGCGGCTGCGCAAACACAAAATTCGCACTCGAAGGGAGTACCCTAAAGCCGAGCTTCTTAAGCTCATCCGCAAGTCTTTCTCTTGTCGCAACAACTTTTTTGATCGTTGCGCGGAAATAATCTTCATCCTTCACCGAAGCAACGCCCAACTCGATCGCCGGCCTGTTGTCGGTATAGGAATTAATACTGTTCCTTACTGCTTCGATAACGCTTATGAGTGCGGGGTTCGCAACACAGTATCCGATCCTCGCTCCCGCAAGCGATCTTGATTTTGAGAATGTGCGCACAACTATCAGGTTGTCATAGCTCTTTACAAGATCAATAACCGACTCGCCGCCGAAATCGACATATGCCTCGTCGATGACCACAACATTGTCTGTATTGTTCTTTATGATCCTCTCTATCTCGCTTTTAGCCATAGCAACAGAGGTCGGCGCATTGGGATTGGCGATCACGATACCGCCGTTATCCACGCCAATATAGGCGTCGGCATCGATCGTAAAGTCTTCCTTAAGCGGGATCTTGCAGGTATTTATGTTATAAAGCCTTGCCCACACCTCGTAGAACGAATATGTGATCTCGGGGAAGAGCACCGGCCTGCCGCTGTTAAAACATGCCTGAAATACAGTTGCAAGCACATCGTCCGAACCCACCCCGATGAACATGCATTCGCGGTCGTAGCCGTGATACTCGGCAAGCGCATCTCTGAGCGGTCCGACATCGACGCTCGGGTACAGCCTCAGGCTCCCCGCATCAAAATTCTTCGATGCTTCCCCGACCATCGGCGACGGAGGATAGGGATTCTCATTTGTATTAAGCTTGATCATGTCGCTGAATCCGGGCTGGATTCCCGGAACGTAGGGCGTGATCTTTCTGAAATTATCCTGATTCATTTACATTCCCCTGTGATGTGGTCCATGGTCCACAATCTTTTACTTGTTATATTCCTCGGCAAGTGCCTTGAATGCCGGGAGAGATCTCTCGATCATGGCGTAATCAACACAGTACGCGATCCTCACGAATCCCGGGCAGCCGAATGTCGATCCCGGAACGATAAGGAGCCTGTGAGCCTTTGCCTTTGCGACGAAAGCCTTATCATCGGGTTCAAGGGCCTTAACAAAGAGGTAGAAGGCACCCTGAGGCATAATGCACTCATAGCCGTATTCTTTGAGCTTCTCGTAAAGGAGCTTTCTGTTGCGGTCATATATGCCTACATCGACTCTCTCGTTCAGGCACTTGGCAACCGCAAGCTGCGCAACTGAAGGTGAATTGACAAACCCGAGTATTCTCGTTGCCACACCCGCTGCGGCAAATATCTCATCATGGCCGTCGGCTTCTTTGGGGATAACAAGGTATCCGATCCTGTCGCCGGGAAGCGAAAGGGATTTGCTGTAAGAATATCCGACGATCGTATTGCGATAGAACGTCGTAACGAAAGGAACCTCGGCTCCGTCATAAACAAGCTCTCTGTAAGGCTCGTCCGAAAGCAGATAAATGCTCGTGCCGAACTTTCTCTGTGCTTCCTCGAGGACAAGTCCGAGCTTCGTAAGCGTCTCTGCCGAATAAACAACACCGGTGGGGTTGTTGGGAGAATTTACGATAACGATCTTTGTACGTGCCGTAAGCTTCTCCTCAAGTGCCTTAAGATCGGGTTGGAATGTCGAAGTGTCGGGAGCGATCTCCACAAGAACGCCGTCGAAGTTCGACACATAGTTTTTGTACTCTCCGAAGTAAGGAGCAAATACAACAACTTCATCGCCCGGATCGAGCAGGGTCTTCATGATAACGTTCATACCGCCCGCTGCGCCCACGGTCATAACAATGTCATTCTTGTCAAAAGCAACGGGATAACGTGCATTAAGATCCTTTGCGATCGCCCCGCGCACCTCGTCAAATCCCTGATTGAGCATATAGCCGTGAACGTAGTTCTTGTCGGGATTTTCCGCTACTTCTCTGTATGCGCGGCTAACAGCTTCCGGAGCCGAAACGCTCGGATTTCCGAGGCTGTAGTCATATACATTCTCTTTTCCGAATTCAAGTGCCATCTTGCGGCCTTCCTCAAACATCGCACGGATGGCCGAGCTGTTCTTCACAAGATTCGACATTTTTTTGGATATCATTATGATGCTTCCTTTCGTGAAATATATAAAAACTGCTTCTTAACCGCTCGATAATACCTCGCAGTTACGCCGACTGCTTTCGCTGCCTCGTTTTCGAAATGCTTCGTTAAACCACCGAAAGCATTTCGGAACAAAACTCGGACGAACTTGAAAATACCAAGTTCGTTCGGCTCCTTATCCTATAAATTTAGCATGTATAGCGTTCATGGCGCCGTCTGCGTATGCCGAATCGATAAGAACAGAGATCTTGATCTCTGATGTGGAGATCATCTTGATATTGATGCCTGCATCGTAAAGTGCTTCAAACATCTTTGCAGCAACGCCTGCGTTTGAGGTCATGCCGGCTCCGACAACCGAAACCTTAGCGATATTACGCTCAACGTCGATCTTCTCGCAGATAAGACTTGTCTGTCTGTGGTTCTCCATAACGGCGAGTGCATCGTCAACGGCATCACCGGCAACGGTAAAGCTGATATCCTTTGTGCCGTCACGTCCGATCGACTGCAGGATAACGTCAACGTTTATGTTATGATTTGCGAGGTGATTGAATAATTTAAATGCCACACCGGGCTGATCCTGAAGTCCGATAACCGCAATTCTCGCTGTATTCTTGTCGCAAGCAACACCGCTCACAAGCATCTTTTCCATTTTTATATCCTCCTTGACAACTGTGCCTTCATTATTATTCAAACTTGATCTTACAACAAGCTCCACGCCGTATTTCTTTGCCATTTCTACCGAACGGTTATGAAGCACTCCCGCACCGAGCGATGCGAGTTCGAGCATCTCATCGTATGAGATCTCATCGAGCTTACGTGCATTTTTAACGATCCTCGGATCGGCTGTATATACGCCGTCAACATCCGTAAATATCTCGCATCTGTCTGCCTTAAGCGCTGCCGCAAGTGCTACTGCCGTTGTATCGGAACCGCCTCGGCCGAGTGTTGTTACGTTTTCTGCCTTATCAACGCCCTGGAATCCCGTAACTATAACGATCTTCCTTGCTTCGAGCTCGGCTCTGATCCTCTCGGTGTCGATAGACGTAAGTCTTGCATTCGTATAAGCCTGCGTTGTGTGCATAGCTACCTGAAATGCATTGAGTGAAACTGCCGAAACGCCCTTTGCGGCCATGGCCATAGCCATTAACGAAACAGATATCTGTTCTCCAACGCTTACGAGCATGTCAAGCTCTCTCTTGGGAGGATTGGGATTAATGTCCTTTGCCTTCGCTATAAGCTCGTCGGTCGACTTTCCCATCGCCGAAAGTACTACGATAACGTCGTTTCCCTCTTTGTAGTCGGCTATGCACCTGTCGGCCACGTTATTGATCCTTTGTTTGTCTGCTACGGAGGTGCCTCCGAATTTCTTAACTATCAGCATCTTCTGCTGTTCTCCTTTCATAGTACCGTTCGTGCTCCGTTTTGCGCGGTCCGCTTCCTTTCGGGCCGCGTTCGCATATGCGCGTGTGGTATCCTTATTTCTCAAATAATCTGTCTATCAGCTTGTAGCCTTCGGGAACAAAGAGTCCGGCTGCCTTCGCTGTTTTTTCGTTATATGCGGCATCGCCCTTGGCGGGTTCGGTGCTGTCATACAACATAAACGGCACGGGATCGATCGTGTGCGTCCTGCACCATATAGGCGTGGGATGGTCGGGTAATACCATCATTCTGTAAGGAACTCCCCACGCGTCCATCTCATCCTTGATGATCTTTATAACACGTCTGTCGAGGTATTCGATAGCCTTGATCTTGCGCTCAATGCTTCCCTGATGGCCCATTTCATCGGGCGCCTCAACGTGAACATAAGCGAAATCGTAGCCTTCCTTGAGAAGTCTGACCGCAGCCTGTGCCTTTCCCTCGTAGTTCGTTTCGAGAGTTCCGTCGGCGCCGGGGACGATCTCAACGTGCATGCCCGTTCCGATCGCGATACCCTTCAGAAGGTCTACTGCCGAGATCATGGCGCCCTTCTTTCCCGTCTTCTCTTCAAAAGACATGAGCGAAGGCTTTGTTCCGGCTCCCCACATCCACATGCTGTTCGCTTTGTGAAGGCCCTTCTTTGCTCTTTCAACGTTTATGGGATGATTGTTGAGCACTTCATAGCTCTTCTCCATCATTTCGCGGAAAAGCGCATTTTCGGGAAGGTATTCTCCGATCACTCTTCCCGGAATGTCATGGGGCTGGGTAAGAGGCAGAACCTCTCCTCCTTCCCATATAAGGCAATGTCTGTAGCTTGTTCCCGTATACAGAGAAAAAGGAGGCTTGATCACTCCCGCATCCTTCAGCGCTTTAACAAGCACGTCCGCATCCTCAGTCGAGATCTCGCTCGAGCTGTGATCTATGATCGTTCTCTTTTCGTAAGGAATGCCCTCCTCGTCGGTAAGTGTGACAATGTTGCATCTTATGGCTATATCGCCGTCTTTCATGGGAACGCCTATGCTGAGAGCCTCAAGAGGCGATCTTCCCGTGTAATATTTTCTCGGATAGTAACCGAGCACCGCAAGATTGGCAGTATCACTGCCGGGCTTCATTCCCTCGGGAATGTTTGCCGCAAGTCCAAGCTCCGATGTTTTTGCGAGTTCATCCATCGTGGGCGTAACTGCGGCCTCAAGGGGAGTAGCTCCCTTAAGCTGTTCAAGCGGTTCGTCCGCCATGCCGTCTCCGAGTACGATGATATATTTCATCTTACCCGCATTTTCCTTCTGTGCATCGGCGTTTGCATTAGCATTCATTTTCTACCTCCTGTTCGGAAGCGTTCCTGTCGCTCCCGTCTTATTATTTATAGCTTTATTACGAAGCATTGCCAAACTCGGCGGGTAGATTCCGTTTTTGGCATCATCGTTCAAATGTTAATCATGGAAATCAGTACGGATACGGCTGATGATGTTAAGTCCTGCCGCAGCCTTTTTGAAGTCTTTTTCGCTCATTACGGGTGTTACGAATGCGAATTCTCCTTCAGACGGAGCAACTTCCCTGATATCCCCAAAAGCTTTTCTTGCCGCTTTCTCATCCGCAGCAGCAACGCGGATAAGCGAAGCGTTCTCGCTTTCTTCGTATGAAACAACGTTTGCACGCTCCTCTGTCCATGCGGGAACCTGCTTTACATCAGATTTACCTTCCATGCACTGAGCGGCCTCGGCCATATCCGCCACAACGGCGCTCGCGGTAGGGAGCTTACCTGCTCCGCTTCCGTAAAACATGATATCGCCGACCGCATTTCCGCAAACAAGAGATGCGTTCTTAACTCCCTTCACCCCGTAAAGCTCGTTGTCTTCCCTGACAAGGAACGGTGCCACCATTGCCGATATCTTACCGTTCTCACGCGAGATCACGCTCAGGAGCTTGACTCCCGCATGAAGCCTGCGTGCATACTTAAAGTCTGTTGCGGTAATAGCGCTTATGCCCTCTGTATGAACATCGTCGCAGCTGACGAACTTTCCTTCGAGTATCGACGCGAGTATTGACGTTTTTCTCATTGCGTCGTGACCTTCTATATCCGCAGTCGGGTCTGCCTCGGCGTATCCCTTCTGCTGAGCCTCGCTGAGAGCCTCTTCAAATCCGGCACCGGCCTCGCTCATACGGGTAAGTATATAATTGGTCGTTCCGTTAAGGATACTCTTCATATGAACGATATCATCGCCGTGAAGGGCCGTCATGATAGGTCTTATAAGCGGGATCCCGCCACCGACGCTTGCCTCGAAAAGATATCTGCAACCATGCTCCTGTGCGATCTTCATAAGCTCGCAACCATGTGTTGCAACAAGTTCTTTATTTGATGTGCATACCGATTTGCCGGCTTCGAGTGCCGCGCGCGTAAATTTGAGCGCAGCTCCGACACCGCCCATGACTTCGGCAACAACCTTGACTTCAGGGTCGTTTATGATGTCATTGACATCATGTGTGAGAACCTTCTCCACGGGATCATTCGGGAAATCACGCAGATCGAGTACATAAGCAACCTCGAGGCTCACTCCCGCCTTTTTTGCAATAACATCCTTATTTGTGTTCAGGACCTCAAAAACTCCGGAACCGACTGTTCCGTATCCAAGAATCGCTACCTTCATCTTATTATATATCCTTTCTCTTTACCTTCATGCATTTCGCCGTTCAGACTTTTCTCTTTGCGCTATGCCGATCAACCTTTTTCTTCTCGTATTTGTCGCTCAGACTTTGTCTTCACGTCCGAGTATCTTAAGAGAACTTACTCCCGTGAGCGCCGTGAGCATCGTTATGATCTCATCTACCGGCTTCGTCTCGGGCAATATCTCCATGCCTATGGTCACCGACGCGATGCCCCCGATCGGAATGGATTGGTGAATAGTCAGTATATTCGCCCCGTACCTCGCGATCCTGTTGAGCATCTCCGAAAGAAGTCCGGGTCTGTCCTCAAGCTGCAACATGACGTTTATCGTCTTTCCTCTGTTGTTCTCGTGGAACGGAAATATATCGTCTTTATACTTATAAAATGAGCTTCGGCTGATGTCGACTTTTTTTGTCGCATCAAGCACCGATGTGACCTTTCCCGACTGAAGAAGCCTTTTTGCTTCGATAACCTTTAACAGGACCTCCGGAACGGCAGTCTCTCTCACCAGATAATACTTTTCCTTATTATTCATATTATACCCCGTGTTTTTCGGTCAGATACAGATGTCCGTGATGCGTGGAATATGTTATCACAGGATTTTAGATAAATCAAGATACATTTTGAATAAACTTCCATAAAATACTGTCTTCGAAATATGCCAATCCGGAAAAACCACAGGCACCGCAAGCCGGAAGGCACCGCAAGCCGGAAGGCACCAAAAAAGAGGGCAACTGCCCGCTGCCCTCCTTTTCACATCTTTTCAGTACTCAAGCGACTCCATATACTTCATGTATTTCACTACCATCATGGCCATCTTGAATGTGATCGCATCGTCGAACACCCTCAGATCGAGGTTCGTCAGCTTCAGGATCTTGTCGAGCCTGTAAACAAGAGTATTACGATGGATAAAAAGCTGTCTGGATGTTTCCGAAACATTCAGGTTGTTCTCGAAGAACTTGTTTATGGTCAGAAGCGTTTCTTCGTCAAAGTCGTCGGGAGACTTTCCTCCGAAGATCTCATGAATAAACATTCTGCACATCTGTACCGGGAGCTGGTATATAAGTCTTCCGAGTCCCAATTTGTTATATGCCACTATATTTCGTTCACTGTAGAAGATCCTGCCTATGTCGAGGGCCATCTTTGCTTCTTTATAAGAACGCGAAATATCCTTAAGTTCATCGACGATCGTTCCGAATGCCACATGTACAGTGGACATCGCCTCGGTATTGAGCATGTCAAGTATTACTTTTCCTGCCTTTTCAAGGTCTTCATACGATTCGTACGAACGAACCTCTCTTATTAAGATGATGTTCTTCTCATCAACTTCGGTGATGAAATCCTTGCCTCTCGTCGTTGCGTACAGTGATCTGACGGTTTCAAGAGCCGCTGCGTCCTTTTCCATGCGAGTTTCGATAACAAACGCCACTCTTCTGCACTCTGTTTCGATTCTGAGCTTCTTGGCCTTGCTGTAAATATCCACAAGGAGCATATTGTCCATCAGGAGGGATCTTATAAAATTGTCTTTATCATATTTTTCTCTGTGCGCAATCATAAGACTTTCGATCTGGAACGTACAGAGCTGCCCAACCTTTTCGTTGTCGGGTCCGTATGCCGCAAGGACATATGCCACGAGATGATCCTCAAACATCTTGAACAGCGTATGATCACCGCAAGACTTGACCTCTTTGTCCGAATCGGCAAATTTTACCACTTCATCCTTAATACTCTTTTCGCTTCCCTGAGGCTTAAATGTACCCAAAACCTTATGACCGTCCGCATCATACAGACAAAATTCGTTGCCTGTTATGTTTTTCACACCGCTTATGGTGTTCTGTAAAACCTGATTTGAGATCATAACGAGCTCCTCTCATATCGTAAAAACAGTCTTCACAAGACCGAGATAACCATTGTCTTAACAGCTTCTTATAAGTAGAAACTACAGCGTTATGATAGCAAACGAAGACAAATTTGTAAAGAATGGAGACGAAACGGTACGGGTGGTTGACCGTAAAAAAAAGAAAGTATATTGTAAATAATATAAAACTTTCCGGCATCACGGAAAAGGAATCAAAAGTTAAAATATTAAAAGTCCGGCATCACCGGAATGAGAACTAAGAAGCATTATATATACCGATCGGCATCGCGGAACCGGAGCGGGAATTTGGAGGAATTACATTTGAAGATCAGGATCAGCGGCAACGGAAAAAAGAGTATAAAAGCGCTCCTTGAAGAACAGGGAGTTTCTCTTTACGCGCCCTGCGGAGGTCGCGGAACCTGCGGGATGTGCGTTGTGACCGTTCTCTCCGGATCCTGTCCGCCTTCAGAAACCGACAGGGATATGCTCCGCGAGGAAGACATATCACGCGGTATGCGCCTCGCCTGTATGACCTTTCCCACCGGTGAGATCACTGTCGAGACTGTTGACGAAGCAAAGCCCGTAATATTGACGGATTACGAAACCGCTACCTCTCCCTCGGCGGACCCGGATGCAAAAATCAGCTCTCCTGCCCCTGCATCGCACTCAGGACTATCAGGGCAAATGCCGCCCGAAAACAATCATATATGCGTTGGTATCGACATCGGAACAACCACGGTAGTACTGGCTGTCCTCGGCTCCGACGGACATCCGTCCTTTACGCGTTCTTTTCTTAATCCGCTCCGCCGCTACGGGGCCGACGTCGTGTCCCTTATTGAAGCGGCCTCGGGCGGAAAGCTCGGTGAGATGCGCGATCTTCTCCGTAACGAAATAGAATCGGAACTCCGTAACTTGGCAAAACACACATCTCCCGACAGGGCGGGGAAAATATCATCCGATATTACAGAAAGCAATCCGGCCGGCGGAGTACAAATGTGTGTTGCCGTCGCGGGGAATACGGTGATGACTCACATATTCATGGGTTGGGTCACTTCGGGGCTCGGAACGTTTCCTTTTAAGCCTCACACGCTTTCTTTTTCAGAGACAACGCTTTGCGGATTCACCGCCTATGTTTTCCCCGGCATAAGCGCTTTTGTCGGTGGTGACATCGTTGCGGGAATTTACGGTCTCGACCTCATTAACGGACAGACCGGCGACATGCTGATGGACCTCGGCACTAACGGTGAGATCGTCCTCAAAACAGACAACGGTCTGATCGCATCCTCCGCTTCCGCGGGGCCCGCCCTCGAAGGCGCTCACATCTCTTGCGGAACAGGCTGCGTTGAAGGAGCCGTGACAGGCATCACTCTCGAAAACCTAAGGCCCGTACTCACCGTAGCAGGGGCGCAGGTTACTGCTCCCGCATCCAACAAAGGCCTCGCGGGTGCATGCGGAAGTGCGATCCTCGAGCTTACCGACGAACTTTTAAGGACGGGAATCTTAAGGTCCGACGGTTCTTATGTGGAAAGCTATGCCGACGAAGGATTTGCTTTCGGCACAGACCGCAACGGAAGGGTTCTCGCTCTCACACAGGCAGACGTTCGTGAGCTGCAGCTTGCAAAAGGAGCTGTAAATACCGCTGCCTTAATGCTCTGCGAGAAAGGCGGAGTCGATCCCCGTGATCTTAACATAAGCCTTGCGGGCGGAATGGGTTCGGGACTTCGTCCCGAGCGTATCAAGAGAACAGGTATAATCCCCGCATGTGCTTCGGTGCATGCTGTCGGAAACAGCGTTCTTTGCGGCCTCATGAAATTCCTCGGTGCCGTGTCCGATCCGCAGGAAAAAAACACCGCCGTCAAAGTCCTTTCGGATCTTGCCGCCGGTGTTGTCGTATATGATCTCGCCCTCGATAAAAACTTCGAAGAAAGATTTCTTAAATCTCTTTCTTTCGGTTGAATATGTATGACCGCAAAAACGGGCTCCCGGTCAAATGATGCACATCAGATCTTAAATCTCTCAACCGCCTCGGTAAGAGCAAGTGCCTTCTCCTGAAGCTCTCGGGATACTTTCTCAAGCTCGCTTGACGAAACGTCATGATTCTCAATAACCTGGTTAACAAGCGATGTGAGTGAGAAAGCTTCCTCCGTACTTGCCGAAATGTTGCTGATCGAATCGATCGTAACCGCACGCGTTCCGGACATATCCTTCATATCATCGTTTATATCGTTGATCTTGTTCATCAGGTTGTTGATCTCGCTCTTCGTAGTCGAAAGATTCTCTATAAGACCAACGGAAATATCATTCTGTGATCTGACGATTTCATCGGCCCTGTGAACGTTTCCTGCCGTAGTCTGAGCTTGCTCGTTTATGCCGATCGCACATTTCTTGATCTCGTTTGCAGCCTTGCTTGTCTGATCCGCAAGTTTTCTGATCTCTTCGGCAACAACGGAAAAGCCGCGTCCCGACTCTCCGGCTCTCGATGCCTCAATCGATGCGTTAAGCGAGAGGAGGTTGGTCTGTGAAGCAATACCTCCGATAACTTCGATAAATTCGTTTACGGAAGCTGCCTGCTGCTTCAGGCTCTCGATCTCAACGAGAAGAGAACTCATTATCCGGGATGAGCTGTCGGACTTCTCGACAAGTTCGTTCATCGATACGATATTCTGCGAGATGGCATCGCTCGTCTCAACGGCAAAGTCTCTGATGCCGATTATGTTTTCGCTTGCACGCTCGATCTTCTGCGAAAGAACATCCATCTCTTCAACACACTTCTGAGCGCTCATAGCCTCGGATTCAACCGTCTCCGAAACACGCGCCGTCGATTCGCTGACCTGATGCGCAAGATCCTTGAGTTCCGTACTCTTCTGAGTAACGTTTCCCGAGCATTCTTCAACCTGTTTCGTGACCTCAGCCACATGATTTATAAGCTTCCTGATATGACCGACGGTGCCCTTGACATTTCTTGTGAGTTTTCCGAATTCGTCCGTGCTGCCTTCACCGAATTCAACGGTGAAATCGCCCTCGGCTACCTTGTCAAGCTTCGTCGTGATCTTCTTGATATTTCTGCCTATGTTTGTCGAAAGGAGGATTCCGGCCGTAACAGCAAGAGCCGCGCCCACCGCAACGAGTATGACGGTAAGGATACCGAGCGAATTAACCTCTCCGATGATGTTGTTCTCGGGAACAAGAGCGCAGAGCGTGTATCCGCTGTTTGTCTTGCAATATGTGAAGAGGTAGTTGTCTCCGTCCTTGTCATAATATGTAAATCCGGAAACGTCTTCGATCTCGTTTATGCCGGTTTTCTCGACTACTCCGGCCATAAATCCTGAATCGGCCTTAGTCTCGCTGTAATACTCTTCGCTTCCGTCGGGGAGTATAAGCGCCAGAATGCTGTTTTCCCCGTAATCGAGACCGTCCATCGTTTCCTTGACCGCCTCATAATTTATATCTACAAACAGTGCCGCTTTTGCCGAAGGGAACTTACGGTAGAATGAGCAGAGGTACGGATCCTGTGAATTGCCGAACTTAGCGTCCATATCGCTGTGTTCTCTTATCCATTCACCGTTAAGACTCTTGAAATTGAATTTTTCGTCCTTGGAAAGTTCTCCAAAGAAGCCGTCCGTCTCAATGATAGCATTTGTGGAGATAACGTCAAATCCGGCCGAAGGGATCAGCGTGACGTTTCCGATAAATTTATTGACAACCTGCTTCATACTCAGGTATTTCTTGATATCAACTTTTGCTTTTCCGTATTCACCGTCCGTGGCTGTGTAGCTGATCTTTTTTGCATATTCAAGGATAGGGGCGTATGTCAGACATTCCGACGCCGTCGCCGAAACGTTTTCCATACCGAAGGAAAGATAATCTCCGACTGCCGAGATGGACTGAACAGCCGCAACTTCATAAGCCTCGGTGAGGTTGGTCGCCGATTTTTTATAGCTGATCACACCGAGCACGACAATAAGGACAACCGGGATCATGAAGCATAAAAGGATCCTGACCCTGATTGAGAGAGTTTTATGAACCTTTTTTTCTTTAACGGGCTTAAGCTCAACGCCTATGTTACCCGGATTCTTTTCCTTTATCTTTTTAACTTTCTTTTCTTTGATCTTTTTTTCTTTAACCTTCTTTTCCTTCACTTTTTTTTGCTTTTCGCTGACATCCATAACCACACCTCCGGACAAAGATCCTTGTCGTTCCTAACCTTCCCACGCTACGGAAACGCACAACCCCCATTGATTTCGGAGCTCTCATAAGAGTTCCTAATTTATCAGTTAAAATTATAGTCTTTGACACGGGTCAAAGACTACTCAATAAGTGCTGAATTGCTGTTCTGCATTAATTTTGTTGCAGGCATTATTTTTCAAATCTTCCGGATGATCCGCAAGGAAGAACAAGCCCGTTTTTCTCAACCGGAAGACCTACTTCCTGAGCGTCCACTTTTCCCCTGAACCTGTCTTTTGTAAGGCTCCCGAGAATATATGAAAGTACCGAAGGTGCAAGCCCCGTTGTATAAGAATTGATGAGTACGAAAAGCGGCTCCGGACAGAGCACGTTCATGCACAGAGAGACGAAATCCCACAGGTTCTCCTCGAGTTTCCAAATTTCGCCTTTCGGACCGCGGCCGTATGAGGGCGGATCCATTATAATCGCGTCATAGAAATTGCCTCTTCTGATCTCTCTTTCGACAAACTTGGCACAGTCGTCGACGATATAGCGGATCGGCGCGTCCGCAAGACCCGAGAGTGCCGCATTTTCCTTTGCCCAGGTGACCATGCCTTTTGCCGCATCAACGTGAGTTACCGCCGCTCCCGCCGATGCGCACGCAACGGTTGCTCCGCCTGTATATGCAAACAGATTAAGGACCTTGACGGGGGTTCCTTCTCTTCCCCGACGGGTCCTCTCTTTTGTTATCAGCTCTCGCATCCAGTCCCAGTTTACCGCCTGCTCGGGGAAAAGTCCCGTATGCTTGAAGCTGAACGGTTTGAGATTGAATTTAAGATCTTTATACGAAATCGACCACACTTCCGGAAGATTTTTGATCTCCCACTGACCTCCGCCTTTATCGCTTCGATGATAATGACCGTTGATCGCGGACCAGAGCTCCTTATCCTTTTGTGTGTGCCAGATGACCTGGGGATCGGGTCTCACGAGTCGATACCCGCCCCAGTCTTCCAGCTTTTCTCCCCTTGAGCAATCTATTATCCGGTAGTCTTTCCAATCTTTAGCTATAAACATTATACTCTCCGTATTCCGTATTCACGGTATACCGCCCGTTCCGTCAATTGGCTCTTCTGCTGTAAGCGCCGTATATAAGTTCGTTGCAAACCGTGCAATTCTTTCCGTTTTCTTTTGCACCGTAAAGGTAATCTTCTGCCTCGTCACAGAACCTGTATATATCGTCTTCCTCCACGGGAACATCACATGCAATGCCGACACTGAGTGTTACGTACTGATATGAAGCTCTTCTTCCGTGAGGTATCCTCTTTCCTTCAACACTCGCGCGGATCCTGTCGCCGAGTTCCGATACATAGTTCTCGTCCCTTCCGTCTATATAAACGATAAATCTTCCGCCGTTCTGTCTGCAAACGATATCACTGTCACGTTTACATCCGTTCTGGATGATCTGGGCGATCTGCTTGATCAGGAAATTACCCCTGTCGGAGCCGTAAGAATTGTTATACTGCTGAAGATCGTCAATGTCAAATAAAACGATCGACATTCTCTTTCTGTTGCGCGTACATATCTCGGCAGCGATCTCGGTTCTCTTCTCAAATCCCTTCTTGTTGAGAAGCCCCGTAAGCTTATCGATCGCCTCGAGGTCCTTGGCATCCTTTGCTCTTTCCGAAGCCACAAGCGCTGTGACGACTTTTTTGCTTTGACGGATACCGCCCATGATAAAGAGGGCATTCAATAATACAAGATATGCATAGTCACCTGCGGTTGCGTCGAACAGTACATTCGCAAAAACAGCAAACAATATATGAAGTACCTGGTAGTAAATTCTTTCGTTAGATGCAAATACGGGAATAAAATTGATCGCTGCGACGAGGATGGGATAAAGCCCCATATGTCCGCCGGCCTGCGCGTCCGCATATATTATGAGAAGCATGAATGCTTCGAAGAAAGCCCAATAGACTTTTGTGATCAGCGACATATTTCTTACCTTGTGCTGATCAAGCGCTCTTTTTTCGAGAACGACCCCCGCAACATTAACAGCAAACATAGCCAGTAAGGCAATATTGGTAAGATTTGTCACTCCCTTTGTTATCCCGGGAATGTTGTATATAAGTGCCAGGACCAAAACAACAGGCAATCCTGCCAGAGCGGTGAGAAGCGTACGACTTGCATTCAAGCAGGCAAGCCTTCCGGCTACTCTTCTTTCCTCCTGTCTGTTAAATCCATACCCCATAATCCCTAAATCTCCTCTTTCGAAGCTGTTAATTTTCTGTGACAAAAAATTTTTATCACATTCTACATTTGTAGAACACATCCTACTCGTGTCTAACCAAACTGTTGTGTATCAAGGCTTTCCGAGGCCCCACATGTAGAGTGTAGCACAACTGTAGAATGGTTGCAACCCTAAAATTAAATCTTTTTTTAATTCGGTGGCATTTTTTCTTCAAACGCCTATATCTCAGGCCTTTCAGCGATCGTCATCTATAAATCCGGATCGTTTTATAATAGGTAAGGAACGCCATACAGGGGGTGTTTGTTACATTTAATCGCTTGACATACAATCGAACATATGTTTTAATGGGTGTATTACGAAAGGAACAGTATATGGACTTTAAGCTTCACTCAGACTTCCAACCGACCGGCGACCAGCCTGCCGCCATTTCCGAGCTTGTCAACGGTTTTAACGAAGGAAACCAGTTTCAAACTCTTCTTGGCGTTACCGGATCCGGTAAGACTTTCACCATGGCGAACGTGATCGCCGCTTTAAACAAACCCACGATCGTTATCGCTCACAACAAAACTCTTGCCGCGCAGCTTTACGGCGAGTTCAAGGAATTCTTTCCCGAGAACGCCGTCGAGTACTTCGTTTCTTATTACGATTACTACCAGCCGGAGGCCTACATTCCTTCGACCGATAAATTCATAGAAAAAGATTCCGCCATAAACGACGAGATCGACAGACTCCGCCACTCCGCGACGGCTTCTCTTTCGGAGCGCCGCGACGTCATCATAGTTGCCAGTGTTTCGTGTATATATGGCATAGCAAGCCGCGAGGACTACGAGCAGATGACACTGTCTCTGCGTCCCGGTCAGAACCCGGGGTGGGAGAACGTCCTGAGGCGCCTCGTCGAGATGCAGTATGTGCGTGACGAGATCGATTTTCACAGAGGTACGTTCAGAGTCAAAGGCGACTGTCTTGATATCTTCCCGATCTACAGCGGTGATCTTGCGATCAGAGTCGAGTTTTTCGGCGACGAGGTCGATCGCATATCGCAATTTGACCCGCTTACAGGCAAAACAGATTCAACACTCGACCATCTCATGCTCTTCCCGGCATCGCATTATGTTGTTCCGGAAGACAGAATGAAACAGGCTCTCATAAACATTGAGAAGGAACTCGAGGAACGTATCGCATACTTCAAGGCGAACGACAGGCTTATCGAAGCCCAGCGTATCGAAGAACGTACACGTTTTGACATGGAGATGCTCAGAGAGACCGGTATCTGCTCGGGAATCGAGAATTATTCCATGCATCTCGCGGGACTTACTCCCGGGTGTACCCCTCATACTCTTCTCGAGCACTTCGGAGACGACTACCTCATGATCATTGACGAGTCACATATGTCAATCCCACAGTTCAGAGGCATGTACAACGGTGACCGCGCGCGTAAGACGATCCTTGTTGACTACGGCTTCCGGCTTCCGTCCGCCCTCGAGAACAGACCTCTTCATTTTGAAGAATTCGAAAGTATGCTTGACCGCGTCCTTTTTGTCTCCGCCACACCCGGCCCCTACGAGGCGGAGCATGAGCTTCTTCGGACAGAGCAGGTCATCAGGCCCACCGGACTTCTCGACCCCAAAGTCGAGGTTCGTCCCTCTCTCGGGCAGGTCGACGACCTTGCAGGTGAGATCAATGCCGTAACAGCCAAGCACGGCAAGGTTCTTGTAACAACCCTAACAAAACGTATGGCCGAAGAGCTGACCGACTACCTCCGCGGCATAGGGATCCGTGTTCGGTACCTTCACTCCGACATTGACACGCTTGAGCGTTCACAGATTATCAGGGATATGCGACTTGATGTGTTCGACGTTCTTGTCGGCATCAATCTGTTAAGGGAAGGTCTCGACATCCCCGAAGTCAGTCTTGTAGCCATAATCGATGCTGACAAGGAAGGCTTCCTTCGTTCCGAAACATCTCTGATCCAGACGATCGGACGAGCTGCACGAAACGTTGACGGGCATGTTATAATGTACGCTGATACGATGACAGGCTCCATGGAAAGGGCGATCGGCGAAACAAACAGACGTCGCGCGATCCAGACGAAGTACAACGAAGAAAACAACATCACTCCTAAATCGATTGAGAAGAAGGTGCGCGAGCTCATAAGCATTACAAAGAAGGTCGAGGATTCCGACAGAAAGGTTCGTACTCTCGCAAAGGATCCGGAATCTATGAACCTGAAGGAACTCGAAGCGGAAGCAGAACGTCTCAGAAAACTCATGAACAAGGCTGCCGCAGAACTCGAGTTCGAGAAAGCCGCGGAACTTCGCGACAGGATGATCGTAATAAGAAAGCATATCGCGGATCAGGCGCGATAAGAGAGGTTTTTGATAATCATGGTACATAATTATATCAAAATTAAAGGTGCAAGAGAAAACAATCTTAAGAATCTCGACGTAAACATACCCCGTGACCAATTTGTCGTACTTACAGGGCTTTCGGGCTCAGGAAAATCTTCTCTCGCATTTGATACAATATATGCAGAAGGACAGCGTCGCTACATGGAATCGCTTTCTTCGTACGCAAGGCAGTTCCTCGGTATGATGGAAAAGCCCGATGTCGACAGTATCGAAGGACTTCCTCCCGCAATATCGATAGATCAGAAATCAACAAACCGCAATCCCCGTTCCACGGTCGGTACCGTCACGGAGATCTACGATTATTTCAGACTTCTCTTCGCCAGGATCGGTATCCCCCACTGTCCTACTTGCGGTAAAGAGATCAAAAGAAGAAGCATCGACGAGATGGTCGACGAAGTCAAAAAGCTTCCCGAAGGGACAAGGATCATGATCCTTGCACCCGTCGTCAGAGGACGCAAGGGTGAACATGCAAAAGTCCTCTCGGACGCTCGCAGAAGCGGTTATCTCCGTGTTATCATAGACTCTCATCTCTACGATCTTTCGGAAGATATTCAGCTCGAAAAGAACAACAAACACAACATAAGCATTGTGATCGACAGACTTGTCGTAAGAGAAGGAATGGATCTGAGATTGACAGATTCGATCGAGAACGCTCTTAAGCTTACCGACGGACTCGTCACCATCGACAAAGGAGATGAGTCTCCCCTCACCCTGAGCCGTAATTTTGCCTGTCCCGATTGCGGAACAAGCATTGAAGAGCTCGAGCCGCGTACATTTTCATTCAACAATCCATTCGGTGCCTGTCCCGTATGTCACGGCCTCGGGCAGACAATGGAGTTTTCGGTAGACCTTATCCTTCCCGATAAGACCATGAGCGTTGTGGACAAGGGTGCCATGTCTGTCGGCGGTTGGAAATCCGTTTGGGATACATCTTCATTTTCCCGACAGTTGTTAAACGCAGTTGCAAAAGAATTCGGGATCGATATCAAGAAACCCTTCTGCGAGCTTACTCCCGAGGAACAGAATATCATCATGTACGGAAGCGGCAACCGCCCCATCCGAGTTAAATATGAAAGTGCCAGAGGTTCAGGTGAATACAATACCGTATTTGAAGGAATAATCGGAAATATCAAACGCAGGTATCGTGAATCAACCGAATCCGCCAAGGCCGAATACGAAGAGTACATGCAGGTCATTCCCTGCTCGGCATGCGGCGGCAAGCGTCTCCGTCCCGAAGCGCTTTCGGTAACCGTCGGCGGTAAAAACATAGACGAACTCTCACGAATGGCAATAAGCGACCTCGGTGCATTTATGAACGAGCTCAAGCTCACTCCCATTCAGGAACAGATCGGAGCTCTTCTTCTCAAAGAGATCAGAAACAGACTCGGTTTCCTCAACAATGTCGGACTCGATTACCTGACTCTCGCACGAGCCACGGCGTCTCTGTCGGGCGGGGAAGCCCAGCGTATCCGTCTCGCAACACAGATCGGATCGGGTCTTGTCGGCGTTGCATATATACTCGACGAGCCGAGTATCGGACTTCATCAGCGAGATAACGACAAGCTCATTTCCGCCCTCAAAGATCTGAAGGATCTCGGAAATACCCTGATCGTCGTCGAACACGACGAAGACACAATGCGTGCCGCAGATCACATAATAGACATCGGACCCGGTGCCGGATCACACGGCGGGAAACTTGTTTGTCAGGGAAGCGTTGAAGATATATGCAACTGCCCCGAGTCGATCACGGGAGCTTATCTTTCCGGAAAATTGAGCATAGACATTCCTCCCATCAGACGCACACCTCAGGGTTGGCTTCGTATAAAAGGTGCAAGAGAGAACAACCTGAAAAATATAGACGTTGACATACCTCTCGGTGTATTTGCCTGCATTACGGGAGTCTCGGGGTCGGGCAAGAGCAGTCTTATCACCGAGATCCTTTCAAAGCGATTACAAAGAGACCTCAACCGCGCAAGAACGATCATCCCCGGAGTCCATGACAACATAGAAGGAATGGAGCAGCTTGACAAGATCATCAACATCGATCAGTCTCCCATCGGCAAGACTCCACGCTCAAATCCCGCAACTTACACCGGCGTGTTCGACCTGATCAGGGATCTCTTTGCTTCGACACCCGATGCCAAAGTCAAGGGATACGACAAAGGAAGATTCAGCTTCAACGTTAAAGGCGGCCGATGCGAAGCCTGCGGCGGCGACGGTATCATAAAGATCGAGATGAACTTCCTCCCGGATGTTTACGTCCCCTGTGAGGTATGCCACGGCCG
>JAILPE010000076.1 GCA_024699645.1 Lachnospiraceae bacterium
AGGAGTATTTATGATCGACATCTTACTGGTAGAAGACAACAAAGAACTCAGTGACGTTCTCGTAGACTTCCTTCGTGCGGAAGGCTACGTTGTTTCTACTGCGACAAACGGGCGGACCGCACTGGAACGATACGAGATGTACGGCGCCCGTCTTGTTATCCTCGACATCATGCTTCCGGAGCTTGACGGGATGTATATTCTCGAAAAAGTCCGTGAGAAATCGAACACTCCGGTTCTCATCGTGAGCGCCAAGGACGGAAAGGACGATAAGCTGCGGGCCATCGTTTCGGGCGCGGACGACTATATCGAAAAACCGTATGACATAGACATTCTGCTCGCAAAGATAAAGGGCATTTTTAAGCGCCGCTTAGCAACCGATGTGGTCACTGACGGCAATATCACCCTTGATACCGTCCATGAAAAAATATTAAAGGACGGGGAAGAGCTTCCCACCACCACGAAGGAATTTGAACTTCTGAAACTCTTTATGGAAAATAAGGGACACACGCTCCTTAAACAATATATCTTCGACACGATCTGGGGAAAAGACAGTGAATCCGAGCTCCAGACGCTCACAGTTCATATAAAGTGGCTCAGGGAGAAGATTGAGGATGACCCCGCGAACCCCAAGAGGATTATCACAGTCTGGGGAAAGGGGTACAGATACGTGTGATCTTATGCCGCTGATACATTTCTAACAGGACAAAACCGACTTATTGATATATAATACATGCCATAAAACGACAATGGTGGCGTATTACATGAATGGAGCAACAGATTATCGGAAACTATAGTTATGGGAGAATATGGTAACAAAAACGGAATACTACATGCATACGGGAAGCTCTGCTTCGGTATTTTCATGATTCTGCTGCTCGTAATCGCTGCAGCAGAAATTGTCATGTTCAAAAGTCTCAATGAAAGCATCAACCTGTATAAAGTCGAAATCGGGAGAGTTGAGAATGAGCTTAACGCCCATGCAGACCACCCCGATTACCCGGTCGACCTCTCGCAGTACAAGACAATTCTCGGAGTATACGCACAGGCCGGTTCCGAAACAGACTCCGGGAAATCGGCATCGCAGGCCGGTTCCGAAACAGACTCCGGGAAATCGGCATCGCAGGCCGGCCCAGACTTCTTTAAATCAGACAACGCCTATGTGATCAGAACCGCAGGCGACAGGCTCTATCACATCGAGTACAGTACGGACAACACGGATGAACACGGGCGAATGATCGTAGTCGCAAACATTGTGATCGGTGTGATCGTGCTTCTCCTGATCTGCATTCTTTTGTACCTTTATGTAGCTATAATCAAGCATTTCAAAAAGCTCAGCGATTATCCGCGTGAACTTGCCAAAGGCAATCTCACAACCCCGCTTAAAGAAAAGCGAAACAAGTATTTCGGGCAGTTTTTGTGGGGACTCGACATGCTGCGCGAAAGCCTTGAGGCAGAAAAAAAGAAAAATCTTGAGTATCAGAAAGAAAAGGGAGTTTTTCTGCTGTCGCTTTCGCATGACATAAAAACACCGCTCTCGGCAATCAAGCTATATGCGGCGGCTTTATCGAAGAATCTTTATAAGGACATTGAGAAACAGAAGGAAGTGTCTGCACGTATAGGCGAAAATGCGGATGAGATCGAGGGCTACGTTGCAAAAGTCGTGACCGCTTCGGGCGAAGATTTCATTGATTTCACGGGCAAAGACGGGGAATTTTACCTTTCCGAGGCTATTGGGGAAGTGAAAGGGTATTATTCGGACAAGCTTGCCGATATCGGGACGGAGTTTGCAGTCGGAGAATATACCGACATGCTTATGTCGGGCGAGAAGGACAGGTTTGTCGAGGTTCTTCAGAACATACTCGAAAATGCGATCAAGTACGGTGATGGCAGGCGCATCGGCGTGACTTTTGAGGATGAGGACGGGGCAAGGCTCATAAGCGTTGTGAATACGGGTTGCATGCTCTCTGAAGAAGAGCTTGGGCACATATTCGACAGCTTTTACCGCGGCAGCAACGCCACCGGCAGGAGCGGCAGCGGCCTCGGACTCTACATCTGCAAGAAACTGATGGG
>JAILPE010000088.1 GCA_024699645.1 Lachnospiraceae bacterium
ATATCTGCTGTTTCGACGCGTCCTTAACTTCTTTCCTGTAGAGCGTCATCAGATAGTTTTCAACACTTTCACGGAATTCTCTCTTTTTAATCTCCATGCTTTCGTCCTTTCCTTTGCACCCTTTTATATACCTTCTAATACTTGTTCCTGCTTTTCCTCCGGGTTTCCGGCATAATTATATTTTTTCAACACCTATGGTGGCATCCTCACCGTTAAGGTTCCAGTCTTTGGCATATCCGGCTGTGCTGCCCGTAATGATCTCATCCGCAAGACAAACCTTTCCGAGCATTTCTTTATTGTCGGTGGCGATCTTTTCGAGTTCTGCGCTGCCCTTCAGATAGATCTTTATACGGTCCATAACCTCAAAGTCTGCTTCCTTACGCATTGTCTGAACTTTGCTTATAATCTCGCGAACGAAACCTTCCTTGATAAGCTCGTCGGTAAGGTTCGTGTCAAGCACTACGCAAAGTCCGTTGTCTTCACATGTAACAAATCCTTCTCTTTTAACGGTTTCAACAACAAGATCTTCCGAAGCAAGTGTCTCCTTTGCTCCATCGAAATCGATCGTCAAACTTCCGTTAGCCGTAAGCTCAGCATAAGCTGCCGCAGGATTGGGAAGCGCTGCAAGCGTTTCTTTAAGCGCATTTATCTTGCTTCCGAAACGTCTTCCGAGCGTCTTGAAATTAGGCTTGAAGACATATCCCGTAAACGAGGATGTGTCATCCGTAAATACGATTTCTTTTACGTTAAGCTCGTCTTTGATAATGTCCATATAAAGTTCTGACACGTGCTGTGCGCCCTTAACGTACATAACCTTAAGAGGCTGACGCTGCTTAACTGCCGCATCGTTACGTCCGGCGCGCCCCAGAACAACAACATCCTGAGCTGTCTCCATATCCTTTTCAAGCTTCTTGTCGATGAACGACTCATCTGCTTCGGGATATGCGCAAAGATGTACGCTTTCGGGTGCCGAGCTGTTTACTTCTGCTACAAGATTGCGGTAGATTTCCTCCGTCATGAAGGGGATCATGGGCGCTGCTGCCTTTGCTATTGTAACAAGCGCCGTATAAAGTGTCATATATGCGGCGATCTTGTCTTCTTCCATGCCCTTTGCCCAGAAACGCTCACGGCAGCGACGCACATACCAGTTACTCATCTCATCGACAAATGAGAGCAGGCTCTTTGCTGCTTCGGGGATGCGATATCCGGCAAGGTTTTCATCTGTTTCCTTAACTGTCGAGTTAAGCCTTGAAAGCAGCCATTTGTCCATTACCGTTAAGGTATTCTTGTCTAATGTATATTCGGCCGGATTGAATCCGTCGATATTTGCGTAAAGCACAAAGAACGCATATGTGTTCCAAAGTGTTCCCATGAACTTGCGCTGACCTTCGACAACAGCCTTATCATGGAAACGGTTGGGGAGCCACGGTGCGCTGTTGATGTAGAAGTACCATCTGATCGCATCGGCGCCGAAACGCTCAAGCGCATCAAAAGGATCGACCGCATTACCCTTGCTCTTGCTCATCTTTTGTCCGTTCTCGTCCTGAACGTGTCCAAGTACGATAACATTGCGATAAGGTGCCTGATCAAAGAGGATTGTCGACTCTGCCATAAGCGAGTGGAACCAGCCACGGGTCTGGTCTACAGCCTCGGAAATAAAGTCAGCCGGGAACTGCTTCTCAAAAAGATCCTTGTTCTCAAAAGGATAGTGATGC
Source organism: Lachnospiraceae bacterium (assembly GCA_024699645.1). GTDB lineage: Bacteria > Bacillota > Clostridia > Lachnospirales > Lachnospiraceae > RUG11977. The sequence continues at coordinate 1,716 of JAILPE010000088.1, forward strand.
TGAGCAAAAGGCATAGCGCCGCTGTCGAACCAGCAGTCGATAACTTCGCTTACTCTGTGCATGGGCTTGCCGCACTTAGGGCACTTGATCGTGATCTCATCGATGTAAGGACGATGAAGCTCAACTGTCTTGGCATCGGGATTTCCCGACTTTTCTGCAAGCTCTTCACGACTGCCGATGCACTCTCTGTGACCGCACTCACACTCCCATATATTAAGAGGAGTGCCCCAGTAACGGTTACGCGAAATTGCCCAATCCTGGATATTTTCAAGCCAGTTACCGAATCTGCCCTTGCCGATCGACTCGGGTATCCAGTTAACTGTGTTGTTATTCTTGATAAGGTTGTCTCTGACCGCAGTCTCCTTGATATACCACGAGTCACGAGCGTAGTAGATAAGAGGCGTGTCGCATCTCCAGCAATGAGGATACTCATGCTCAAACTTGGGAGCTGCAAAAAGCTTGTTCTCTTTATCGAGGTCTTTGAGTACTTCGGGGTCTGCTGCCTTAACAAAAAGTCCGGCATAAGGAGTTTCCTTTGTCATTTCACCTTTTCCGTCAACAAGCTGTACGAAAGGAAGATCATATGTACGTCCGACTCTCGCATCATCCTCACCGAAAGCAGGCGCGATATGTACGATTCCGGTACCATCTGACATAGTAACATATCCGTCACACGTTACGAAGAAGCCCTTTTTGTTCTGCTTCTCCGAAACTTCAAAAGAGCAGTTAAAGAGCGGCTCATATTCGATGTATTCAAGCTCCTTTCCCGTATATGTTTCAAGGATCTCGTATGTCTTGACGGGTGCTGCGTTGTTGTCATCTTTTGCATTTCCGGCTGCGGGTTTGATTCCGGCAAGTACTGTGTCTGCGAGATCTTTTGCAAGGATGTATGTGTAGCCGTCTATTGCTTTAACTTTCACATAGGCGTCATCGGGGTTCACGCAGAGAGCAACGTTTGAAGGAAGCGTCCAGGGTGTTGTAGTCCAAACAAGGAAATAAACATCCTCACCCTCGGAAACAACATTAACCTTGGCTCCGGTTGTCTTCACTTTAAAGCGTGCGATTGCCGAGCGCTCCTTGACTGTCTTATAACCCTGAGAAACCTCTGCTGAAGAAAGCGGAGTTCCGCATCTGGGGCAATAGGGCACGATCTTAAAGCCCTTATAAAGCAATCCTTTATCCCAGATTTGCTTGAGTGCCCACCACTCGGATTCAATGAAATTATCGTCATAAGTAACGTAGGGGTCGTCCATATCTGCCCAGAAACCAACACTTCCGGAGAAATCTTCCCACATTCCTTTATATTTCCAAACGGATTCCTTACACTTCTTGATGAAAGGCTCCATTCCGTATGATTCAATCTGATCCTTGCCGTTGATGCCAAGAAGCTTCTCAACTTCAAGTTCAACAGGAAGACCGTGGGTATCCCATCCGGCCTTACGGGGAACATAGTATCCCTTCATGGTTTTGTATCGCGGAATCATGTCCTTAATAACTCTCGTAAGAACATGACCTATGTGAGGCTTACCGTTAGCAGTGGGCGGTCCGTCATAAAATGTATATGTCGGATGTCCCTCCGTAGCCTTCATACTCTTTTCAAAAATGTCGCGGTCTTTCCAGAAGGAAAGCGTTTCCTTCTCACGCGCGACAAAATCCATGTTGGTATCTACTTTCTTAAACATATTGCCTCCTACTATTCAGATGCAGTATAACCTTACTGCATACATGGTTTATCTTAAAATATGTATGGTTTATTGTCAAGAATTATGGTCTTAGAGATGATATTTTTATGGTATCAGGGATTGATTATATTTTATGGTATTGGCAGTTGATTATATTCTATGGTATTGGCAGTTGATTATATTTTATGGTATTGGCAGTTGATTATATTTTATAGTATTGACAGTTGATTATATTTTATAGTATTGGCAGTTGATTATATTTTTTGGTATTGGCAATCATGCCTCTACATTTATCTATGCCATTAAAATGCCGTCTTGAAGTTTAATTTAAATTAGCCCAATAGAAAATTGACGCTTTCTGTGGACGCATTTTTTATAGTTTTTATGGTTGAAACGTTATAATGCGTCCAATAGAGAATTGACACTTTCTGTGGACGCATTTTTTTATCGTTTTTTAGTTAGAAATGCTGAAATGCGTCCAATATCAAATCAAAGTCTGTTTTGGGCAAAAATGTCTCAAAAATGTGGTCCACAACAAGCACTGATTTTCTATTGGACGCAATTTCTATAAACCCATGTTTAATAAGTCGGATGGCAAGGAATCTGGAGGGAAGCTTCAATTGACAACCAATCAGTTCTACAAGCATAAAGCAAGTTTGATGGCAAAGAATTAAGAGCGGAGCTTCAATTGACAACCAATCAGTTCTACATACATAAAGCAAGTTTGATGGCAAAGATTTAAGAGCGGAGCTTCAATTAACAACCAATCAGTTCTACATGCATAAAGCAAGTTTGATGGCAAAGAATTAAGAGCGGAGCTTCAATTGACAACCAATCAGTTCTACATGCATAAAGCAAGTTTGATTTCTTACCTAGTGTAACCAATTCCATATGTCATCTATTATCTTTCCGATTGTGGTTGCTGTTATTGGATGATTAGATGTCTCAAATGTAATGTACAGATTCTCATTTGGAATAAAGCCTCCCCGAATGTATTGCTCTATTTTCATCATCGCCTTTTTTCTGTATTGCGGATCGTCCATCATTCCAAAGTGCTCCCAATACCTGTATTCATCTGTCTTTTCATTGTAGAATGTAAAATCAGGATATATTTCATGGTTTTCCAAATTAAGCACAGACTCGTATCGGAACGGAATCCCTCGATAAAACAATAACATATCAATCATACATTCTGACTTAGACCTCAGAACATGTCCCGATGGGCTTGTGTGTACAAGTTTTT
>JAILPE010000092.1 GCA_024699645.1 Lachnospiraceae bacterium
GAAGAGATCTTTCAAAAAGATTGTTGAAAGCCTCTTCGCACTTGTCGATCTCGATCCTGTTGAGCATTTTTATAAGAAGCTCAAAATCAGTTTTTAAATCTGTTATCTGAGTATAACTTGTATTCATTTTGGGCCCCTTTCTGAGTGCTGATATTGCATTCTCTTTTTGATGACACTATTATAACACAAAAATTAGAAAGATTCAAGAAAATTGCTGATATACGTGATGTTTTTACAGAATATTTAGAATTTTGAAGTCTGATTCGCTGATTAGAAATGCAATTAGCTAAAAGATTACTATGCAGTGAAATTCTTATGCTTTTCAAAACGTATTATCCATGCTAAAATGGACTACGGATAATGATTGAACCGATGTTTGAAACTTCTTGAAATCGGTTATTTAAATATGTGAATACAAAGGAGATTATTGATGAATAATATCAATCAGGAAAATGAATTCATATCTGAGTGCCAAATTAAAATTTCGGATGATGTTGTCGCATCGATAAGTGGTCTTGCTGCATCAGAGGTTGAAGGTGTTGATTCTATGGCCGGCAATATCACAAACGAGATAGTTGGCAAGCTCGGGATAAAAAACAGTTCTAAGGGCGTTAAGATCGAGATTGACGGTGAGGAAGTGCATGTAGATCTTTTTATAAATATTAAGTATGGATTTAGGATCCCCGATGTAACTTCTCAGATCCAGGATAAGGTCAAGAATTCCATTGAAAATATGACAGGGTTAAAGGTTGTTGCTGTAAATATTCATGTAGTTGAGATCATTGTTTGATTCGGCGTTTTTCTGATCAACCAAATTTTGTAACAGGGGTGTACCATGACAAGAAGAGAATTAAGAGATCATCTTATAAAAATGCTTTATATGCGTGATTTTCACGAAAATGACGAGATTGATGAACAGAATATGCTTTATCTGACATCTTTTGAAGGCGGATTGGAAGAGATGGACAGTAAGGAAGTATTGGAACGCTACACGAAGATCGTCGACAAGCTTGGCAATATCGACAGCCTGATCTCGCGTGTCGCTAAGGGATGGAAATTATCCCGTATCGGTAAGATGGATCTGAATATTCTCAGATTATCTGTTTTTGAGATCGTATATGACGAGGAAGTTCCTGATAAAGTGGCTGTTAACGAGGCTGTTGAACTCGCAAAGGAATACGGTTGCAACGAATCATCCTACGGTTTTGTCAATGGCATATTGTCAAGTCTCATAAAAGAAAAAAAAGAAAATGATAAATAATAATCCAAAGGTTTATACCGTTTCCCAGATCAATTCATATATAAAAAGAATTTTTGATACAAACGGACCGCTCAGGTATATCAGTATCAGCGGTGAGGTGTCAAATTGTAAATATTCTGATGCGGGACATATATATTTTACGCTCAAAGATAAGGGCGGACAGCTTGCATGCGCTATGTTTGCCGGCAGGCGTACCGGTCTTTCTTTTATGTTAAAAGACGGTATGAGCGTTATTGTTTCCGGACAGATAAGTGTATACGAACGAGACGGGAAATATATGATGTATGCCGATAGGATTGAGCATGAAGGTCTCGGAGCGCTTTATGAAGAATTTGAACGTCTTAAAGCCAAGCTTACTGCAGAAGGTCTTTTTGATCAGGATAAGAAGAAAGAGATACCTGCTTATTCTTCAAAGATAGGAGTTATTACAGCCCGGACCGCGGCAGCACTTCAGGATATAATCAGAATATCAAGATCCAGAAATCCTTATGTTGAACTGATCCTTTCTCCGGCTACCGTTCAGGGAGCCGATGCCCCTCTTTCTGTTTGCAATGCACTTGAAAAATTGTTGAAAGAAAAGCCGGACGTTGTGATCATTGCCAGAGGCGGAGGCTCTTATGAAGACCTGTTCTGCTTCAACGATGAAAGGATAGTTAGGGCAGTGGCTGCCTGTGATGTTCCGGTCATAAGCGCTATAGGACATGAGACTGATACATCGCTTACCGACCTTGCCGCGGACGTTCGAGTTCCGACTCCGTCAGCCGCTGCGCAGCTTGCGGTTTTTGATATGGAACAGTTTTATGAAAAAACTGAGCTTTATGGAATGCGTTTGACTCGTATCATGAATGACAGGATACTGATCATCAAACATAGGCTTGAGACTTTAAGAGCAAAGATATCAACTCATGATCCGTCTGTTTATGTTGGTAATATGCGTATCAGACTTGATTCTATGAAAGCCGATATGGACCGGATATTGGATAGACAAAGAAATACTGTACATATGAGACTTGAAAGAGACACGGAACTTTTAAAGGCTCGATCGCCCCTTTCAATGCTTAATAAAGGTTTTGCGTACGTAACCGGAGAGAAAGGCGAAAACCTATCCAGGGTGAAACAGTTTAAAAACGGTCAAAAAATTTCTCTTCGTGTGAGTGACGGATCGATAAATGCGACCGTATCGGATTGATATATATGGAGGTAATGATGGCTGAGAAAAAAACATCGGAAAAAAAGAGCATAAATAATTATTTTGATGAGATTGAAAAACTGATAAATGAAATGGAAGATCCGGAACTGAGCCTTGAAGATTCATTTGAAAAGTATAAGAATGGTGTGTTATTGATAAAAGAATGTTCCGAAAAAATAGACAAAGTAGAAAAGGAATTAAAAGTTCTTGAAGAAAGAAATGAATGATTTCCTTTATTGCGGGAGGTAAGACAAAAGTGATAGACTTACAAACCATCGAAAATCTTTTGGGTGAGAGTTTGCCTCAAGAGGGTGAAGGATACGGAGTCCTGAGCGAAGCGATGAGATACAGTGTTCTCGGAGGAGGCAAACGCCTTCGGGCGATCATGCTGATCGAAAGTTTCAGGTTGTTTTCGGATGACAGAGAGCTTGAAAAGTATACTGCGCATCCGTTTGCATGCGCGATAGAATGCATACACGGGTATTCTCTGGTGCATGATGATCTTCCGGCAATGGATAATGACGAATACAGAAGAGGATCTCTTACAACGCATAAGAAATTCGGACATGCGATGGGAATTCTTACGGGAGATGCTCTTTTAAACTATTCAATGGAGATAGTCGCTAAAGCCGGTGAAAATCTTGCAAAATACAAACCTGATTATTATCTGGACAATATGCATAATTTTATCAGCGCTACCGGAGTCCTTTTCAGGAAAGCAGGCTGCTTCGGAATGATAGGTGGTCAGGTACTTGATGTAGAAGGTTTTGGGGATGACCGTAAAATTGATACAGAAGATCTTTCGCTTATATGTGAATTAAAAACGGCACGCCTGTTTCAGGCAGCGCTATGCTGTGGCGCGATCCTTGCGGGAGCGGATGAAACGGCAGTTTCACTTCTGGACGAGATCGGATATCTTATGGGACTTGCATTCCAGATAAGGGATGATATCCTTGATGTAACGGCAACGTTTTCCGAAACCGGAAAAGATGTCAGCAGTGACGAAAAAAATAACAAATCAACTTTTGTTTCGATATACGGACTTGATTTTGCACGTGACAAAGTTCGTTCACTATATGAAGAGATGACGGAAAAGCTTAACAGACTTCCCGGTGATAAAAGTGAGTTTTGTAAACTGTTCGAAAAGCTTTATTCTCTCTAATGATTTGAAAGGGTATTAAAATGAGCATCCTTGATAAGATAAATGCTGTAGGTGATATAAAAAAAGTGGATCCTTCCGATTACAAAGAGCTTGCGAAAGAGATAAGAAATTTTCTGGTCAATAATGTGAGCATAACAGGTGGCCATTTGGCTTCGAATCTCGGCGTTGTTGAACTGACTATGGCCTTACATCTTTTTCTTGATCTTCCTAAAGACAAGCTTATTTTTGATGTCGGTCATCAATCATATACACATAAGATCCTTACCGGACGAAAGGACAGATTTGAGACTTTGCGCTCTTTCGGCGGACTGTCGGGTTTCCCAAAAACTTCCGAAAGTGATTGTGACGCATTTAATACGGGACACAGTTCAACATCAATATCTGTTGCCGACGGAATGGTAAAGGCACGTGACTTACTCGGTGAAGATTACAGGGTAGTAGCTTTGATCGGTGACGGAGCGCTCTGCGGCGGTATGGCATATGAAGCGCTTAATAATGCCGGTCGTTTTAAATCAAATATGATAATCGTTCTTAACGATAACAGAATGTCTATATCCGAAAACGTCGGAGGTTTGGCGGCATATCTCGGAAAACTCAGAACAAACGCAAAATATACAAGTGTAAAGTCCTCACTTGAAAAAGGACTTTCATCAATCCCCGTTTTCGGTAATGATATAGTAGAGAAGATCAGAAATTCTAAGAATTCGGTGAAAAGCCTCTTTGTAAAAGGTATGATCTTTGAGAATATGGGGATCACATATATCGGTCCGATAGACGGTCATAATATACCGCTTATGCTTGAAGCTTTTGAAGCAGCCGGAAAAAGTAAAAATCCGGTACTTGTTCATGTTGTGACCAAAAAAGGAAAAGGATACAGACCCGCAGAGGTAAATCCGAGGTTGTTCCATGGTGTCGATCCTTTCATAAAGAAAACCGGAAGAGCGAAAAGCAAAAAAGGTCAGTATAAAACTTATACCGATATATTTGCTGATGCGGTTATAGAAGAGGCAAAAACAAATGATAACATAGTTGCGGTATGCGCGGCTATGAGCGACGGAACGGGTCTTAACAGATTCAGAGATTATTACCCCGGAAGATTTTTTGATGTAGGTATCTCTGAGGAACATGCCGTGACGTTTGCCGCAGGAATGGCCAAGTCGGGCCTAAGACCTGTTGTTGCTATATATTCAACGTTTTTGCAAAGATCGTATGATCAAATACTTCATGATGTTGCATTAAATAAGCTCCCTGTTGTATTTGCCGTAGACAGGGCGGGGATCGTCGGAAGAGACGGCGATACCCATCAGGGAATATTTGATCTTTCCTTCCTTTCGTCGATTCCGGGTCTTACGGTAATGGCCCCCAAAAACGGTGTGGAACTTAAAAGATTCCTCGAGTTTGCATTCAGGTATGACGGTCCTGTTGCAATACGATATCCGAGACATAAGGCAACCGAAAAACTCGAAGAATTTGATGATCCCGTTGTTTACGGAAAGTCTGAGATAATCAGACCGATCGGCGGGATAAATGTTTTTGCTGTGGGCAGAATGGTTAAGGTTATGGACGAGGTCCTAAAAAGGATCGAAGAGACAGAGGGTGTAAAAGCCGGGCTTATAAATGCCAGATTTATTAATCCCATTGATAAAGAGACAGTTTTAAATACTGCGGGACAATCGACGCATATAATCACATGCGAAGAAAATGTTAAGAGAGGCGGATATGGAGAGGCAGTTTCGCTTACACTGCTTGAAAACGGATATAAAGGCAGATTTCTTGACTTGTCTCTTCCCGATGAATTCCTTCCTCACGGAAGCCCGAATGATGTAAGAGACAGCATTGGATTTGATCCCGATTCACTCTATGAGAAGGTTAAAGAGTTCATTTCTATGTAAAAGACTTGACGTGGTGGAGTTTTGTGATATAATAGTTTCGTGCTTTTAGGAATAGCCATCACTTTTATGCACAATTCATAACCGGAGGGAGGTTAGGTGTGAGGCTATGTCGAATGTAATAGTTAAAGAAAACGAGACACTGGACAGTGCTCTTCGCAGATTCAAGAGAAATTGTGCGAAGGCAGGTATCCAGCAGGAGATTCGCAAGAGAGAGCATTACGAGAAGCCCAGCGTTAGACGTAAGAAGAAGTCTGAGGCTGCACGTAAGAGAAAATTTAAGTAAGCCATTTTGTGATCAAGGCATGGTTTGATGACCATGCCTTTGTATTTTTTATACTGAACATTCGTATTGTGAGTGCTTACGGATTGTTGATATTTATTGGGTTTAGTAATATAATAGACATACATGAAGACAGATAAGAATTTGTTTTTATGTATGCAAATTCTCGTTTGGGGAGTTTTATCTGTATGGAATCGGTCGAAAAGATCATTAATATACCCGGAACACATATGTCAAATGTTTTCGGACAGTTTGATTCTCATTTGAAAGTGATAGAAAAAGCACTTTCGGTTGATGTTGTAGTCAGAGGGGAGAGCGTTAAGGTTATCGGACCCGAGGCCGCTGCCTCTAAAGCGGTACGAGCGTTGGAGCAGCTTTCGGCGCTCGCACAGAACGGTAATCTTATCGATGAACAAAAAGTGTCATATACGCTCGCTTTACTCATGGAAGACAAAGAAAACCTTGTTACAGAAATAGATAAAGAGCTGATATGCTTTACGCTTGCCGGAAAACCGATCAAGCCTAAGACTGTCGGACAAAAACAGTACATTGATAAAATACGTGACAATATGATCGTCTTCGGTTTGGGTCCTGCGGGAACAGGTAAGACATATCTGGCTATGGCCATGGCTATAACTGCGTTTAAAAAAGGTGACGTATCGAGAATAATACTTACAAGACCTGCAATAGAAGCGGGTGAAAAACTCGGATTTTTGCCGGGTGATCTCCAGAGCAAGATAGATCCTTATCTCAGACCTTTATATGATGCACTTTATCAGATAATGGGTGCGGAAAGCTATCAACGTAATGCAGACAAAGGTTTGATAGAGGTTGCACCTCTTGCATACATGAGAGGAAGAACACTCGATAATGCGTTTATAATACTTGATGAGGCTCAAAATACGACGCCTGCTCAGATGAAGATGTTCCTTACAAGAATAGGTTTCGGCTCAAAAGCGATCATTACGGGTGATCCTACACAAAAGGATCTTACACCGCCTTCGACCAGTGGTCTCGATACAGCCATTAAAGTTCTTAGGGATATTGAGGGGATAGGCTTTGCATATCTGACGAGCCGGGATGTTGTCAGACATCCGCTTGTTCAAAAGATTGTAGAAGCTTATGAAAAATATGAAAAGAGGGAAAACGATGCCGCAAAAAACAGATCAAAAGGACAAAAACAGTTCCGTGATCGTAAATAGGCTTAAATATTTTTCTGTTTTACTTATATGCTCACTTTTGTGTGCTTCGATTTTTGGAATGTACGTTTCAGATTACGGTGATTTTAATATAAGAAACTGTATATACGGATGTGCGTTTGTTTTAAGTTTCAGTTTTCTGCTGATCTATTATGTAGATATCAATAAAGATAACATTTTTAATATCAGATCATCAAGAGTGGTCCTTGCGATCATTCCCTCAATCTGCCTGTTTTTGGTACACTGCGGAAATATCGAGATAGCTTCGTGTGCCGTTTTGTTATTGGTCGCCTTTTTATCGGGGTGCTTAAACTTTACGGTTTCTTTTTTGACATTGTTTATGCTTATTGTGTATGCAATGTTTTTCCCTACATTTGTGATTGTTCCTTCGATATCAACGGTTCTGCTCATATTTGCGGTGAGTCTGTTGGCAAGAAGTGTATTCTCGTTGAAAAACAGCCTTTATTGTTCTCTTATAATAGTTGTTTTCTATGCTATAGCACTTGTTATAGAGTGTGATTTTGATATCGATTCAATATTCAGTCTCTTTCATTACATTCTTGCGATCAGTGCGATCTTATCAATGCTTGGAGTCAGATTCCTTGTCAAGGTTATGTCACGAGGGATATCTGCTCCTTCTACCCTCGGATTGAAAATCTCGTATGAAGAAGATACAAGTATGGATGATGAATCTTCGGGTACATATTTATTTAGCAATAAAAGCGACGAAGATGAAGAAATTGTTCCCGAAAAATATGTTTTACGGGAAGATTATGAAAAACTTGAGGACAGACTTAAGCGTGTTTACAAAGAAAACGATGAGCTTCAGGAGCAATTGATCGAAGTTAATGATAAAAACAATGTTCTTTCGGTTAGGGAAATGTGCTCCGAAGAATTTATGTATCTTGTAAGACTTAAACTTGATAATGCTCAGGTCTATGAACACAGCCTTTGCCTTGCTCATCTTTCGAAAGGCGCGGCCGAAAAGATCATGTGTGATAAAGAAAACGCTTATATCCTCGGTATCATTCATGATGCGGCCAAGGTTCTCGGTAAGGATTATCTTGAGATCCTCGAGAACAAATACGGTGTACCAGAATACTATATCAAACCGCTGGAACACATGTCTGTTAAAAAGGTTGTTTTCCCTGTTTCCAGAGAAACGGGTATTGTCATGCTTGTTAATGATATGATCAATACTTTTGAATTTGTGGCGAGAAATTATAAAAAGATAACCGATTCGGGAGAAGAGGTAAATCTTTCGTGGTCCGGAATCGTAAAGAACACCATCAAGGTTCGAAACTCTCAGAATTTCCTCAGATATTCCGGTTTTTCGGCCGATGAAGTCAATATGATAAAAGATTATTTGATAGACGCCGGAGGTGATTATTATCAAATTAACGATTAGCTTAAAAAGTTCCGTAAGATTTCCATTTAAGCCCAGAGTTCAGGCAAGAAAGATAATTGAAACGGCTCTTACATATCTGAAAGTTCCTTATGAAGCTCAACTTGATATATGTATAGCCGATCAGGATTATGTTGCTGTGCTTAACAAAAACTACAGAAATATAGATTCAACGACGGATTGTTTATCCTTTCCTATGGTTGATTATGATAAACCTCTCGATTTCACATACGTTGAAAACGATCCCGGAGGATATCTTGATCCGGAAACCGGTGCGATAATGCTCGGAGATATCGTTATATGCGCTCAGAGAGTATTTGAACAGGCGAAAGAATACGGTCATGCCGTACTTAGGGAATTTGATTTCCTGATCGTACACAGCTTGTTGCATTTGCTCGGATATGACCATGTTACTGATGAAGATCGTGCGGTTATGGAAAAAATTCAAAAAGAGATTCTTGAAAGTGCGGGGATTACGAGATGAAAGATTTATTTTCCAAGATTATCGGTTTTTTAAAAGATCACCTGATTGTTTCGTGTATAAGTGCAGTTGTTATTATAGCGGCTGTTGTATGCCTTACCATTTTTATTCCCGATAACAATGATAACAAAGTGACTGTAGTTCCGGACAATAAGCCGGTTGTTTCATTACCTGCGACTCCGACGGATATCCCTGTAACACCCGAACCCACACCGACACCTACCCCTACACCAACTCCTGAACCCGAACCTGAAGATCCTTCTCATGAAGGTGAAGTTATAAGTGTACTTGACGGTACATGGATCCCTGAAGAGATAGCAGTTAAAAGGCCGTATGCTATCATGTTTAATAATATAGGTGTCGCTAACCCTCAAAGCGGAATAGGTGATGCCAAAATTCTGTACGAAGCTCTTGCTGAAGGCGGGATCACCCGACTTATGGGTATTTTTGAAGGTTTAAACGAAGAATCGAGTTGCAGAGACAGGATAGGCTCTGTAAGAAGTGCAAGACATTATTTTGCAAGCTTTGCAGATGAATATGATGCCATATTTGTTCATTTCGGCGAAACAACTTATGCCACAAAAAAGATCGCCGAATTATCTCTTGATCACCTTGAAGGAACTTATTGGATAGGAGATACTGTCTTCTACAGAGATAATACCATAAAAGCACCCCATAATGCTTTTGCTTCTCTTGAAGGTATTATTAACGGCATAGAGAGGATGAACATACGAACAGATCATAAAGATAGTTTTAAAGCCAATCATTTTGTGTTCAACGAAGAATTTACCGCTCCGGCAAAAGGTACAGAAGCAAATCTTATAAGGTTGTCATATTCGACATATATGAGTCCGTATTTCGTTTATGATGCTAACGAAGCCCAATATACAAGATATCAGTTTGATGATGTTCATATAGACAAGAATACGCAAAATCCTCTTGTATTTGATAATATAATTATTCAGCTCGTAAAAGAGTGGAATAAAGATGATAACGGATATCAGGAAATGCAGATCAAAGATGCATCAGGTAAAGGCTATTACATTACGGGTGGGAAGGCCGTCCCTATCACGTGGAAAAAGAATGAAAGCGAAAGATTTATGTCTTACTATGACGAAAACGGTGAAATACTGAGTATTAATCCGGGGCGTACATTTATTTCTGTTTTCCCCAATTCGCGTGCTGACAGACTCGTGATCGAATAAACTGGATGAAATATTGAGATGAGTACAAAGAAAAACAATTACCTTACACAAGGATTGATACTTGCCGTTGCCGGCTTGGTTACAAGATTTATCGGATTGATCTACCGCATTCCGCTTACAAACATAGTCGGAAGCGAAGGTATGGGTTATTACAGCACAGCGTATGAGGTATACAACATTGCGCTGCTTATTTCCACATACAGTATTCCTGTCGCCATTTCCAAGATGATATCTTCAAGTAATGCGCAGGGACGTTTTTCCGACAGCAAAAGGATCTTTAAGATCGGACTTGCTTTTTCTTCAGGGGCAGGTCTGATCGTTTCAATACTTCTTTTTGTTTTTTCCGATCCTATCGCAACGTGGATGGGATATCCTTCGGCGTCTTTGCCTCTTAAAGTTCTTTCGCCCACGATTTTTGTCTTCTCATGCATGGGCGTTATTCGCGGTTTCTTTCAAGGTCATAAAAACATGGTACCCACAGCGGTATCTCAGGTTGTGGAACAGATCGTAAATGCCGTTGTAAGTGTTGCCTGCGCGATCTTGTTTATAGACGCGGTCAGTGATTTTTCAAAAGCGTCTTTAGGAGCTGCGGGAGGTACTGCGGGGACACTTGCCGGAGCTGTTGCCGGACTCCTTTTTCTTGTTTTATTCTTCGTTATCGGCAATAAAAAAGATCGTTCGGATCCTTCGGATATGGTCTCTGAACAGCCCGCTACACCATATAAAACAATTTTGAAATTACTTATACTTACTATGATCCCAATAGTTCTCAGCCAGAGTATATACCAGCTGAGCGGACTTACAGATGATTTTATGTTCGGTCGTATTCTCGGTCATAAAGGAATTGACGAAACTGAAAGAGCGATACTGTTTGAAGCATATTCAAATAAATACAAATGGTTGTATAATTTACCCGTAGCGATCGCTTCGGCATTCGGTGTTTCGATAGTACCTGTCCTTTCGGGAGCTTTTGAGGTTAATGATCTTGTGAGCGTCAGAGAAAAGATTACCGGAACGGTCAAGATAAATATGTTGATCGCGATTCCGGCCGCTGCAGGCCTGGCATTCTTTTCCGAACCGATCATGACGCTTTTCTTTAAGGATGAAGGAAAGATTGCCGCCGAACTGCTTATATGGGGAAGTTTTGCGGTTGTATTTTTCGCTTATTCCACGTTGACAAACGGTGTACTTCAGGGAATAAATAAACTTAAGAAACCTGTGATCCATTCTGCGCTTTCACTGCTTATCCATATTCCGGTGCTCGCGTTAATGTTATTTTTGACGGATCTAAACGAATTTGCGCTCATGATCTGTAATATTCTTTATGCTCTTGTTGTATGTTTTTTAAACAGCCGGTCGTTAAAGAAGGAGATAATGTACAAACAGGAGTTCAAAAGAACATTTTTCATACCTCTGATAAGTTCTTGCATTATGGGCGTTTTTGGCAGGGTTTTGTATTTGATCCTCTGTTCGATCGGAGTGAACAGATCGATCGGAACGGTTATTTCTATAGTATTATGTGTTCCGGTTTATTTTATCATTCTTGTTTTAATGAAGGGTGTTAACAGAATGGAACTTGAAAAACTGCCGATGGGTAACAAGATATGCAGAATATTTACACGATTTAAGCTTTTGAAATGATCGGAGATCATTTGTTGATAGGTGTTGAAACAGAAACGGGATAATAGGAAGAGAACAAATATGAGATATTACGATATTGTTATAGTCGGTGCGGGTGCTTCGGGTCTGATGGCCGGTATATGTGCAGCAAGAATCGGAAAAAACGTTTTGATACTGGAAAGACTGTCTAAGCCGGGTAAGAAGATCACAGTTACAGGAAACGGAAAATGTAATATTTTATCATCCCTCGAAGACATTAGAAATTCAGTCAACAGTTCGGATAAAGACCTGGCTTGCAAGATCTTTAAGAGTATACCTTTTCAGACACTTAAGAAGTTTTTTGAGTCGATAGGAATATTTGTCCTTGAGAAAAACGGATACTATTATCCGATATCGCTTCAGGCTTCAACGGTCAGAGATACCCTTGTGACAGTTGCTCTTGCCGAGGGGTGCGATATAGTATGCGACTGTGAGGTAAATGATATAGTAAAAAACGGTAGTGGGTTTATCGTAAATAAGATGTTTTCGTGTGATAAACTCATCATCAGTGCGGGCGGGATGTCACGAGCTGACCTTGGAACTGACGGCTCATCTTTTAAACTCCTTAAAATGCTCGGGATAAACAGTACACCTTTGTATCCCGCTCTTGTCGGACTTACTGTCGATTTTAAGCAAAGCAAGACAGTAGACGGAGTAAGACATTACGCCGATGTTTATCTTCTTGTTGACAATCAGGAAGTATTTAATGAACACGGAGAGATTGTATTTACCAAAAAGGGGATTGGCGGTATACCTGTCATGAACTGTTCCACGACAGCCGCAAGGGCGATCGAGGCCGGGAAAAACGTCAGCCTGAGGGTGGCTGTTTTGACTCAACAAGACAGGGAAAAGATGCTCAAAAGCATTTGGGAAAGATTGATCGAAAAGAAATACACAATTGAGGAGCTACTCACAGGACTGGCAAACAGAAAGCTCGTCTATGCGATCATGCTTTTGCATCATATAGATCCAATGCTGAAACCCGGTGTTGATGAGGGCTTAAAGATCGCCACAGAAGTGATCGATACATTATGCGGACTTACTTTGAAGGTAACCGGTACGCAGGGATTTGACAACTCACAGGTTACAAGCGGCGGAGTAAAACTCGACGAAGTAATAATCGGATCTTTTGAACACAAGAAGATAAATGATCTGTATATTACGGGCGAATGTTTGGATGCCGACTTTGCATGCGGCGGCAACAATCTTACATTTGCGTGGATCACAGGCATAAGAGCAGGCACATATGCCGCGGGAGGAACAATTGATTCGGATATCTTTTACTGAAAAAGATCTGTTTGATATTGACAGATTAAAGGCTGTTACGGCAAAAAAGCTTGGAATTGAGATAAACATGCTTAAAAGTGCCGAATTGAAAAAAATGTCTTTGGACGCTCGAAAAAAAGATGATATAAGGTATGTTTTCGGAGTTGACATTGAGGTGCCCAACGAAGACAGATTCTTAAAGAGATGCAGAATCAAAAATGCCGTCAAAGTAAAAGAAGTTAAATATTTTGATCCGATCTCTTCGACAGGCCCAAACATTGAAAAATTGTCCGAAAAAGGATCTTACAGACCGGTTATAGTCGGCTTTGGACCCGCAGGTTTGATATGTGCATATAAACTTGCAGCTGCAGGATTAAAGCCAATTGTTCTCGAAAGAGGAAGAGATGTTGAAAACCGGCTCAAAGATGTGGAAGAGTTCTTTAAGACCGGAAAGCTATGCCCCGAATCAAATATTCAATTCGGTGAGGGAGGCGCAGGTACATTTTCTGACGGAAAACTTAATACTATGATACATGACGGTTTCGGCAGGATAGGTCACGTATTCGATATATTTGTCAGATTTGGTGCCGATCCTTCGATAAGATACAAAAATAAACCTCATATCGGAACCGATGTTTTGACAGTTATCGTAAAAGCTGTTCGAGAAAAAATCATTGAGCTTGGCGGCGAAGTAAGATTTAACAGTTGTTTTACGGGATTTGAAGAAGAAGACGGAAAAATAAGGGCAGCGATCGTTAACGAAAAAGACAGGATAGAATGCGATACGATAGTTCTCGCAATAGGTCACAGTGCAAGAGATACTGTCAGAATGCTTGGGTCGAGAGGAGTTAGGCTTGAAAGAAAAGCATTTGCAATGGGTGTCAGAATAGAGCATCCTCAAGAACTGATTTCCCGTGAAATGTACGGAAAAGATTATAAAAAATATCCTCCCGCCGATTATAAACTTACTTATATAACATCCGAAGGCAGAGGAGTTTATTCGTTTTGTATGTGTCCCGGCGGTGTCGTCGTAAATGCCTCCTCACAAGACGGAAGGTTATGTGTTAACGGCATGAGCTACAGTAAAAGAGATGAAAACACTGCAAACAGTGCGATCGTTGTTGAAATCCGTGAATCGGATCTTGAAGGTGAAGACATTTTTGCAGGAGTAAGATTTCAGGAAGAATTAGAAAAAAAGGCGTTTGATGCATGCAACGGTAAGATTCCCGTCTGCTACGCAAGTGATTTCCTGAACGGTCGCGGTACGGAAAAGATCGACAGAAGAAAGCCGAATACGAAGGGAGATTTTGCGCCGTGCGATATGTATGAAATATTGCCGGAGTTAATATCGGCTCCAATCAAAGAAGCTCTGCCTAAATTTGACAAAACGATAAAAGGATTTGCGGGAGATACCGCGATCATGATGGCTGTAGAAAGCAGAACTTCTTCGCCTGTGAGGATTGTAAGAGAAAAGGAAAGTATGTGCGCTGAGGGTATTGAAGGTCTTTATCCATGTGGAGAAGGAGCCGGTTATGCAGGCGGAATAACATCGGCGGCCGTTGACGGATTAAAGGTATATGAAACTATCATAAAAAAGAGGTTAAACAATGAATGACGTAATTCTCAATGCACCTGTAAATGAACCTGAGAGACAGTTGTACTTTATAGATGAATGCAGAAAAATACTCATAGAGGACGGCATAATTAAGGATGGTAAGGCACCGACTTATCATATCACTACATTTGGCTGCCAAATGAATTTCAGAGACTCCGAAAAATTTGCCGGAATACTTGAGAAAATCGGATATATAAGCGTTGAAGACGAAAAAGCCGATTTTGTGCTCTATAACACATGTACCGTACGTGAAAATGCAAGTACCAGGGTATACGGAAGGATAGGGTATGTAGGCAAGATCAAAAAAGAGCAGAACCCCTCAATGATCATAGGCATATGCGGCTGTATGATGCAGGAACCGGATGAAGTTGCCAAAATGCGTAAGAGTTACAGCTTTATCGATATAATTTTTGGAACGCATAACAGCTATATGATCGCCGAACTTTTGTACACACTTCTTTTGAACAGAAGGGCCAAAGCGAAGAAACCTACGTTAAAAACCGCAGTTGTCGATGTCAGGAAAGACCCCTGCTGTATTGTTGAGGATCTTCCCGTTAAGTATGACAGTGGTTTTAAAGCCGGCGTCAATATCATGTACGGTTGCGACAAATTCTGTACTTTTTGCATTGTTCCGTATGTCAGAGGAAGAGAAAGAAGCAGAAAAAGCTGCGATATAGTCCGTGAAGTTGAACAGCTTGTCGCAAGCGGGATCAAAGAAGTTATGCTTCTCGGTCAGAACGTCAACTCATACGGAAAAGGTCTTGACGAGGATATCTCATTTGCCAAACTGCTTGATAAGCTTTCTGATATAAGCGGTTTGAAGCGCATCAGATTTATGACGCCGCATCCTGTTGATCTGTCCGATGAACTCATCGACGTTATGAAGAGAAGGAAGACTGTATGCAAACATATGCATTTACCTCTTCAAAGCGGAAGTACCAAGCTTTTAAAAAGGATGAACCGCCATTATACAAAAGAAGAGTATTTAAAGCTTGTCGATAAGATCAAATCAGCCATTCCCGATATCGCCATCACAACCGATATCATAGTCGGTTTCCCGGGAGAAACGGAAGAAGATTTCGAAGAGACCCTTGATGTATGCAAAAAAGTGTCTTACGACAGTGCTTTTACTTTTATTTATTCAAAAAGAACGGGTACACCCGCTGCGAAATTTGAAGATCAGATACCGGAAGATACAGTAAAAGAAAGATTTAATCGATTACTGAATGTCGTCTCGGAGTGCAGTTCCGCGAATGCATCCCGTCTTATCGGCACTGTCCGGGAGGTACTTGTGGAAACCCTGGGGCATCCCGGAAATGACGGCGAAGAGGTTCAAACTCAGGGTATCGGAGATGAAGTGATGCTTACGGGACGCTTGGACAACAATTTACTTGTTCATTTTATGGGGACGCCTGATCTTATAGGTGAGTTTGTCAATGTTAAACTTGAAGAGTGCAAGGATTTTTATTATATGGGTAAACGTATATAATGAGGAGGTAACGGCTATGAGAATGTATGACATTATCGATAAGAAAAGACTTGGCTTAAAACTGACAAAAGAAGAGATAGCTTTTTTTATTAACGGTTATACCGACGGCTCGATCCCCGATTATCAGGCGAGTGCTTTTTTGATGGCGATTGCCATTAACGGAATGGACGTTGAAGAAACTACGGAACTCACATTGCTGATGGCTCAGAGCGGAGAAATGCTCGATCTCTCGGTTATCAAGGGAGTACATGTCGATAAACACAGTTCGGGAGGTGTGGGAGACAAGACAACGCTTATAATAGGGCCTATGGTCGCCGCTCTTGGTGTACCGGTGGCGAAAATGTCGGGCAGAGGGCTCGGACATACCGGTGGTACGATCGATAAATTGGAGAGTATACCGGGATTTAATACTTCTTTGTCAAAGGAAACGTTTTATAACAATGTTAACAGTATAGGACTTGCCGTTGCCGGTCAGACAGCAAATCTTGCGCCTGCAGACAAAAAGCTTTATGCGCTCCGTGACGTTACTGCAACAGTTTCAAGTATACCGCTTATCGCAGCAAGTATCATGAGTAAGAAGCTTGCCGCAGGTGCCGATGTTATCGTCCTCGATGTTAAAACCGGTTCGGGTGCATTCATGAAGACTGTTGAGAGTGCGAAAGAACTTGCAAGAAGGATGGTCGATATCGGTAATAATGCGGGGAGAAAGACTTATGCGGTAATAACCGACATGAACGATCCTCTCGGAAAAGCTGTCGGAAATGCTCTTGAGGTAATGGAAGCGATCGAAGCACTGAACGGCAAGGGTGATAAAAAGCTTATGGAAGTTGTTTATCGGCTGGCATCCTATATGGTATTCGGGGCCGGAAAAGCCGAATCGATAGATAAAGCCCGTGAAATGCTTGAAGAAACGATAACATCGGGTAAAGCACTCAAAGTATTTGCCGATTTTGTAAAGGCTCAGGGCGGAGACGACAGATACGTCTATGATCCCTCGTTGTTTAAGCTCGGAACTGTATGTGAGGATCTTAAATGTGATGTATCGGGTTATATAAAAGACATCAGGTCCGATGAAGTCGGAATAGCTTCTCTGATCCTCGGTGCAGGTCGTGAAACCAAAGATTCTGTTATCGATCCCGGAGTCGGTCTTATAATAAAGAAAAAGACCGGAGACAGAGTTGAAATCGGAGAAACGCTCGCAACAATATACGGAAACAACACGGAAAAAGTTAAAGAAGCGTCTGTCAGACTCAGGAATTCCTTTGATATCGGAAATGATAAAACAGAACCGTATAAGATCATTTATGATGTTGTGGAGTAAATATAGACATTTGTTTTTAGTTGCTATGTGATATTTCTGTTTTCTTTACTTGCTTTATCGGAAATCGTGTAGTAATATGACAAGGATGGTTTTTTACTAAAATATTTTAAGCGTAGAGCTCATTGATATTTTAGTGGCAAATAAGAAAACGATGTGATCGCCCGATCACACAAAAAGAGGAGTTATGACATGGCAACAATAAAGCCCTTCGAGTGCTTAAGACCCAACGAAAAAGTTGCGCACAGAGTCGCGGCGTTACCTTATGATGTATATGACAGAGAGGAAGCTAAAGCCAAAGTCGCAGAGGATGAGCTTACTTTTCTTCGCATAGACAGAGCTGAAACTCAGTTCCCCGATTCGGTTGATACATATGATCCCATTGTATACCGCAAAGCAAAAGAACTGCTTGAGGCACGTATTGCCGACGGAACTTTTATCACCGATTCCGAAAAATGTTATTATATTTACGAACTTATAATGAACGGAAGACATCAGACCGGTATTGTTGCATGTGCATCAATTGACGATTATGCGGGAAATGTCATAAAAAAACATGAGAATACACGTGAAGAAAAGGAAATTGACAGGATTAATCATGTCGATACCTGTAATGCCCAGACAGGACCTATATTTCTCGCATACAGATCGAATGAGATTATTAGCGGGATCGTCGATCTGTATAAAACCCGGAAGAAGCCGATTTATTCGTTTACCGCGGATGACGGTATCATGCACAATGTTTGGAAGATTGACATTAAACAAGATATAAATACTATTGAAAATGAATTTGGTCACATAAACAGCATTTATATCGCTGACGGTCATCACAGGGCTGCATCTGCAGTACGTGTCGGATTTAAAAGAAGGGCTGAGTCCGGACTTTTCAGAGGAAATGAGGAGTTTAATTTCTTCTTATCTGTATTGTTCCCGGAAGATCAGTTGATGATCATGCCTTATAATCGTGTCGTTAAAGATCTTAACGGATACAGTGTGTCAGGTCTGATCGATGAGATATCGAAAAACTTTAAAGTTACAAAAATGCCCGGTGCTTTTTCTCCGGATGAAAAGTGCACTTTTGGTATGTTTGTTGAGGATACGTGGTATAAGCTTGAGGCATCCGATACTTTGAAACGTCTTTCTGATCCTGTGGCATCTCTTGATGTATCGATACTTCAGGACTATCTCCTCGGACCCGTGCTTTCAATCAACGACCCGAGAAAAGATAAGAGAATTGATTTTATAGGCGGAATAAGAGGGCTTAAAGAGCTTGAAAGAAGAGTTCATTCTGATATGAAGATCGCGTTTGCGATGTATCCCACTTCGATAAGAGAACTTTTTGCCGTTTCCGATGCCGGCAGGCTCATGCCTCCCAAATCCACATGGTTTGAACCAAAGCTCAGGAGCGGATTATTCATCCACAGAATTTAATTCGGTCGGAGAGACCACCATATCTAAAGAGCAAGTCTTGAATTTGTTTATGAAAAAAATCTTCCGTTATTGTTAATGGGAGATTTTTCTTATTATTGCCTTAAGATGTTTTAAGTGATAAAATTGAAAACAGGTAAATCTACATTTACAGACGGGAGTGTATATGGACAATAATATTAATGTTAATGATAAATCTGTTGAAATATCGGAAAAATCGGGAAAAGGATTTTTTAAGAAGCTTATTCTGTTTCTGCTCGCTGTTTTTACGGTATTAAAAGTTATCGAAAAGATAAAAGAAAAGAAATTTGAGGCATTTAACTCAAAAGGACGTGTCAGAAAATTCATATCGATATGTTCAAACAAAAAAATCGATAATTCCGAAAAACTTGACGGAATTTGCATCTACTCACTTTTCTCAAAAGTAAATGTTGATCTTACGAATTGTAAGATCGCTGAGGATTCATTTGTCAGCATAGTGAGCTTTTTCTCAATTATTAGAGTTAAGCTGCCCGACGGATTGAATGTTAAGATCGACGGCCTCAGCTGTAAATCATGTGTAAAGAATTCTGTCAAAGATGAAGAGAATGAAAAGGGCGGAATCTATGTAGCATATAATTCTAATTATAGTAAGATCAGGATTGAAAACCAATGATTTTGAAAGAAGCAAACAATAAGAGTGTACATGCAGCTCTCATATCGCATGAAGACGATAAGCTTAAGGAGTTACTCCTTGAGCTTAAGTTTGTGTTAAAGGACGGTAACGGCGACCTTTCTGAAACTAAAGGACTTAAAGAAACCTTTGATCTGTCCGATGAAGATGTTTCTCCTATACTTAAACACGAGGATGTTAAAGTCAGACAATTCGGTTCTTATTGTATAGCCTGTCTGTTCGGTGATACGGCTGTTGAAGAATTGACACAAGCTTATTTAAATGAAAAAGTCGAATACAATAAAGAGCATCTTTTAAAGGCTCTGTCCTTACTTGACTGTTCGTCCGGTAGCGAAAAGCTTTATGATAGATTAAATGAGCTTGTTAAAAAGCTTTGTAAGCCTATTGACGAGTCTTACAAACATTACATTAAAGAAGTAAGATCGCTTTTAGGGTTGCTTCACGGATGTTACGGCAGGAGATCTTTTACCGGAACTAAGACGAAGAGTGAGATCATTCTTACAACCAACAGGAATTATCGTGAGATCACATTAAAACAGATAAAAGGATTTCCCAAAAAGCTTTTTAATGCAGGCGTAATGGTTATGTGTGACGATATTGATCAAATTAAAAAGATCCGTACATATGACGAGATGCTTTTTGCCCCGCCTTTTGATGAGGAACGATACGGGACCGTCGCTACCGACGATGAATCTGCAGGTCAATATATAAAAGAAGTTCTTACTCCTTATATATTGGAACGAATGCTTATAAGAAAAGGCGAAAAAAATCTTCCGGTTGCTTTCAGAGTTGATATAAAAGGTGAACAGGTACAGGAGAAAGAAGCTTTTTTACAAAAAAGACTCGGTGAACTTATTGAGAAATACAGTGATCACAGTTTGATCAATATCAGAAATGATTTTGACATACAGATACGGTTTGTTACAAGAAAAACCGGTGTACTCAAACCGCTTGTCAAATTTTACGTTCCGAAAGATCTCAGGTTTTCGTATAAAACACAAGATATAGCAGCCGGATTAAAACCTTATCTTGCTGCATTGATATGTAATCTTTGCGGTGAATATATGAATGAAGCTGCAAAGGTGATAGATCCTTTTTGCGGTGCGGGAACTCTTCTTGTTGAACGTGAAAAGTATATGAGTACCGAATTCCTTTTCGGGAGCGATATTTATCCGGCTGCATGCGAGTGTGCCGAAAAGAATCTTTTTAAAGCAGGGCTTTATGAAAAATCAAAGATCATTAATAAAGATTTTTGTTCGCTTGAACATAAAGAACCTTTTAATGAGTTGATAACAGATCTGCCTTTTGAAACAGAGAAAAAGACTGTTAAAGAGCTTGAGAACGTTTACGGTGTTTTTTTTGATCGCTCTCGAAAATTGCTTGAAAATGGGTCATATTTATTTGTTTATACCCGAAACTCAACACTTTTTAAGAAGCAAATATCAAAATACAAGGTTACACTTATCAAGTGTCATGAAATATCAAAACATGAAGGTGCATACCTATACATTTTAAAGATCTGAAAGGATGGTACACATGGAAAAGAAAAAGAAAAAAGCACCTGTCGCTGCCATAATACTGGTCCTTTCGATACTTACTTTTGTTATATTGTTATGTGTGTATCTTAAAGATGTCAGTGACAGTAAACCAAAGACAGTTTCACTCAGAGAAGAATACCAGAAAGAACTATTGGATAAAGGAGATTTGAATCAATGAAGAACAAGAAAAAGATAATTGTGACCATAGCCGGCATTGTGTTTATCCTTGCCGGGGTTGTGATCTTTTGCATACCTATTTTCTACCAAACAAAAAATTCTATCGCAAACGATGAAAAGCTTGATTATATAAATGCGCTTATAGAAAAAAACCAGGAAGCTCTTGCTGCCAAACAGAAGTCCGAAAATGAAGCATACCCGGTTTCGCCGGATAACTCGAGCAGTACGACTGTTTCTTCCGATAACTCGAGCAGTATGACGGTTTCGGCCGAAGGTAATTCGGGTGAGGCCACTCAACTTGACTCTTCGGATGTGACTGATGCCGAGAGTACATTTGTTATAGATGCTCCTATATTTGATGAAATCCCAAATACCGACAGTTCGGAAGATGGTGATAACGGGTCGCTGCTTATGGGAGATTCCGAGATCGAAGAGGAACTTGATCCCGCTGAAATAGCCAGCAGACTTTCCGGACAAGACTGTGTAGGCGTTATTGCCTGTGATAAGATCGATCTTTGCTATGCTATAGTCGAGGGTGTCGAATATGCCAATATAGGCGTTTCCATAGGGCATTTTGAAGAGTCTGCGGGCATCGGTAAAGAAGGCAACTGTGCTTTGGCAGGACATAACGGAGGTTTTTACGGACGTTATTTCGGAGATATTAAAGAGCTCGTAAAGGGAGACGAGATAAAGCTTACGGATCTTTTGGGTCAGGAGTATACATATAATGTTACCAAGTCTTTCAAGTGCGAACCGACTGATGTTCATGTCGTTGGAGATCTCGATGAAAAAGGTAAGTTTTTAACACTTGTAACATGTTGTGAAAACGGTAAAAGAAGATATATTGTCAGAGCTAAGTGTACTACG
>JAILPE010000120.1 GCA_024699645.1 Lachnospiraceae bacterium
TAAGAAAACCGAAACGTCGCAGTACGTGTTCAGGGAGAATCTTATCATGACTTTGTGCGGGGCTGTCGCCGGAATACCGCTCGGGATACTGCTTCACAATTTTGTTATGAGTAAGATAAAGATCGACCTTATCGCATTTGAGTCGGTAAGGACTCCCTTTACATACGGAATTTCGATCGCGCTGACATTTGTATTTACATTTGTCGTGAATCTGATGATGAGCAGGAGGCTCGCCCGTGTCAACATGGCCGAAGCGCTCAAGAGTGTGGAGTAACTTGAATCATATAAAACAGAAGAGGAGAAAACGGAATGAACACAAAACTTTTTGATGAATATCTGGACAGTTTGGAATCGCAGGGGATCCCCTCCATTGACGTCAGGATTAAGAAAGACCACGAGGAAATCTACAGATATCTTAAAGGCGATGCCGATCCCATAAACGGCGTGAAGGCCGTCGACGATACAAGGTATCTCGTATTCTCTATGACAAAGATACAGACCATGACAGCGCTTATGCAGCTTGTTGAAGCGGGGAAGATCTCACTCAACGACGATGTTTCGAAATATCTTCCTGCGTACGGGAAGCTTTCGGTGAAGACAGCGGACGGGGGGACAGCTCCTTGCGGGCCGATGCTCATTAAGCATCTTGCATCGATGCAGTCGGGTCTTGATTATGATCTGGCACGCCCGGGGATCGTGAAAACGCTTGAAAAATACGGCCGGAAAGCGACTACGAGGCAGATCGTCGATTCGTTCGTCGAGACTCCCCTCGAATTTGAGCCGGGAACACATTTCCTGTACAGCCTCAGCCACGACGTGATCGCGGCCGTTATCGAGGTCGTTTCGGGAATGAGCTTTGGTGAGTATCTGAAGAAGAATATCTGGGAGCCGCTCGGGATGAAGGATACTTCGTTTGCGAAACCTATGAACGACAACGATCCGATGCTTGCCCGCCAGTATATCTGGGACGACCCTTCAAAGAAGATCATTCCCATGGACAGCAGCTGTTGTTATCAGCTTTCCGAAAACTATGAAAGCGGCGGGGCGGGACTCATGAGTACATCACGCGACTATTCGCTCCTCGCCGATGCACTTGCATGTTACGGAGTCGGAAAGAGCGGTAAGAGGATACTTTCCGAGCAGAGCATCAACACCATAAGGACAAATCTGTTGGGAGCAGACAGCAGGAAAGATATAGAGATGACAATGGGCAGGAAGGGATACGGCTACGGTGTCGGAATGCAGATACTTATGGAGCCCGAGGCGATCGGCTCGACCGCAAAGCCAGGGGTGTTCGGATGGGACGGCGCGGCAGGCGCGGCAACCATTATGTATCCCGAGGAGCATCTCTCTCTCGTGTTTATGATACATGTAAGAAATTACGGCTATTCCTACGGAACGATCCATCCGAAGCTGAGGGATCTGCTTTTTGAATGAGAGGAAGACCTTCGAGGCTCCTTGTCAGAACTGAGGAAAACCTTCGAGGTGCCTTGGCAGAATTACGGATAAAAATGAAGATTATATAAGGATTTGAAAATGAAAAAAGGGAAGATGGTTTTAACGTTATTTTTGACGTTCCTTAAGATAGGGGCGTTTACGTTCGGCGGGGGATACGCGATGATCGCCCTGCTTGAAGAAGAGTTTGTGGGAAAACGCAAGTGGCTTACTCATGATGAATTTTTGGACATAATCGCAATCGGAGAGTCGACCCCCGGTCCGATCGCCATCAACAGCGCAACATTTATCGGATACAAGCAGGCAGGATTTTTCGGATCGCTCTGCTCGACACTCGGAGTGGTGATACCGTCGGTTATCATAATCACTGTGATATCGCTGTTCTTTGACAGATTCATGCAGTTCAGATATGTGCAATATGCGTTCGAGGGAATAAGGGTGTGCGTTGTATATCTGATCTTTACCGCGGGCCTGAGGATGTTCAAGGGACTCAAAAAGAAGCCTCTTACATATGTCATCTTTTCGGCTGTTGCAGTTCTGTTCATAACATTCTATATCCTCGGTATCGGCTTCTCGTCGATAATCTGTATATTTGCGTGCGGAAGCGTGGGACTTTGTGTATATGCGTATAAAAGCATAAAGAAACCGGAAAGGGGGAATGAGTGATGATCTATCTTGAACTTCTTCTTTCTTTCCTTAAGATCGGTGTTGTTTCGTTCGGAGGCGGGTACGGCATGATCTCTCTTGTAAGAGAGACGGTTGTATCGAACGGATGGCTTACCGATACTCAGATGATGGATTTTATCGCTGTATCTGAGTCGACACCGGGACCCATTGCCGTCAATATGGCTACTTTTGTCGGCTTCTCGCAGGGGGGAGTTTTGGGATCGGTGCTTGCAACCCTCGGCGTAATCTTGCCGGCATTCCTCATAATGCTGGTCATTGCATCCGTCGCCGGAGGATTTATGAAACGCAAAGGTGTGAATGCTTTCCTTGAGGGCGTGAGACCGGGAGTAGTTGCACTTATCATTTCGACGGCTGTTACGATGGGACTTTCACTTTTCTTTGGTGTGGGAGAAGAAAAACTACATATAAATGTTTTCGGACTTATACTTCTTGTAGTGATCAGTGGAATTGCAATCGGTTACAAAAAAGTTTTCAAAAAGAAAATTTCTCCGATTGTTTTAATTCTGATATCTGCAGCAATCGCATTGGTTGCAAACTTGATTTTTCCGTCTGTGAGTGCTTGACGCACGGAAAGATTCGGTATACAATAATTTATTGAAATAACACGAATCGTGAGGGGAAAACATTGAGTGATCAATTAACAGGATTAGACAGTTATGAGGAGTTTGTTCCGAAACTTAAACAAGCTGTCTCAGATATGCCCGAAGAGGCTGTGATTGCAATCGTTTATTCCGATATCAAGCATTTTAAGTATTTTAACGATACTTACGGATATAGAAGAGGCAATCGTCTTTTGGCAAGAATGTCCGAAATGTTTTCGTCAGGCGGAGTAGGTTTTTTGTGTGGCGCCAGAGTAGTTTCGGATAACATTGTTTGTGCGAGGATCTGCAGCGACGGTAATACAGCTGAATTTCTCGGGAAAATCAAGGAGTCTATAGCCAATATAGAACATGTGCTCCGTAAGGAATTCTTGTGCGAGAGGATTCGCATGACGGCAGGGGTATTCTTTATTGATGCCCAGGTTAAGGGGATTAATGTCGAAACAGCGATATCAAATGCAAATCTTGCAAGAAAACAATCTAAAATAGACGGTAACGATTCAGTTACACTTTTCCTTCCGGTGATGGCATCGAGGATCGACAGTGAGCTTGAGATAATATCAACGATCGAAGAGGCTATAAACAATCACGAGCTTGAGGCATATTATCAGCCCAAGATCGATTCGCTCACAGGCAAGATAGTCGGAGCCGAAGCGCTTGTCAGATGGGTTAAACCGAACGGAACTATGGTATATCCCGATGAGTTTATCCCCATACTGGAAAAAAGCAGACAGATCATTAATGTTGATTATTTTATATACAATGAGGTTTTCGCGTTTATCAAGAGCAGACTTGACAGGGGAGAAAGCGTAGTTCCGGTTTCGATGAATGTTTCAAGACAGCATTTGAAGGAACTTGAGATCATTGATTATGTGAAGGATCTTTGCGCGAAATATAAGGTTCCCACAAAATATATCGAATTTGAGCTTACCGAAACGATGTGTATAGAGCGCACGGAAAGAGTCATGGAATTTATCAACGCCTTTCACGATATGGGCATATCCGTTTCAATGGACGACTTCGGATCGGGTTATTCGTCTCTTAAGCTTCTGAGTCAGATACCCATCGATGTCATAAAACTCGACAGATGTTTCCTTCGCTCACGTGAGCTCGGGGACAGAGAAAAGATAATCATTACCAGCATCGTTAACATGACTAAAGAGCTCAAGATGAGTTCACTTTGTGAAGGTGTCGAAACATC
Source organism: Lachnospiraceae bacterium (assembly GCA_024699645.1). Lineage (GTDB taxonomy): Bacteria > Bacillota > Clostridia > Lachnospirales > Lachnospiraceae > RUG11977. The sequence continues at coordinate 3,943 of JAILPE010000120.1, forward strand.
AGACCAAAGTTCGTTCCTTGCGGGGATCGGTTGTGACGCACAGCAGGGCTACTTCTATTCAAAACCTGTCAAACTCGATGAATTCAGAGAACTGCTTGCTGTGGGATGTACAAGATGATGAGATAACGGCACGGTCGGTCCGTCCATGAAGAAATAAGCTGTAAATAATAGTTATATATATCTTATATGACAAAAGCATCTTTCGGATGCTTTTGTTTTTTATCCCCGGCTTTTTCCCCAAAGGCTTTTTTTTCGGGGCACAGTATAATATAATAAAAGTGCTATGCGAATATGATTCAGGGAGGATATCGAAATGATCTGTGATGGGAAAATACTTATCGGTAAAGTAAAAGAAAAAGATGCTGATGTCTGCATTTATCCTTCAATGGCCAACAGACACGGACTTATCGCGGGAGCGACGGGTACAGGTAAAACCGTAACGCTTCGTACGCTTGCCGAGTCGTTTTCTATGATGGGCGTCCCGGTATTTATGGCCGATGCCAAGGGAGACCTTGCAAGCATGGTGGATGCTGGTGATGCTGCGGGAACAAAAGACAGAGCAGGAAATATGGGCCTTTATGAGAAAGGTTTTTCTTATTGCGGATTTCCCGTTTGTTTTTGGGATGTTTACGGTCAGACAGGACTTCCTCTGCGTACAACGGTATCGGAGATGGGTCCGGTGCTGCTTTCGAGAATAATGGACCTCAACGATACCCAAAGCGATATATTGAACATAATATTCAAAATTGCAGATGACGAGGGACTTCTTCTTATAGATCTTAAAGATTTAAAATCAATGGTTGCGTTTGTCGGAGAGAATGCTAAAGAATACAGCAGCTCATACGGCAATATCGCCGCAGCTTCGATAAATGCCATAACACGTGCCATAGTTTCCATACAATCGGAAGGCGCCGAGTCGTTCTTCGGAGAGCCTGCATTAAACATTTCCGATTGGCTGCTTCCGGATGCTTCGGGTAAGGGAATGATCGAGCTTCTTGACTGCAGAAAGCTTATGCTCTCACCGAGAATGTACTCGATGTTTATGTTGTGGCTCATGTCTGAGCTTTTTGAGACGCTTCCCGAAGTTGGTGACCTTGATAAACCCAGGATGGTATTCTTCTTTGACGAGGCACATATGCTCTTTGACGGAGCTCCCAAGGTACTGCTCGAGAAGATCGAGCAGGTGGTTAAGCTCATCAGATCGAAAGGCGTCGGCATCTACTTTATCACGCAGAATCCGAAGGATATTCCGGACGGTATTCTTGCACAGCTCGGCAATAAGATCCAGCATGCACTTCGCGCATACACTCCGGCTGAGATGAAGGGCGTTAAGGCGGCAGCTCAGTCGTTCAGAGAAAATCCCGAATTTGATACTATGAAAGCACTCGGAGAACTTGCTACGGGCGAAGCGCTCGTGTCTGTTCTCGATGAGAAGGGCGTACCCACGATCGTGGAAAGAACGATGATAGTACCGCCTTCGAGCAGACTCGGAACGCTTGATGATGTGAAGAGGGATGAGATCACCAAGAGGTCGATGCTTTATCCAAGATACAATGATTTCTTCGACAGGGATTCTGCATACGAGTTCCTCGAAAGACATAAACAGGAGGTTGCTGCCGCGCAGGCCGCAGAAACGGTACAGGCAAGTGACAGCACGGTTTACAGAGGAACGGCCCCGGTCCCTTCGGCACAGGTAACGGGCAACTCGTTGCTTGAAGCTCAGGAGAGGGCAAGGCTTGAAAAAGAGGCGCTTAAAGCCAAAAATCAGAGAAACAAGGCTGTCAGCAGAGCAACAACAAGTGTGGCAAAGACCGTAACGGGGACGATCGGCAGAGAACTCGGAAACAGTGTCGGCAGATCACTTTTTGGAAGCGGTTTCGGAAAGAGACTCGGGGGTAATGTGGGTGCTTCGATAGGAAGAAATCTCATCGGAATATTTACAGGAAGATAAAGATATCGGAACAAAAAGATCACGGAGACAATAATGGACGAAAACAACAATCTTGAAGACCTCCAAAAGGCTTATGAAACAGACCGACAGAGAAAAGCGTCGAGAGAAGAGGAACTTAAGGATGCAAAGGAATACCTCGAACTTCTTCTTAAAGAAGTAGAAGGAAAAGAGGAAGAAGCCGTATCACTTAGGGAAAGTCTCGCGGAGAGTGAGAAAAAGATAGATGAGCTCACCAAAGGACCTCAGGCTAAGCAGCGCAAGCTTACCCGGAGAGTTCTTGTTGTGCTGTCTGTCGTCGAGCTTATATGCATTATAGGCCTGCTTGCATTTATTGTGTTTAATAAGGACAGTTCGGCGACTGAGGACAAATCCACCGTTATTGAATCCGATCTCGTGAATAAAACAGGGGACACTCAAAAAGAAAGCAAGGTTGAAAAGGTTAAATACAGAGATAACCTGAAGTCGTTCGCATCTACTATCATATCGGGAGATTATGATTGCAGCTGCGAAGTGAGGGACGGACTCGAATATCTTGTCTTCAGCGACGGCGAGATATCGATCGGATATAAAAACGAGTACTATTCGGATGATGTTGCACTCAGAAACTGTGTATTCATCGAGAAAAACGGAAAAAGATATCTTTTCCCCGCAGTTTACGATATGAACGCTGATCCCCTGACACTTGTACCGAAGACGACAGTTATCGGTGAGAGCAAATATATTGTGTTTATGGGAAATCCGCCTGCAGGGAGCGGAATACCGGCAACCTTACGTCTCTTTGATTGTGACGGATTTAAGCTTTATGAAAGCGATCACATCGAAAAACAGCTGCTGGGACTTTTTGATTTTGAATATACGGAGAGTCAGACTGGTACGGAATCGTATGTTGTGCTCACAGCCAGAACCGCGAAGGCAGAATATAATTATAAGCTCGACACCGCACAATATGACGAGATCATTTTCTTCGAGAGACACGTTCCCGATCTTTACGCCGATTTTACGTATGAGATCAAAGAAGACGGAATATACTGGTCGACGTTTGTCAGACTCTATGACAGATATGTACTCGGAAAACTCGAAGGTACTTTTATCCCGATGGGAAATGAGATCGGTATATCGTCGGCAAAATACTCGTCGTTCGTCAATAAGGAGTTTGCCGACACCGAAAACGCAGCGCTGATCACTCCCATCGAGGAGATACCCGAGCGTTACTTAACGATACTCTGGGAGGACGGAAGACGTATTCTTGCATCGATAGACGAATCTCTAAAGATGGCGGATTACGATTATTCGAGACTTGATCATGATGATCCCAATAACTTTATCTATTATGACGGTGACGGACGTGAGATCTCAATCCGAGGCATAGACGTATCGAAGTTCCAGGGAAAGATCGACTGGAAGAAGGTCGCTGACGCGGGAGTTAAATTTGTTATCATAAGGATAGGTTACAGGGGAATGAACGAAGGAACTCTTGAGATCGACAACTATTATAAGGCGAATATCGAAGGGGCACTCGCAAACGGTCTCAAGGTCGGAGTCTACTTCTTCTCCGAAGCGATAAATGTGGAAGAGGCAGTCGAAGAAGCAGATTTTGTTATCAAAAATCTTAAAGGCTACAACGTGGAATACCCGGTTGTCTTTGATACGGAAAGAGTGACTACATTTGATGCGAGAGCCAACGGTCTTACAATGACCGAAAGAACCGATATATGCATCGCCTTCTGTGACAGGATAAGAGAAGCCGGCTATACGCCGATGATCTACGCGAACACACGTTATATGTTGACGGGGATCGATCTTTCGAGGCTTGAGGATATCGAAAAATGGTTTGCGGTCTACTCGACAGACATTAAATTCCCGTATGAGTTCGGTATTCTGCAGTACTCGGAGACCGGCAAAATAGACGGCATAAGCGGAAATGTCGATCTTGATATAGCTTTCAAAAATTACGCAGAGAAGTAAAACGCAGGGGAGGTTGCTTGGAGAGGTCACCATGGGACCACCCCGGGCAATCTCCCCTCTGTTCAGTTATCTTCCGGCAGGGAGCGCAGGAAGTGTATCGCGAACGGTATCGCCATCAGCGAGGCGAGCACGTCTGCGATGGCCTGAGAGCACTCGATGCCCGCAAGTCCCATGAGGCGACTTAAGATCAGGATCGTGGGGATAAAGAAGAGACCGCTCCTTGTTGCTGACAGGAGTGTGGCGCGTACGCTCTTGCCGGTGCTCTGAAACATCATGTTTGTTGTGACCTGGATGGGCATCAAAAAGATCACGGCCGCCTGATACCTTAAGGCGGGAACGCCGACCGCCACAACATCGGGATCGTTCCTGAAAGCAGCAATGATGGGCTCTGCTAACAGACAGCCCGCAATGCCTATAGTTCCGAGTAATACCATGCCGAGTAAAAGAGTAAAGCGGTAGGCGCTCTTTACCCGGCTGTATTTACGTGCGCCGTAATTGAATCCCGCAACCGGCTGGAAGCCCTGCCCGATCCCGAGCCCCACGCAGAAGATAAAGTTGACAACCTTCGATGCGATAGACATGCCTGCGATCGCGGCGTCGCCGAAAGGATTGGCCGAAGCATTGAGGATCATCGTGGAGATACTTCCGAGCCCCTGCCTCATAAGACTGGGAAGACCGATGGCGAGGATGCTTCCGATGATCAATGCATCGGGCGCTGAGAAGTGCCTCTTCTCAGAAGAAGCGTCTGTGTTGTTTTTACTGAATACGTTTTTTATTGAGAGCTTTGACTGGGTTTTGCCGCTCAGGAACGGCACAATGAGGATTACAACGGAAATGCACTGCGACAGTGCGGTGGAAATGCCGGCTCCGGGGACGCCCATATCGAACACTTTTATCAGCAGAAAATCGCCCAAAATGTTTATAAGACCGCCCGAAACAAGCCCGAACATTGCAAAGGTTGCTTTACCTTCGTAGCGGAGTATGTTGTTGAGGATACAGCAAAGGACCATTACGGGAGCGGCAAGAAGGATATAAAGACTGTACTCGAGCGCAAAGGGAAGGATGGTATTCGTGCTTCCGAGCAGGTTCATGAGAGGCGTGTGAAGAGAAAGACCGACTACCGAGATCACAAGTCCCGTGATCAGTCCGAAAAATACGCTTGAAGAAGCGTATTTACCGGCGTCTTTCGTGCGTCCGGCACCGAGAAGCCGTCCGATATTACTGCCCGCGCCATGACCGTATGTAAATCCGACTGCCTGTATGATCGCCATCAGTCCGAACACTATACCGGTCGCGCCGCTCTGGCTTGTGCCAAGGCTGCTCACAAAGTACGTGTCGGCCATGTTGTAGATGGTGGTGACGAGCATGCTTATGGTGGTGGGAAGTCCAAGCTTCAGCACCAGCCTGCCCGTACTCATCTGTGTCATCATTTTGAATTGTGTGTCTTTATCATGTGCTTTCATAGAATTTTTCCGTTTCGTTTGTTTTTACGCCCGAACAATTATATCATTTTTGCC
>JAILPE010000005.1 GCA_024699645.1 Lachnospiraceae bacterium
CCTTTTTTCGTTATACGCTTTTGAATAAACCGGAACGGACGAAACAATCACTATAAGTGAAAGTAAAACCCCAAAAATAATATTTGATTTTTTTCTTTTACGGATATGATCAAACATTCGATTCTCCTTAAATTTTTAACAATATTTATACAATCGTACAATCTTTAATATTATAATTGATTTATTATTTATTGTAAAGGAAGCATCTACATTAAAATACAGGATCCACCTATACTTTTCATTGGTGGATCCTGCATTGATATCATATTAAACAGAATGTATTATTTGTTATCCTCTTCTCTGAGTGCTACTCTTCTGATCTTACCGCTGATGGTCTTGGGAAGTTCATCCACAAACTCAACGATTCTCGGATATTTGTAAGGCGCTGTATTTGTCTTAACATAGTTCTGGATCTCTTTTTTAAGTTCATCCGATCCTTCTTTGCCCTTTACAAGTACTATTGTTGCTTTAACAACCTGTCCTCTGATGGGATCGGGAGCAGCTGTTACCGCACATTCAAGAACGTAAGGAAGTTCCATGATAACGCTTTCGATCTCGAACGGTCCGATACGGTATCCGGAAGACTTGATAAGGTCGTCTGTTCTTCCGACATACCAGAAGTAACCTTCCTCATCGCGGTAAGCCGTATCTCCTGTATGATATGCGCCGTCATACCAAGCTTCTTTAGTTTTCTCATCGTTACGGTAGTATCCTCTGAACAGTCCGCAGGGAACATGTTTATCGGTTTTGATGACAATCTCACCGACTTCACCGACCTGAGTGCTTGTTCCGTCGGGATGAACGATATCTACGTCATACATAGGCGAAGGAAGTCCCATTGAACCCGGCTTAACCTTTGCGCCGACAAGGTTTGCGACAGTAAGCGTTGTCTCCGTCTGTCCGAAACCTTCCTTGAGGCTGATACCGGTTGCCTTGAGGAACTGGTCATATACTTCGCTGTTAAGTGCTTCACCCGCAACTGTTGCATATTCTATGGTAGAAAGATCAAATTTTGAAAGATCTTCCTTTATAAGGAATCTGTACATTGTGGGAGGCGCGCAGAATGTAGTTATTCCGTACTTCTTGAACATCGGAAGGATATCAAGCGCATTGAAACGCTTAAAGTCATAAACAAATACTGCCGCTTCGCAGAGCCATGCGCCGTAAAGCTTGCCCCAAAGAGCTTTTCCCCATCCCGTATCGGAGATGGTGAGGTGCAGACCGTCTCTCTTGATGTTATGCCAATATCTTGCAGTGATGTAATGGCCGAGGGCATATTTGTAGCTGTGTGTTGCGATCTTGGGATATCCTGTTGTTCCCGATGTAAAGAACATAAGCATCAGATCGTCTCCGCAAGCTGCTGCAAGACCTTCGGGTCTGTCAAACTTATCGGGGAATTCCATGATCTTCGTATCAAAGTCTTCCCATCCCTCTCTTTTTTCATTTACAAGGATCTTCTTTTCAACAGTAGGTGATGTGGGAAGTGCTGCTTCCACGCTCTCAGGTACATTGTCCTCAGGAGTGGCTACAATCGCAGTAACACCGGCTGCATTAAATCTGTATTCAAAGTCATGCTTTTGCAACTGGCTGGTAGCAGGGATCGCAATCGCACCTATCTTATGAAGAGCAACTATAGAGATCCAGAACTGATAGTGACGCTTAAGGACAAGCATTACTCTGTCGCCTTTCTGGATTCCGAGGCTTCGGAAATAATTGGCTGCTCGTGAGGACAAATCGGAAATATCCTTAAATGTAAATCTTCTGTCATTTTTGTTTTCATCAACCCAAACCATAGCAACTTTGTCGGGAACTTTCTTTGCAAGCTCGTCAACAACATCGTATGCAAAGTTGAATGACTTCTCATGTCTGAAGCGGATTTCTTTCAAAAGACCGTTTCCGTCTATCTTTGTTTTGGCATAACGCTCACCGACAATGCCTGTCTCGGGCTCATCGAGAATGATCTCTTCGGGTGCCCAACTCGTTTCGTGTGTATTGATATCTTCACGACCGACTTCACCGTCGGGTTTCATGATAACGGTAAAGAATTCGCAGTCCTGACCACCGATCGCAAGCTCGCCGTGAGGTGTGTTACTGTCAAAATAGATTACATCTCCGGGGTAAAGAGTCTCGATCCTGTTACCGAACTGATGCTTCATCATACCCTTTGTTATGATCGTAACCTCATGACCGTTATGAACGTGAAGAGGCATGGGCTTATCAAGCGCACTTGCATCAAAAGGTAATCTGCAGCAGAAAGGCTCACCGATCTTATGTTTAAAATTCGGTGCCATATTCAGATACTCAAAGCTCTGATTTCTGGCGATCGGTACACCCTTGCCCTTTCTTACAAGAGAATATGAAACAAGCTTAGGGCTTGATCCCTGTAAAATATCTGCAATATCAACTTTGAATTTTTCAGCGCATTTATAAATGAAAGAAAAAGTAAAATCAATCTTACCCTCTTCAAGAGCAATATAATCTTCAATGCTCATGTTAGTAGCTTCTGCCATTTCATGAATAGAAATGGATGATAGCTCCCTCATCTCTTTGACACGTTGTGCGACTTCCTTAAGATCTTCCTTAACCATTACTTTCTCCTTTCTTTTTACGGGTAAAACCCGTGCATTTAATTATTTTCTGAATTGTCAGAGCACCACATCTCGCAAGCAGGCTTGCTCGCTTCGCGATCACCGAGAGCACTCGTTTAGCGCACAAAAATAACGTCCGCCTCAAATATGAGACGAACGTTGTCCGCGGTACCACTCAAATTGTATATGAAAACATATACCCCTCACAGGCTCCATCAAGCCCTGTGCACTAACGTAGCAATCACGGAAGATATCTACTCAGACACTGCAGTATCTTTTCGGGTCTTCAGCTCGGAAGTGATAGGAAAGATGAACATCTTAATCTGCTCTCACCGTTGCAGATTCTCTCTGTAAAGACTACAATCAAGTTTCCGTCTTCGTCACAGCCTTTGTCTGTGTTAAATTAATTGAGACTATATCACTTGATTTCGGGTCTGTCAAACACTTTTTTAAAAAATTATTTGCAAAAGCAAAAATTTGTGTTAAAATTTTTTCGCAAAAACGATAGATAACTATCGACAAACCTATTGTTTTCAATGTTTTCAAAGCTTTTTAGGAGAAACAAAAATGAAAGTCTTTTCAAACAGTTCCAAGATCAGACGATCAGCCAACGTAATGTTGATCTTTACCACCATCATAGCATCACTCATAGTTTTGATCCTTGCAATTTCTGCTTATCTGTCCGACCGGCTTACCGAACAATGGCTTAAGTATGCTACCATTGCATTGATAGTTTATACTTCGCTGATCATTATCAGTATGATCCATTTACTCGGAAAGATATTAAAGAACAACCTCGGTGTTGAGCAACTCAAAACCCTCGCCTACTGTGATAATCTCACAGGTCTCGAAAACAGAAGAGCTTATAAGGAATATATCGATTCAATAAACGATTCAAAAAAAGTCGGCAAGGATAACCCTCATCTGTCAATAATCATGCTCGATGTCAACGGACTCAAAAAAACAAATGACATATACGGTCATCTCGCAGGTGACGAGCTTATCATAGGTTCATCCGAATGTATAAAGAACGTTTTCAGTTCTGTAGGCAGGTGCTTCAGAACCGGTGGTGACGAATTTGTTGTTATCGCTTATATGAAACACGAACAATTTGTTGAGAAATCAAAAGAACTCGAAAATATCCTTTCTACATGGAAAGGTGAATATATCGACGGTATTTCGATCTCAATGGGTAAAGCGGATATGATGGAATATCCCGATCTTTCTGCCGACGAATTGATGGTCATGGCCGATAAGCTTATGTACAAAAATAAGCAGAATTATTATACCAGTCAGCTCATGGAGTCTTCTCCCGTAGTTGAAGGAGATTCAAAAACAATCAGAAAACTTCGTTACACCGATGATTTTTCTCTTACCAAATATACAATGCCTGTCATAAGACAAATGGCCGAAGTCATTCCGGGCGGTTTCTTCATTTACAGGGAAAACGAAAAAAGAGAGATCGTTTACCAGAATACCAAAGTGCTTGAAATATTCGGTTGTAAAAATGTTGATGAGTTTCAGGAGCTCACCGACAACAGTTTTGAAAAGATGGTCCACCCCGATGATTTCCCTTCTATCCAGAAATCGATCGATCATCAGATTGATTCGGAAGACGGTAATTCCATGGATCATGTTATGTACAGGATCATCAGGAAGGACGGACAGATCCGCTGGATCGATGACTATGGACATTACAGCCATTCACCCGATTACGGTGATATCTACTATGTATTCATCAACGACATAACAGATGTTGTCTCGCAAAAACAAGGATCGAATCATTAATGATTATAAAGTATATTTTTCACTGATGCCCCTGAACAAACGGTATTACCTGCGGTATATCGTTTTTATCCCAATTATCGGTATCAGGAATATCACCGGCTATAAGCGCTGCTCTTTCCGAGGGCGCTTTTGCTTTACCCTCAAGAAGCTTTTCTCTGATCAGTTTTGTGTCTGTATCTGACGAAGAACCGTTTCTTATCTGAACAATTGTTCCGGGTGCCATATTATAATAAATGAACCTTGCATCGGGAACCGAAAGCCTTATGCAACCGTGTGAGACGTTTTTGCCGAGATTATTCCATGTTGATGTTATATAGTCTGAGGCATTCCTCGAATCATAAAGTATTGAGTGAAAATATATTTTACCTGTTATAAGGCTCCAGTATTGACCGTAATTTTCCGTATTTACAAATCTCGAGAAACGTACTCGGTAATCTTTCATCTCGAAAGTACCTACCGGAGATTTGGTCTTATCGGCACCGGTCGAACAAAGCATATATCTGACCGGAACGGTGTAATCTCCTTTTCTGTCTTTGCTGTACACCATTACTACCTGATACTTTAGGTCGACTATGATCTTATATGTATCGGGCTTATCAAATGCTGACGGATATTCGTAAACACCGTTGTCTCCTACAAGCTCTTCAAATGACATGTGAGTTGTGGGCGCAAGTCTGTCCCATTCCTTTTCTTCCGATTCGGGTTCATTTGTCTCAGTGACAGCAGGCTCACTGCTTCTGTCATTAATCTTGTTTTTCGAATCTGTATTCTGCTTTTCGGTCTCTTTTATATCCTTCTTTGCATCTGATTTTACAGACAGTTTTATATCTTCCACTGCAAGGGATTTGACCTCCCGATTACTTGAAAGAAGGAGCATATTTCCCGCGGAACCCAAAGCTTCGTTCAATTCCTTCTGTTGAACATTAATATGATTGATACCGAGAGCCCGAAGCTCTGACGTATCGGTCTTTTGGAGGTTGCATCCTGTCAGCATAACGCAGGTCCCAACAAATCCTAAAACAAATCCCTTTTTTGACATATTTCCACCCTTTCCGATATTCGATCAATATTTGTCGATACGGATATTATCAAAATAATAATATATTATCTTTTTGTAATCGTAGCCTTCTGCGGCAAGACCGTTGGCACCTGACTGCGAAAGCCCGATACCGTGTCCGTGACCCATTCCGAAAAACGATACGCTACCTTTTGGAACAGGTGCCAAAGGATAATTGTTCATGTTTTCGGCGCCTATAACGATGAGTTGATCCAAATTGTCAATCTTCGTTTTTGTTCCGCTTTCCGAAATCGCATAAATACCAGAACTCTTCAACTGAGAACTTGTATTGTCCCCAACAGTAAACGGCATCTCACTTCTGTCCTCGGAAAGAACCACCTTATATTTGGCCGAATACAGATCAAATATGCTTTGAGCCTGCTGTATGGTAAGATTCACCGACTTCTTCGAGCCGACGACCTTTAAAGAACTGACCCTCCCGGTTTCTGTAACTATCAGCTCTTTTACCGACTCAACATTTCCCACATCAAACCCGTTATCGGCAAGCAGTTTTGAGGCTTCCTGAAATGTATAAGTTATGACCCACGGTGCTTTTTCGGGACGAAGCTCAAAAAGATCGGGTTTTGAATCATATATCGGGCTCTTTATCCCCCATACTTCGATCCCGCTTTCCGTAGATCCTCCGCTTGTCGAAAAATAAAACGTTTCAACTATTTCGTCACCGCTATATATGACTTCACCGACTGTTGCGGAAACAGCGGCGACGGCTTCTTTTGATTCACCGTTCACTCCCCTGTAGACCTGTGATGACGTCGTATCCGTAAGCCTGTATGCCTCCGAGAGACTACCCTTGCACGTAAATCCCGAATTGTACAGTGCATAGCTTCTTGCAACTACCGCTTGGGCTTTAAGGGCTTCCGGATCATAGCTCTTATCCATCTCACAAGTCACAACACCGCACAGGTACGCTTCAATCCCGATAACATTTACAGCCGTAAGCTTAGAGCCGTTTCTGACGATTTCTATCCTTCCGCGGTACGACCTTGATCCGAGAGAGATCAAGCGCCCCTCAGAGTCGTTTTTGGCTCCAACGGCCTTTATCTGCGGAAAGGGACTGTATTTCCCCGAAGCATCACCTTCGACCGCATCGATCAGGAATGAACTTTTCCCAAAAGAAACTCTTATAAGATGTTCCCTCTTTGATGCAGCGTCTTTATCGGATCTTTCATACAACTGCCATACGCCGGGTCCCTTAAGAACAGGCACAACGTCCTTGGTATTGTTCTGACCGATAGCTTTTCTGGCTTCATCATAATTCTTATACTTGGTACCGTTAACGATATATTTCCCGTTGTCGGGTTCAAAAGAAAATCCATTATTACCGTAAAACACCTCATTTCCGGTAAATGAATTCTTTGTGGCATATCCGACACAGATCCTTTTGTTATATATCGTGATGACGTCTTTGTCCTTATACTGCGAGACAAGACCGACCCTTATGTCTGACATGGCCTTAGCGTTCCCGGTCGGCAAAAGCAGCCAGACAACAACGATCATGGCCATAAGCGTCAGGGCTTTAAATATCCGTGATGAACATGGCGTCACCGAACGAGAAAAATCTGTATTCGTTTTTAACGGCTTCTTCGTAAGCATGCAGTATATTCTCTCTTCCGCAAAGTGCCGCGACAAGCATTATAAGCGTTGACTGCGGCAGGTGAAAATTTGTGATCAGCGAATCGACGATATTGAACTTGTAACCCGGGTAGATAAAAATATCGGTATCTCCTCTGCCTGCCACAACCCTGTCAGTCCCGTGTGAAGCGGCTTCAAGAGTCCGGCAGCTTGTCGTTCCAACGCTTATGATACGGCTTCCGCGCTCCTTGGCTGCATTTATGATCGCCGCAGCTTCCTCGGTCACCTCGTACGACTCTGTGTGCATGTGGTGGTCAAGGATGTTTTCTTCCTTAACAGGTCTGAACGTACCGAGGCCCACATGAAGCGTGACTCTTACGATCTCGACACCCATCTCACTGATGCTTTCAAGGAGTTCTTTCGTAAAATGAAGCCCCGCAGTCGGTGCCGCAGCCGAACCCTCGTGCTTTGCATAAACTGTCTGATAGCGGTTTTTATCCTTAAGCTCATGCGTAATGTAAGGAGGCAGCGGCATTGTCCCGAGTTTATCAAGAACTTCTTCAAAAACACCCTCGAAGCTGAACGATATTATCCTGTTTCCGTCGGGAAGGACTTCCTTGATCTCGCCTTTAAGAACAGTCGGTTCCTGCCCGAAAATAACGACGGTCCCCGTCCTGAGCTTCTTACCGGGCCGTACGATACATTCCCAATCGGTTGTCGACAGCCTTTTCAGGAGAAGGACTTCGCAAACTCCCTGATGGCCTTCCCTGTGTCCCATAAGCCTTGCGGGAATAACCTTTGTGTCGTTGATCACGAGGCAATCGCCTTTTCTGAGGAACGATCCTATCTCATAAAAATGCTTATGAAGCATGTTCCCGTTATTTTTATCAAGGACAAGAAGTCTCGAAGACGTTCTGTCCTCGAGAGGATCCTGCGCTATAAGCCTTTCCGGCAAATAATAATTAAAATCACTTTTCTTTAAACCAGTCATTTATATCTCACTTCCGTTTTGTTATATATTAAATCCCAAGGTTGTTTTCTTCAAGCGTAAAGTATTAATTTTAGTTTATAAATCATAAACTTCGGTCTTTTTTCTTGTTTCTTTTTCAGAAACGTATATAATGATTTAGTTGAACGAAACTACGCTTATGGACATTTGCGCTATATTTTCAAATTGTTTTGCATCGTCAGATGTAGTTTCGAAATCGACACGTGATCAAACGGATCATGTAAATATTTTAAAATTTTAGGGATGGTCATGTATAAATTAGGTATTGATATCGGTTCTACCACCGTTAAAGTAGCTCTTCTTGACGAAAATGACAATATTATAGAAAGCGATTACGAAAGACATTACGCAAATATTCGTGAAACACTTCTATCGATCATAACAAAAATTGTTGAAAGGATCCCCGAACACACTGTTGTAGCTCCTACGATTACGGGTTCGGGCGGTCTTTGCATTGCCGATGTGATGAAGATACCCTTCATTCAGGAGGTTATCGCCGTTTCAACTTCTCTTTCGGCTCTTCCCGTAGTTCCCGATGTTGCGATCGAGCTTGGCGGCGAGGATGCAAAGATCATCTATTTCGGAAGTACGATCGAACAGCGTATGAACGGTATCTGCGCCGGCGGAACGGGCTCATTTATCGACCAGATGGCCACTCTTTTGAAGACCGATGCCAAAGGCCTTAACGAATATGCGAAAGACTATAAGGCGATCTATCCCATTGCTGCGCGATGCGGTGTATTTGCCAAGAGTGATATCCAGCCGCTCATAAACGAAGGCGCGACAAAAGAAGACCTTTCCGCATCGATATTCCAGGCTGTTGTAAATCAGACCATAAGCGGTCTTGCCTGCGGAAAGCCCATCAAGGGCAAGGTTGCATTTCTCGGAGGACCTCTTCATTTCCTTTCCGAACTGCTCGCCGCATTCATAAGAACTCTTAAGCTTCCCGATGACTATATCATCGCTCCCGAAAACTCCCACCTCTTCGCGGCAAAAGGCGCTGCCATGAACAGCTGTCTTCTTCCCGGAGGCAGGAAAAAGCCCGACGAAGAGATCGTTAAGCTCACACTGGGCGAAATAAAAGAGATACTCTCAAAGGATCTTAATATTACTTTTGAGGTCAACAGACTCGATCCTCTCTTTAAGGATCAGAAAGAATACGATCTTTTCACAGAAAGACATGATCAGCACTGCGTTGTCAAAAGAGAGCTTGCCACATACAAGGGAGATGCCTTTCTCGGTATCGACGCCGGTTCGACTACAACAAAGGCTGCTCTTGTTTCGGACCGTGGAGAGCTGCTCTATTCCTTCTACAGCAATAACAATGCATCGCCTCTTAAAACTTCGATAAGAGCCATCAAAGAGATCTACAGCATCCTGCCCGAAGGAGTTAGGATAGTCCGTTCGTGCTCTACCGGGTACGGCGAGGCACTTATCAAATCAGCGCTTATGCTCGACGAAGGCGAGGTTGAAACCGTTGCACACTACAGAGCCGCGTCCTTCTTTGATAAAAATGTTGACTGTATCCTCGATATCGGCGGACAGGATATGAAATGCATCCGGATCAAAGATCATGCCGTAAATTCCGTTCAGCTTAATGAGGCATGTTCATCAGGCTGCGGTTCCTTTATCGAAACATTTGCGAGATCACTCAATCTTGAAATCTCGGAATTTGCAAAGATCGCGCTTTTTGCGCAGAATCCCATAGACCTTGGTTCAAGATGTACTGTTTTCATGAACTCAAAGGTAAAGCAGGCTCAAAAGGAAGGCGCGACCGTAGCCGATATTTCTTCGGGTCTCGCATATTCCGTTATTAAAAATGCGCTTTACAAGGTTATAAAGGTTACCGATCCTTCGTCACTCGGCAAACATATCGTCGTTCAGGGCGGTACCTTCTATAACGATGCTGTTCTTCGCGCGCTTGAAAAGATACTCGGTATCGACGCGATACGCCCGGATATCGCCGGTATCATGGGTGCATTCGGTGCAGCGCTTATTGCAAGAAGTACTTATACCGGACAACCGACCACCATGCTCGGCATTGACGATATCACCGCTCTTCGCTTTGAAACATCGATGTCAAGATGCAAAGGCTGTACAAACAACTGCCTTCTCACTATCAACAAATTCAGTGACGGAAGAAGATATATCTCGGGTAACCGTTGTGAAAAGGGTATCGGCGGCGAGAAAAACAAGTTTAATATCCCGAATCTTTTTGAATATAAGCTTCACAGGTTCCTTGACTATGAGCCTCTTTCAGAAGACAAGGCAAAACGTGGTATAGTCGGAATTCCCCGTGTTCTTAACATGTATGAGAACTATCCTTTCTGGTTCACATTCTTCACGAGGCTTTCTTACCGCGTAATTCTCTCGCCGAGTTCAACGAGAAAGATCTACGAGCTCGGTATTGAATCGATCCCCAGTGAATCTGAATGTTATCCGGCAAAGATCACCCACGGTCATATCATGTGGCTCATCAACCAAAAGGTACCGTTTATCTTCTATCCCTGCGTACCTTACGAAAGAAACGAATCACCGGAATCCGGCAATCATTACAATTGCCCTATCGTTACATCCTACGGTGAAAACATTAAGAACAATGTTGAAGAATTAAAGAACAGCGAGATCATCTTTGCCGATCCTTTCCTTTCATTTGAAAGCGAAGAGATCGTTACAAAGCGTCTCGTTACTCTGTTTACGAACGAAAAACTGCCCTATTACGCAGGTGCAAAAAAGGATGAGGTCGAGCAGGCCGCACATGAAGCATGGCTTGAACTTGAACACGCTCATACCGATATGCAGAAAAAGGGTGAAGAAACTCTTGAATACCTCGAAAGGACAGGGCGAAAAGGAATCGTACTTGCAGGAAGACCTTACCATGTCGATCCCGAGATCAATCATGGTATTCCCGAGATGATCAATTCCTACGGTGCTGCAGTTCTTACGGAAGACAGCGTTTCACATCTCGCCAAGACCGACAGACCGATGATCGTTGTCGATCAGTGGATGTACCATTCCAGACTTTACGCAGCCGCTTCGTTTGTAAGGACAAGAAAAGACCTTGAACTTATTCAGCTCAACTCATTCGGTTGCGGTCTCGACGCAGTCACAACAGACGGTGTAAGCGATATTCTTACATCATCGGGAAAGATCTACACCGTCCTTAAGATCGACGAGGTAAATAACCTCGGTGCCGCAAGAATAAGACTCAGATCTCTCCTTTCCGCAGTTCGCGAAAGAGATCAGAACGGTGTTGTTCCGAAAGTCAGATCAAGCGCTTATCAAAGAGTGGTATTTACAAAAGAGATGCGTAAAGAATACACGATACTCGCACCTCAGATGTCTCCTATCCACTTTGATATTTTACAGCCCGCAATAAAGTCGGAAGGTTACAATATAGTC
>JAILPE010000023.1 GCA_024699645.1 Lachnospiraceae bacterium
AGCACCAAGAAGATCGGCGGAAAGAAGATCGATCAGACCAAGAACCTTAAGTTCAAGGTTGTTGCGATGAAGACCGAGGACGGCAAGCCGGTTATGCTCGGTGAGAGCCTCACGCTCTACATTGCCGGAGCTAAGAACGCAAAGTACACGAACGTTGCGCTCATCAAGCTCAGCAAGACAAAGAAGACCCTTAGCCGCGGAAAGACCTTCAAGATCAAGGCTGATGTCAAGCTCGAGGACGAGAAAAAGAAGATGCTTGCATCCTCCGCGGCCGACCTCAGGTACGAATCTACAGATACGAGCGTGGCGAAGGTGAGCTCCTCGGGCAAGATCACGGCTGTCGGGAAGGGAACGTGTTATATAAGGGTGCATTCCCTCAATGGAGTGACGGCGAAGATCAAGGTCACGGTGGAATAACGCAATGCTATAACTAATTCAAAAATACTGCTTACGGCTCCACCTGCCCATGGGCGCGGTGGAGCCTATTTACATACGATTAATTAGATCTGAAAAATCCGATACGTGGTATATTTCTGCGTGACCTTGATGATGGGGGGTAGGAATAGTGAAAAATAGGATGCTATAATGTGTTGAAATCCTTGCATAATGTGGAAAAAGTTGTTAATATACTAAATTATTGAAATGCGAAAAAGGATCAAGACGTGATCATGATCTTTTGGAATACTAGGAGGGGAATATGAACCTTATCAGCATCAGAGAGATTTTCAGGAACAGAGACAAGTATATCGGCAGTGACATTACTGTCGGAGGATGGGTAAGAAGCATCCGTGATTCCAAGACCTTCGGGTTTATGGTTATCAGCGACGGAACGTTTTTCGAGACACTTCAGGTAGTGTTCTCGGACAAACAGTCAAACTTCGATGATATCTGCAAACTCAATGTCGGAGCTGCAGTTATAGTTAAGGGAAAGCTTGTTGCTACTCCCGAGGCAAAGCAGCCTTTCGAGATTCAGGCCGAAACGGTTGATATTGAGGGAACATCGACTCCCGATTATCCTCTTCAGAAGAAGAGACATTCGCTCGAGTTCTTAAGGACGATTACACATCTTCGTCCCCGTACGAATACATTCCAGGCAGTGTTTAGGGTTCGTTCACTCATTGCTCATGCAATCCACTGCTTCTTCCAGGAGAGAGATTTTGTTTATGTACACACCCCTCTTATCACGGGTAGTGACTGTGAGGGTGCGGGCGAGATGTTCAGAGTTACGACATTTGACCCTGCCGATGTACCCATGACGGAAGACGGAAAGGTAGACTACAGCAAGGATTTCTTCGGGAAGCCTACCAACCTTACCGTAAGCGGACAGCTTTGCGGTGAGACTTTTGCGTGCGCATTCCGTAACATATACACCTTCGGACCTACATTCAGAGCCGAGAATTCCAACACAACCCGCCATGCCGCAGAGTTCTGGATGATCGAGCCCGAGATCGCTTTTGCCGATCTTGAGGATGATATGGTCCTTGCCGAGAGCATGATCAAGTACATCATCAACTACGTTCTCGAGCATGCACCCGAAGAGATGAAGTTCTTTAACGATTTCATCGATAAAGGGCTCCTTGAGAGACTTGAAAACGTAAGAACATCCGACTTCGGAAGGATCACCTACACAGAGGCGATAGACGTTCTTTCAAAGCACAACGATGAGTTCGATTACAAGGTATTCTGGGGCTGCGATCTTCAGACCGAGCACGAGAGATACCTTACCGAACAGATCTTTAAGAAACCCGTATTCGTTACGGATTATCCGAAGGAAATCAAGGCCTTCTACATGAAGCTCAATCCCGACGGAAAGACTGTGGCAGCGGTTGACTGCCTTGTCCCCGGTATCGGCGAGATCATCGGCGGCAGCCAGAGAGAGGATGACTACGAGAAGCTTAAGGCACGTATAAATGAGCTTGGGCTTAAGGAAGAGGATTACGGCTTCTATATGGATCTTCGCAAGTACGGAAGTGTCCGTCATGCAGGCTTCGGCCTCGGATTTGAGAGATGCGTAATGTACCTCACCGGCATGGGCAACATCCGTGACGTAGAGCCGTTCCCGAGAACAGTCGGAAACTGCGATCTGTAATTTCGATTTATAAAGTAGGCTGACTCCCCGGTAAATTGCTTATCGGGGAGTGTGTTATACAAAGAGATGAAGGGGTACTATGGGGAGTTTTAACAGGATAATTACAACCATTACGGCGATCGCGTGTTTGAGCATAAAAGATTGAAGATATCATAGATGAGAGGACAAAGCTTTGGCGCGTAAGAAGTTTAAGGAAAGGACCGTGGCCGGCAAGGTCAGATGTGTGATCTTTCGCACAATACTGGCTTTATTCGGGCTCGCCTTTTTGGCACTCCTTACGGTCGGGATATGGTTCTATTTCGCGTACGGCGAGCATTTCCTCGAGCTGAGGGATATGGCAAAGGTCACGGTTGCCGGGGTTACGGCAGACAAGTTTAAGAGCACCGAGAGCTCCATCTGTTACTTCGCAGACGGAACCGTGATGCAGGAACTTAAAAATGAGAAAAACTCGTACTACATCGAATACAAGATGATCCCTGAGAATGCTATAAATGCAATGCTTGCTACCGAGGACAGAAAGTTCTTCAGCCACAGCGGATATGATATCTACGCAATTGCCAGAGCTGCGCTTGCTTACATACAAAACGACGGTGAGATCAGACAGGGCGGAAGTACCATAACCCAGCAGCTTGCGCGCGGGATCTTCCTCTCGAACGAGAAAACGGTCGACAGAAAGGTGAGCGAGATATTCCTCGCGTCGGAACTTGAAAAGAAATACTCGAAGGAACAGATACTCGAGTTTTATATGAATACGATCTATTTTGCAAACGGATATTACGGGCTTCAAACCGCGTCGGTCGGGTATTTCGGAAAGGGAGCGGGAACTCTGTCATTATCGCAGCTTGCATATCTGTGCGGAATTCCGAACAGTCCCTCACTGTATGACCCGAGAAAGCATCCCGATAAAGCTCTCGAAAGACGGGACAGTGTTCTCTTGCAGATGTTTGAAAACGGATTTATTGACAGCGAAGCATATGAAAAGGCACGTAATGAGAAGATCGAACTGAAGGAAGCACCGAAGTTTTCTTATGACTATGAAGAAACATTTGCTTATAACTGTGCGGTAAAAGCGCTTATGAGAGCAGAGGGATTTACTTTCAGGAACAGTTTTACAAACGATGAAGACAGGGCTTTTTATGAAGAAGCATACGATGAATCCTATTACAGGGTGAGACGAGATCTTTATCTTAAAGGATATAGGATATATACTTCTCTTAATCCGCAGAAGCAGGAAATGCTCCAGAAAGCGATAGATGAAGAAACATCATCATTTACGGAAATGAACGATGAGGGGGTTTATAAGCTTCAGGCGGCCGGAACGTGTATTGACAACGAAACGGGATTTGTTGTTGCGATAGTAGGTGGAAGAAGCGACGAAACGGTAGGATACACGCTAAATAGGGCTTATCAGAGTCCGAGACAGCCCGGCAGTTCGATAAAACCGCTCATTGTTTATACTCCGACGTTTGAACTGGGGTATTACCCCGATGACCCGGTCGTTGACGAAAGATTTCAGGGCGGACCGCGAAATTCGGGAGGCGTTTACTCAGGCGAGATAGATATCAGATATGCTATTTCGGCGTCCAAAAACACGGTTGCATGGAAATTGTTCTGTTCAAACGGAATAGAAAAAGGATTATCATATCTGAAGAAGATGGGGTTCGAACATATCGTTGAGTCAGATTATGTGCCTGCGGCATCGCTTGGAGGACTAACATACGGGACTACAACTGTAGAAATGGCTTCGGGCTATGCAACAATAGAAAACGAGGGTGTATACAGAACTCCGACATGTATAATCAGGATCACGGATGCTAAGGGGAATGCTGTAATCGATAACACAAAAGGTGCCGTGACTTCGGGAGGAATGGTGGCACAAAAGTCTTTGAGGATATATGATAGGAATGCGGCGCTTATGATGACTGATTGTCTGCAAACAGTTATGAAAACGGGAACGGGACGAAAACTCAGATTGGAAAACGTCACATGCGCAGGAAAGACGGGAACCACAAATGACCAGAAGGACGGATGGTTTGTCGGGTTTACGGCATATTACACGACAGCGGTCTGGGTCGGATGTGACAGACCGAAAAAGATAGACGATCTGATGGGAAACACTTATCCCGAGAGGATCTGGAATTCTTATATGGAGATGATACACGCCGGACTTGAGGACAAGGGCTTTGAGGAATTCTTTGATCCGAGGGAGCCGGAAGAACCGGAGGAAGATGAGTATGATGACGGGACGGAGTACGGCGAAAGAATGATCTCGGACGAAGAGGGATTTTTTGTTTCGGACGGTGATCTGCTTGTAGAGGGAGGTTTTGAAGCCGATATAAGCGGTGATCCCGGCATAAGCGGTGATCCCGGCATAAGCGGCGAGCCCGATATAAGCGGTGATCCCGGCATAAGCGGTGATCCCGGCATAAGCGGTGAGTTCGGAGTGAGCGGTGAATCCGATACGGGTGAGGACTTCTTCATCGACGGAGGATTTGTGACGAATGAAGAGAACGATATGAATGAAACGGATATTTTTACCGGATCCGAAGATGTTGGACTCTGGTATGATCCGCGGAAAGAGAACGAAGGAATCCTGTGGAACGATCCCAGAGGTTGACACAGCGGGTATCATAATGAGGTATCGAAAGGAATGATAAAATAATGAGTGATTCTCGAGGAAAAAAGAAACTTATCGTTATTATAATTTCGATCGTGGGTGTGCTTGGAATCCTTGCGGCTGTCTATTTTTTCAATAAAGACAGTATCGACAGATGGTTTAGGCTCAAAATGATGAGTGATGAAGAATACATAGAAATGGTTTCGGATGAACTTGTCGGAATTCTGAAGGACAGCGCCTTTGCACCGGTGAAATATGCGCCCGATATCTCGAACGGAGCGACATTCGATCTTTCGGTTTCTTTGGATGAGTCGATTGCGTCTGCTATCGGTCTGCAGGGAAATTTAAGGGCAACAGTCGACGGAAACGCTTATATGAAAAACGGCATTTTAAGTGCCCGGCTTGATCCGTGCCTTTACGGGGAAAATAATGAGCAGGTTGAATTGACTATCGTGGATACGACGCTTGATCTTCCTCAAAAAAGGGTGTTTGTCAGGATGCCGAGATTCGATGAGGGTACTCTTGAACTGACTTCGCTGTATAAAAACAGGCTGGACTCGGTCCTTTCGAGCATTTCCTCAATTGTGGATGTGGAAGGAATCGTTAAAAATATTTCCGGTATTTTTGGAGATTCCATTGGGAGAGACAGCATTTATGAAAATATAAGATCCCTGAGAAGAACAACCGAGCTGAAAAAAGAAGAGATGTTTTGGGGAATCGGAGTTAAGGAAGGAAAAGATTGTTCGATAGTCGAATCATTTTACGATATTGAAGGATTGGAACTGAGAGTCCGGATATTTGCGGATGAGAGTGGAAATGTTATCGGGTTCTCTTTGCGATTCGACACCGGAAAAAATCGATTGGAGGCGGTGTTCGATATCCGGAAGAAATCAGGATCCGAGGACGGAAAGATATTGTTCGACGCAGCATATGAAATCTCTCTTGACGGATTAAAACTCTTAAACGGTGATTTTGTGACAAAATCCGGTGATGGCGAGAACGCTGTATCTCAAATAGGCGTTGCGCCGGGTAAGCTTTTGAGTTCGATTTTGGGTGAGAAAGATATATCCTTGAAAATATCGGTTTCGGCCGAAAATTCGACAGAAATGCGAATTGATACAGATCTGAATATGGGAAACGGCAACACTTCAAACGCATATATTGTCCTGCGCGGGTTGGAAGGCAATAAACCCGAGGTGCTCGGCAGCGGAGAGGTGACCGATATATCGACACTCAATATACTCGATTACGGAAACACGGGGGAACTCGTTGAATTTCTTGTAAACAAGGTCGAAAAACTCGACATACAGCTTTTGAGAGATTATATAGACAAATATATTAAGGAGTATGTGAATCCTTCCGCGGGATATGATCTGTTGAAGGAGTTTAACGATACGGGAATGCTCAGCCTTGTGATAAATGTGCTAACGGGAGACGGAGTTTCGAAGAGTCAGACAAATGAAGAGGCGGCGGGAGCGACCGGACCCGACGAGAAAGAAGAGGCGGCGGGGGTGACACCGGCCGACGAGAAGGGAGAAGCAGCGGGAGCGACCGGGGCCGACGAGAAGGAAGAAGCAGCGGGAGCGACCGGGCCCGACGAGAAGGAAGAAGCAACAGGAACCTCACCGGCCGACGAGAAGGAAAAAGCAGCGGGAGCGACCGGGCCCGACGAGAAGGAAAAAACGGAAGGCACACCTCCGGTTGACGAAAAAGAAACATCGGGTGTGAGCTCTGCGGATAATCCGCCGAAGAAGACTTATACACCCGAGGAGATCGAGAAGCTTAAGGCAGATTTTCTCAGGCAATATAAATACTCATACCCTATTGAAACTGACGACCCGAAAGCCGACTGGGGAGATGAGATCGTAATGGATATCGTTCCCATACTGCTGGGAAGGCCGTACACTGAGGCAGAGTATAAAGGGGCATATGCATATCTCGGAGAACAATGGTACGGCGAAGGACTTGACGAAAAGGTCATAGGCGCCGCCGTGGGTGACGAAATAGAAGTTGAGGCAACGCTCGGAGAAGAGTTTGGAGCCTTCAGCGGTTTCAGCGGAAAGTTTAAAGTGACTATCACCGAAATACATAAATATGTGCGTCCGGAGTGGAATGAAAGCTTCATTGTTGATCGATTAGGATTCGAATCCTTAGAGGCATGCGAGAAAAAGCTGTTGGGCGAACTTGACTAAATTGTATAAACACTATATACTCTTTTTGAGACTTGATAAAAATGGAGGTCTATGTTCGAAAGCTTGTAGGAATATGTATCCTTCTGTATTTTTTGAGAGTCGTAATGCTTTTTCCGGTGCATAAGATGATGCGACGGAAAATGATCAAGAAGTGGTAAAGGGGTATAAGATTTGGATCTGCAGTTTTATATGGACACGCTGGATAAGCTGGATAACGGAATAGACGTTGTCCTTTGCACCGTTGAGGTTGCGACCGGAGAATCTGCCGTGTGCAGAAATCAAAAACTTTCATATGCGGAAGACGGCACTGTTTACGGAACTACGGCTGACAGCAAACTTGATTTCCTTTGCATCAATTATGCCAGACAGATACTGAACGGACGGGATTATGTGGAAGGCCTTCGTAAAAAAGCGAGCAAGCTCGGAGGAACGGCATTCCTTCGTGATTTTGGCATTGACTGTGTGACTGTTGTTTCATTTGATGTCATCAGATATGATGATGACAGAAAGAGAGCAGTATTTAAATCTTTGTTTTGCAAAGAAGATTGAGAAAAGAATGATAAATACGCCCGAACGGTTCCATCATGCCGACGGGCGTATTTGGGATTAAAAACGTGAACTCCCGGTAATGAACCGGCTGAGAGTTTGTTATCGGATCATTTGTAATACCGATCCGGACACAAGCTTTTTGACAGCAAAATATAAAAGGTATCCGAGAACGCACACACTGATAAGTTCACCGATTCCCACGGTCAGCATTATGAACCAAAGCGAATCATCGGATTCTTTCGAAAAAGGAAGATATATCGAGAAGATCGATACAAGTATGGTATTGCTTACTACGGGAGGTAACCATATCAGATATTTTCGGGATCTGAGAAGATAAGTACCGACTGCTCCTATCAAAGTGGCGAGTGTTCCGAAGACAATATCGAGTAAAGGACAGCCACCAAGGATATTAGCGAGCAGACAGCCGATCGTCAGACCCGGAATCGCAGCGGGTGTAAATACAGGTAAGATTGTGAGGGCTTCCGCTACGCGAACCTGAATAGCGGAGTAGCTGATCGGTGCCAAAACAAGGCACAGAACCGCGTAGAGTGCAGCGGTCATTGCCGCTACGGTAAGATAACGTAAAGATTTGTTTTTCATATGTTTATTCTCCTGGTTTTGATTTATCTCCTTCGAGGATCCCGACATCTTTGACCGGTGAGAGCATCGCTTGGAAAGCTCTCAAAGATCGATGACCATAATCCCGAAAGGGAGAAAGTGAGGATGGACTTCGAACTCACCGGGGATAGTTTTAACACAGAACAGAGAATAATGCAAGTATAAAACAATGTTGATCAGGAGGAAAGAAATGGATTGGGGTCTTTGGATCATGTTCTCTATACTCGTTGTTATGGTTGTGTGTGTTGCGATCATATCAAACAGAAGAGAGAGCAAAGCTGCTCAGGATGGGATCTTTGATGAACGTCAGGTCAAGATAAGGGGAGACGCTTTTAAGTGGTCGTTTATAGTAATGGTTGTTTATTATATGGCTTATGCGATCCTGATCTCTTTCACAAATGACGGACTCGGAGCGCCGGAGCTTATGATATTTATCGGATTGGAGCTCGGTCTGGTAGTTTGTTCTGTTTACTGTATATTGAGAGATGCATTTATTGCGATCAACAGAAGCTTTGTCTTTATAGTGGTTATGGTCATATGTTGTATCGTGGCTCAGCTTATCGGTTATTTCAGGGAGCGCATTCAGGGAGCCTTACTTATTGAGGATGGGAAGCTGACATCGACCTGCCTCCCTCTTTCGATAGCATTTTCGTTTGGGATAATACTTGTGGCACTGTTTGTAAGGAGACATTATCAAAAAAGAGAGGAACAAAACGAAGCATGAAGAATCTTAAGCTGAAGGCTGCGAGGGCTTCTCTTGATATGTCACAGGAAGAACTTGCGAATAAAATAGGGGTGTCTCGTCAAACAATAAGCGCGATCGAGAAGGGAGATTATAATCCTACAATAAAGCTCTGCATTTCAATCTGCCGTGAGCTGGGAAGGACGCTCGATGACCTGTTTTGGGAATAAGACAGGGAGCGAAGAGCGCCATACCTTGTTTTGAGAATAAGACAGGGAACGAAGAGCGCCATACCTTGTTTTGGGAATAAGACAGGGAACGAAGAGCGCCATACCTTGTTTTGAGAATAAGACAGGGAACGAAGAGTACCACATCCTGTTTTGGGAATAAGGCAGAGAAAAGGAAAAGTTCGGGTTATTTAAGAATAAAACATAAAAAGGAAAGGATCTTAAGATTTGTGCTTAAGATCCTTTTTTGTTTGACAATTTCGATTTTATCATAGGAGGAAGAAATATAAATATTTCTTGCTGTGAAGCAGGGGGTAGTTGCTTCATCTGAGAACATAATAGCATCCCATGTGAAAAATGTCAAGAATATTTTACATTTTTCACATGGGATTTATTTGTCGGCTCTTTTGCTCGGTTATTGCATCACGGCGATGCCCTTTTAATAAATTGTTTATATACTGTATCAGGTCACTTTGTCTGACCGTATTTCTCAAGGATCTTGTGAATGCGGTCCGTGGGATCGAGGAACTCACTGATCGAGAAGTCGTGATTGAGTGTATCGATGAGTAGAGCGATATACTTGCTCATATCTGCGCTGATGTAGTATTCCTTTTTAAGAAGCTCGGGAGTCTGATAGATAAGATTTGTGGTTACAACCTTATCAAATACATGCTCTTCATATGCCTTGTCAAATCTTTCAAGACCGTCGGTGAAGAGGCCGAATGTAGCACAACAGAAGATCCTTTCGGCTCCGCGTTTTCTGAGTTCTCTTGCAACCTCAAGGATACTGTCGCCGGATGAGATCATGTCATCGAGAATGACAACGTCTTTTCCTTTGAGATCCGAGCCAAGATATTCGTGAGCGACTATCGGGTTACGACCGTTCTCGACTCTGGTGTAGTCTCTTCTTTTATAGAACATTCCGATATCAAGTCCGAGAACGTTTCCGAAGTAGATCGAACGTCCCATTGCTCCCTCATCGGGGCTGACAACGAGCATTTTGTCGGCGCTGAAACGGATATCGGGAACGTTGCGAAGGAGCGCTTTGATAAACTGATACGTGGGTTTGATGGTTTCGAACGTTTTGAGAGGGATGGCGTTCTGAACCTTCGGTTCATGAGCATCGAATGTTATAACACTGTCAACGCCCATGCTGTAAAGTTCTTCGAGAGCCATCGCACAGTCAAGAGATTCTCTGGTTGTACGCTTGTCCTGGCGGCTTTCGTAGAGGTAGGGCATTATTACGGTAATACGACGGGCTTTTCCTCCGACTGCACCGATGATGCGCTTAAGATCCTGAAAATGATCATCGGGAGACATGTGATTCTTATGACCTCGTACGGTATACTCGATACTGTAATTGGTTACATCGAGGAGGATGTAAAGATCGTAGCCTCGAACCGACTCGTTGATGACGCCTTTGCCTTCACCTGTTCCGAATCTCGGGCATTGTGATTTTACCAGGAAAGTGTCGCGCTGGTAGCCTGAAAAAGCAATCGATGAAGTGTGTTCGTTTTCGCGGCTGCTACGCCAATCAACAAGGTAATTGTTTACCTTATCGCCGAGCTCCTTGCTGCTGTTCATGGCTATTACGCCAAGTTTGCCGAACGGAATTGTTTCGAGAAAGACATCTTGTTGTGACACTGCAGTGACCTCCAAATGTGTTTGTTGTTTCTTTTATTTATCTACACCCTGTTCTTAAGAACGGGCTCTAAGATCGTCCCCGATAATCTTGAACAGGTCATAGTACTTGCAAATCCTGGAATAAGTACGTTCCGAGTAATTATATACAATCTTTTCAAAAGAAAGATTGGTTGAAATGATGGTCGATCTGCCTGCCAGCTGACGCTCGTTTATGACATTAAAGAGCGAAGAGGCGGTGAACTGGGTATAAAATTCGCTTCCCAGATCGTCTATTATAAGCAGATCACATTCAAAAATGTGTTCTTCGTTTTTTTGGGCAAGCTCTTTGTCTCCAGTGCCGAAACGTTTCTCTTCAAGTGTTGAGAAGAGGCTTGCGGCGGTGTGATAAAGGACGGAATGTGAGCTGTCAATGAGGGCCTTGGCGATGCAGGAAGAGATAAAAGTCTTACCGACACCTGTCGGGCCGTAAATCAGAATGTTTCCGTGAGTTTCATCAAATGTGTTTACGAATCTTTCTGATCTTGCGAGGACTGACATGATGTTTTCGTACGGAGTCATTCCGATTGATTTGTCTATGTGTGACGGATCGTTGGAAAAGAGCGAAGCGTCGAATGTATCAAAGTTTTCTGCTTCCAAAAGGCGTGACATGTTAGAGTCTTTCAGAAGTAATTCGCTGAGTGCTTTCTTAAAGCAGGAGCAACGGACATTTCCGATGAATCCGCGATCTTGGCAAATATCGCACTCATATTTGATCTTAAGATAATCGGGCGGAAATCCGTTTTCAACAAGAAGCTTTTCTTTGAGGGCGGCAACTTTGCGGTTGTCTTCTTCGAGTCCTTCAAGTGCGTTTGGATCATCCGCGAGAAGAGAACGTTTTGCACGATCAAATGATTCACGTGCAACTTTACGGTCAAGGTTTTCTATCTCAGGGCATTTATCATAGACCCGCGCGCGTCTTTCGTCAAGTGAATAACGGGCATTTCGTCTTTTTTCGTCATATTGCGCAAGAATCAAGTCTGTATAGTTGTTTCTTGTATGCATTTATACCTGCTCCTATCCCTTTATTGTGCCGGATGATTTGTTATTCCGAGCTTTCTGCGTTCAAATTCGGCAAAATCGTTGCTGTTGTAATTGCGTTGAGGGAAATTCGTAAATCTTCCCCTTACGGTTGATGAGTTTGTTCCGTCCTGATCGATGACATTTTTTTCGGACCGGGATTGTCTGTATTCGGAGTCATCTTTCTTTACTTCCGCGAGAGTTGTGATACCTTTCTGCTGCCAGTTACGCAGGATCGAATCCGCATATGAGAACTGTTTGCCGCTGCTTCCTTTGGAAACGGCTCTGCAGCATGCTTCACGTATCAATTCTATCGAAAAACCGCTTCCGTGCCATTTGGAAAGGTATTCAAGTTCACCGGAACCGAGGCCTCTTCCGCTTATGCCAAAGGCTTTTACAACAGCTGAGTATTCGGCTGTTCTTGTGAGAACATGCAATCTGGCGGAATCAAGATCGAAGACCCCGCTTTTTTTCCATTCGATCGCAGTTTTTTCTATATATTTGTCAGCGGCCTTGTCGGCTTTAATGCAAATGTCATAGAGATATTCGATCATATCGGGAGTAAACCCGAGACTCTCATATAAGAAGGACGGTACCTGGAGCATACGTACCGACATTATCTTTCCGAGCTTTGATTCAAGAGAGTCGATCAGGCAACTGAACTCGTCAAGTTCTCTGAAGCGGGCGATCTGACTGGGCGTGTATGTCGGGATCATGATCTCACTTTCGGCAGATTCGGGCTTTTCGACTGTACGGGAAGCGGTTCTACCTATGTTCTTTGTCCTGCCGATAGGTGGCTCTGTGGCGGTGAGGATCTTGTCTTTGACGGGGAAACCGTCGGAATTCTCGATCCTTATGTCGCGCACGTCACCGTCCGCATCGTAAGATACACGTAAAAAGCCTTCCTTTTCCCAATAACGAAGGGCTTTGATGACATCGTTTTCAGATTCTCCCACTCTGTTGGACATTTCTTCAACAGTAATGGGCATGGAGGTGTCGTGAAGACATCTGATGAGATAAAGATACACTTTAACAAAAGAGCCGTGCGCTGCCGCAAGGCAATTATCTATGAAAAAATCCGATATGGAAGTTGAGGTCATGGCCTCTTTCCCACACGAGAGATTGATTCGTCCGTTCATATAAGTCGTTCCCCTTATCATACGACATTGTCGAAAGAAAAGCGGATGTAACACCAAAGAATCTGCCGTACCCCTTCGACGTGAAACGATTATAGCATAACGGACAGGGATATCAATCGAAAAAAATACGTAAAACAGATGTCGAAAAGGCCTGTGGATAATGTGGAAAATATCAACCGCCCGACGTCGAAAATGAAGAGATAAAAGGGTTTCGGCGTCAGGCGGAAATGTTCAAAAAAATACTGTGGATAAAGTGGATAACTCATTGTCCGGTGAGCTCGTCCGCAATTTTTACAACGTCTCCGGCACCCATAGTTATTAACATGTCGCCTGTGGAACATTTTTCGAGACAAAAATCCTCGATTTCTCCGAAGGAAGAAAAATAGTAAGCTTCCTTACCATATTTTTCACGCAGGATTTCTACGATCTGTTCGGGTGTTATACCGAAAGTATTGACCTCTCGAGCTGCATATATCTCGGTAACGACGATAATGTCGGCTTTGCTTAATGCCTCGCATATCTCATCCTTTAACAGAGCCGTTCTTGAATACGTGTGAGACTGAAAAACAACAACGAGTCTCTTAGGAGAGAGGCTTCTTGCCGTTTTGATCGTCGCTTCCATTTCGGTGGGATGATGGGCATAATCGTCTATTACGGTAACACCACCGATCTCGCCCTTCTTTTCGAAACGCCTATGCGTCCCGCGATACTTTAACAGACCGTTTTTTACAGATTCAAAGTCTATACCGCTTTCGAGGGCAAGTGCTGCGACTCCGACGGAGTTTGTCACGTTGTGGGCTCCGGGAACCGAAAGATCGATGTGGCCGACCGGGACAGAACCTTTCACGAGAGTGTAGCAGCCGCATCCCGAGGCGTTATATGTGACGTTTTCCGCGTGGTAATCGGGAAGAACAGCCCCTGATGCGAGTTCGCCCGCAAAAGTAATGATCCTGCAGGAGACGTCTTTGAAAAGATCGTCGCGGTCTTTGATGCAACTTCCGACGGCAAGCAGTCCGTCGGACGGAATGAGCTTTGCAAATTTAACGAAGGATTGCTTCTCGTTTTCGAAATCCCCGAAGTAGTCGAGATGTTCGGGATCTATATTCGTAATGATCGCGCGTGTGGGATGAAATTTGAGGAAGCTGTCCGAATATTCGCAGGCTTCAATGCAGAATGTATCACTGCATCCGAGACGCATGTTGCCCCCGATCTCATCGAGTATCCCGCCGAGGTTGACGGTCGGATCAAGTCCGGCTTCGATAAGAACAAGGATCATCATCGACGTGGAAGATGTTTTCCCGTGAGTCCCGGCTATTGCGTAATTATCCTTATAGGAAAGCATTATGTCACCGACAAGTGCGGCCCGGTCGATAATGGGGATCCCGAGCTCTTTGGCATGTACGAGCTCCGGATTGTCGGGTTTTATGGCCGCTGTGTGGACGAGAACGTCTATGTCACCTGTGACGTTCTCACTTTTCTGACCGTAGAAAACCCTGATACCTGAGTCTTCGAGAGTTTTTGTGACATCGGATTCCGAACGGTCGGAGCCGGTCACATCAAATCCTTCCTTTTTCAGCAGGAGAGCGAAACCGCTCATGCTTATTCCACCGATCCCCGAAAAGAAAACCTTTTTAGGGGTGTTCAGATCTATGTATCTCATACAGAAGAAAATCCTCCTTATGTGAAGCTTTGGATGTGCGGTTACAATAAGTTACCGTACTTATTATATCATGCCGTAAACAAAGCGTTACGGCACTTAAACAATTATATTACAATGCCGGAGTGATAACAATATTACAATGTCATTTGATTAGAATACGAAATTGAGGTACAGAAAAGGAGGAAGACTTCACACATTTTCATTCGAAAAGAAAAAATTGTGCAAAAATAACACAAAAAAGATAAAGAAGTATTCACATTTCAGTTGAATTATGATATACTATACACGTGATTGATAAACTACGGAGGGCAGACATATGATCCGAAAAGAAATGATCGCCATGCTTCTTGCCGGAGGGCAGGGTTCGAGGCTTGGCGTCCTTACTTCAGATATGGCAAAACCGGCTGTCAGCTACGGCGGAAAATACAGGATCATCGATTTCCCGCTCAGTAATTGTATTAATTCCGGAATCGATACAGTCGGCGTACTTACACAGTACCAGCCACTCAGACTGAATACTCATATCGGGATCGGTATCCCGTGGGATCTTGACCGAAATATCGGCGGCGTGAGCATTCTCCCCCCGTATGAAAAGTCCGATAACGCAGAGTGGTATACCGGAACTGCAAACGCGATCTATCAAAATCTCAAATATATGGAATACTATAACCCCGAGTATGTTCTTATACTCGGAGGAGATCACATTTATAAGATGGACTACGAGATCCTTCTCGAATTCCATAAGAGCAATAATGCCGATATTACGATCGCCACTTATCCCGTATCGTGGGAAGAGGCTTCAAGATTCGGTCTTGTTATCACGGACGAAAGCAAGAAGGTCCTTGAGTTCGAAGAAAAACCCGCTAAACCCAGAAGTAATCTCGCTTCGATGGGTATCTACATATTCTCGTGGAAGATCCTCAAGGAGGCTCTTGTAAAGCTTTCGAGTCAGCCCGGATGTGATTTCGGAAAGCATGTAATCCCTTATTGCCATGAGAACGGGGCGAATATATATGCGTTTGAATATAACGGGTACTGGAAGGATGTCGGAACTCTGACTTCTTATTGGGAGTCGAATATGGAGCTTATCGATCTTGTTCCTGATTTTAACCTTTATGAGGAATTCTGGAAGATATATACAAAGAGTGATGTCATTCCTCCGCAGTATATCGCCGGAAACGCAACGGTAAGCCGAAGCATCGTGGGCGAAGGAACCGAGATCTACGGAGAAGTTTACAACAGCGTGATCGGTTCGGGCGTTGTGATCGAAGAAGGATGCGTGGTAGCGGATTCCATAATAATGAAAGGAACCCAGATCGGCCGGGGATCGAAGCTTTACAAGACGATCATAGCCGAGAACTGTGTGATCGGAAACAATTGTGAGCTTGGAGTGGGAGAGCAGAAGGAAAACAAAGAGCACCCCAATATCTACTGTAACGGTCTTGTTACTCTCGGAGAAGGAACGGTCATACCGGACGGTGTAAAGGTTGGTAAGAATACGGTGATCTCCGGTGTTACGACGCCATCCGATTACGAAGGCGGAAACTGGCTTGAAAGCGGCGAAAGTCTGATCAGGGTCGACGAGAGACTTGCATAAAAAATGAGCCGGGGACTTCGACAGAGTGTCGGGCAAGAAATCCGAAACGTTTTAAATGTTTCAAAAGAGGAGACATAGAATATGCGTGCGATAGGAATAGTTTTAGCCGGCGGCAACAACAACAGAATGAGAGAACTCTCAAGCAAGCGTGCGATAGCAGCGATGCCGATCGCGGGAAGTTACAGAGCCATCGACTTTGCATTGAGCAGTCTTTCCAATTCACATATAGGAAAGGTAGCGGTACTCACTCAGTATAATTCAAGATCCCTTAACGAACATTTGAGCTCTTCAAAATGGTGGGATTTCGGACGTAAACAGGGCGGTCTTTTCGTGTTCACACCGACCATCACTCCCGATAATTCGTTCTGGTACAGAGGCACGGCAGATTCGATCTATCAGAATCTTAATTTCCTTAAAACTTCGCATGAACCGTATGTTGTGATCTGTTCCGGCGACGGTATCTACAAACTTGACTTTAATAAGGTTTTGGAATATCATGTTGCGAAGAAAGCGGACATTACGGTTGTTTGCTCGAGAGCTACGGAAGGCACCGATATCAGTCGTTACGGTGTCATCGAGACGGACGAAGATATGAGGATCACATCGTTCGACGAGAAGCCCTTCTTCTGTAAGGAGCCTAATCCTCTTATCTCTACCGGTATATACGTGATCAGAAGACGTCAGCTCATCGAGATGATCGAGAAAGCTCAGGAAGAAGAAAGATATGAGTTCGTCAGGGATATCATAATCCGATACAAAGAACTCAAAAAGATATATGTATACGAACATACGGAGTATTGGCGCAATATCGCGTCGGTTGAGGACTATTACCAGACAAACATGGACTTCCTCAACCGTGATGTGAGAGATTATTTCTTCAGGCAATATCCCGATGTATATTCAAAGATCGACGATCTTCCGCCCGCAAAATACAATGCGGGAGCTACCGTTAAGAACAGTCTTATATCGAGCGGAAGTATCATCAACGGTAACGTTGAGAATTCGGTCATCTTTAAGCAGGTATATGTCGGCAACAATTGTACGATAAAGAATTCCATCATCCTGAATGATGTGCATATAGGCGATAATACGTATCTCGAGAACTGTATCGTTGAAAGCAGGGATACGATCAGGCCGAATGTAAGTTATGTCGGAGAAGAAGGCAAGATAAGAGTGGTTGTCGAAAAGAATGAAAGATATCTGATATGACGATATAAACGTTCGGACCTCCCTTCTCACAGGGAGGTCCTTTTTTCTCCGAAAAAAGCGGTAAAGATGTCCGGAAGACGGAGTCTTATATATGGAATTTAAAAAAGCGGGTGCCCGGGTATTGCGGCAATCCCGCATTTCGTGTTGTGCTCAAACAGGTGACGGGGGAGGTCGCGCATTTTGTGCCGCGCTAAACCGAGTGACGGGGAGGTCAAGGTTTGCGTACCTGACCGGAGACGGCAGTTTGAGGATTTGAAGAGGAGGGGAAGAAGACGGACAGGCGGAAGACTATGCTTTGGATATGCGTCGGAATCGCGGCATTGACGACAGTCATTGCGGTGATCTCTGTTTATGTCCGCGAACAAAAGCTTAATGATGTTCGTCTCAGTATCGAGGAGGCACTTGATGATCTGCCCGGGGAGTATAAAGAGGTCATGGCTGCCGATCACGAAGCCCTTGAAGAGGCGCAGACAGGTGAAAACGCTTATGCCGGAAATCCGGATCCGCAGGATCGATCCGGGACCGCAAATGACCCGAAAAACGAAAAAAACGGTAACGAAAGTGAAACGATCGATCCGAACGGCAAACTCGTGGCACTGACTTTTGACGACGGACCGAGCATGTATACGGAGCAGATCCTTGAGATCCTTAATGAATATGATTCAAGGGCAACGTTTTTTATGGTCGGATACAATATCGAAAAACATCCCGAGCGGGTACAGAAAGTCCTTGACGCCGGATGCGAGGTCGCAAATCACACATCAAATCATAAGGATCTTTCAGATATATCGCGTGAAATGATCAAGTCGGAGGTATATGACAACGAAAAGCTTCTTAATGATGCCGGGGCAGAAGGAGAGCTGCTTTTGAGACCTCCTTACGGTTTATACAATGATGATGTCAAGGACCTTGTAAAGCGTCCGATGATCAACTGGTCGGTCGATTCGAGAGACTGGAAGACGAAGGATGCGGCGTTGACGGTCAAGGAAGTAAAGAAAAACGTGAAGGACGGACGTGTTGTGCTCATGCACGATATATATGCGTCGACGGTGGAAGCGGTCAGGGAACTGGTGCCCTGGCTCATAAATGAAGGATACAGGCTTGTGACGGTGTCACAGCTCTATGAAGCAAGAAAAGAGCAGCTTAAGGACGGTCACATTTACAGATTTACATATACAGCAGAGGAGTTCGCACAGAAATGAAGCTTATTTTCGGACTTGGAAATTACGGAGATAAATACAGACATACCCGCCACAATATGGGATTTGACGCGGTAGACATCCTTGCGAAAAGGATGGGGGTCGAATTTGACCGCGAGAAGTGCAAGGGTGTTTATGCACAGGGCTTTCTCGAGGGTGAAAAGGTGATACTCGTAAAGCCACTGACGTACATGAACAACAGCGGCGAGTGTGTTTCGGCATGGCTGAAAAAGTGTATGGTCACGCCGCAGGACATGATCGTTGTTTATGACGATATCAGCCTTGATCCGGGTGTCATAAGGGTCAGACCGAAGGGAAGCGCCGGTGGGCACAACGGGATGAAGAACATCATCGCGCTGACGGGAACCCAGGAATTCGACCGCGTCAGGATCGGCATCGGGGATAAGCCCGAAGGAACCGACCTTGTGGATCATGTGCTCGGAAAGTTTCCTCCGAAGGACTTCGAGGCGATCGATAAGGGACTTGAAACGGCTGCGGATGCTGTTGTGAGCATCATCAGGGACGGAATGGACAAGGCTATGAATGTCTACAATAAGAAGCCTGTCACTAAAGAGCCCGCCGCAAAAAAAGAAACAGCAAAGCCCGAATTACCCGGGGAATGCATGGAGAAATAAAGTGAAAGCATATACGGAACCTTTAAAAAAATACGACAGATTTCTTGCCGCCGCAGACGCGATGAAGGCGGGAAAGTTTCCCATGCGCATCACGGGATGTACCGACTCGTTAAAGGCAAATCTTATAAGCGCTCTTTCTTCGCAGAAAGGAGCAAGACTTGTCCTTACAAAGGATGACAATACGGCGCGTCAGCTTGAAGGCGATCTGTCGCTTTATGACAACAACGTACTCCTTTATCCGGCAAAGGACATGATCTTTTATAGTTCGGATATCCGCGGAAATGCGCTTATGCGAGACAGACTCAGGTGTATCGAGAAGATAGCCTCGGGAGCGCCTGTTACCATAATCATGTGTATCACGGCGTGCATGGACAAGCTGCTTCCCCTGAAGGAAGTGAAAGCCCGCACGATCCATATAGATATGGATTCGAAGGTTGACGTCAACAAGCTTTCCGCCGAACTTGTCGATATGGGATACGAAAAGGAGATCGAGTGCTCGCAGCCCGGAAGCTTTGCAGTGAGAGGCGGTATCATAGACATTTATCCGCTTGCGTGCGAGGCCCCCTACAGGATAGAGCTCTTTGACGATGAGATCGATTCGATAAGGATATTTGACGCCGCAAGTCAGCGATCGGTGGAAAATATCGACGGATTTGACATTTTCCCCGCTTGTGAGTACATCATCTCCGAGGAGAGGATCGCACGTGCGTGTAAAAAGATACGCGATGAAGAAAGTAAGAGAACGCAAACTTTAAAGAAGGCATTCAAGACGCAGGAGGCCGCGCGCCTGTCTGCGACCGTGGAGGAGTTTATAGAGGATATTTCCTATATCCGTGCCAAGGTTGCTATTGACGGCTATGTAGATTATTTCTTTGATGACTGCGTTTCGGTGCTCGAATATTTCAAGGGAAAGAGCGATGTGGTCTATATCGATGAACCGCTGCGCTCGATCGAGGCGCTCGAAAACGCATATAAAGAATTCGAACTGAGCATGAAGAACCGTTATGAAAACGGTTATATCCTCGACGGACAGAGAAAGACCGTCTTCGATGATAAAAAAGTCATTTCGATGCTCTCCGATATGAGGGTGGTTGAGCTTTCGGCGCTTGATAATGCATGCAAAGAACTGCCCGACGTCTTCAGAGTGGATATCGCCGGAAGGAGTGTTAATTCCTATAACGGTGATTTTGAGATGCTCGTGAAAGATCTTACGTCGAGAAAAAAAGAAGGCTACCGGGTGCTGTTGCTTTCCTCGTCGGGATCGCGTGCTGAAAGGCTCGCGGGAGAGCTTAGGGACAGGGGTCTTACTGCGTTCTGTACAAAGGATACGAACAGGATCATAGAGCCCGGTGAGATCATGGTTTCGGCCGGGAGAACCTCGAAAGGATTCGAATATCCGGCGGCGTTGTTTGCGGTGATAACGCAGACCGATATCTTTGGCCATGTGCGTCAGAAGAAAGCACACAAGAATTATTCCGGAGCAAAGATACCCGATATATCGAGGCTTTCGGGCGGAGACTATGTCGTCCACGAAAGCTACGGAGTCGGTATATACAGGGGAATCGAGAAGATCGAGGTCGATCACGTCGAAAAGGATTACATAAAGATCGAATATGCGGGAGGAGGAACGCTCTATGTTCTTGCTTCTTCGATGGACTGCGTTCAGAAGTATACGGGTCCCGAAGGTCATACTCCGAAGCTGAACAAGCTTGACAGTGTCGAGTGGAAGAATACCCGTGCACGCGTGCGGACCGCGGTAGAGGAGATCGCTCAGGACCTGATCAAGCTTTATGCCGAGAGAACAGCAAAGAAAGGGTTTGCTTTTTCGAAAGACACCGTGTGGCAGAAGGAATTTGAAGAGCAGTTCCCTTATGAGGAGACTGACGATCAGATAAAGGCTATAGAGGACACAAAGCGCGATATGGAAAGTCGCAATGTCATGGACAGACTTATCTGTGGTGATGTCGGTTTCGGAAAGACAGAAATAGCGATCCGCGCGGCGTTTAAGGCTGTGCAGGACGGAAAGCAGGTTGCTGTTCTCGTACCTACGACGATTCTTGCCCAGCAGCACTACAACACATTCACGGAACGTATGTCGGAGTGCGGTGTCACGGTTGAGATGCTCAGCAGGTTCAGAACCCCTCAACAGCAGAAAAAGATCATAGCGAAGCTCGCGGCGGGTCAGGTGGACATAATCATCGGAACGCACAGGCTTCTGTCTAAAGACGTTGTATATAAGGATCTCGGACTTCTTGTCGTTGACGAGGAACAACGTTTCGGCGTTACGCACAAGGAGAAGATAAAGCAGCTCAAATCGGACGTGGACGTACTTACTCTTACGGCAACGCCCATACCGAGAACTCTCCATATGTCACTTGTCGGGATAAGAGATATGAGCATACTTGAAGAGGCTCCCGTTGACAGACTTCCCATACAGACCTTTGTGCTTGAACACAACGATGAGGTGGTCAGAGAAGCCATACGCAGAGAGCTTTCCCGCGGTGGACAGGTTTACTACGTATTTAACAGGGTAAAGGGGATCGAGGATGTGACGCGAAATATTCAAAAGCTTGTTCCCGAAGCCGTTGTCGTTTGCGCCCATGGCCAAATGGGCGAGCGAGAGCTCGAAAGGATTATGTTCTCGTTCGTGAACGGCGAGATCGATGTGCTCGTTTCGACGACGATCATCGAAACGGGACTTGATATTTCAAACGTCAATACAATGATCATAGATGACGCCGACAGACTCGGATTGTCGCAGCTATACCAGCTTCGCGGCCGTGTCGGAAGGAGCGCGAGGACTGCATATGCGTTTATAATGTATAAGTTCAACAAGGAACTTTCCGAGGTCTCGGAGAAGAGACTTGCGGCCATCAGGGAATTTACGGATCTCGGTTCGGGATTCAGGATCGCCATGAAGGACCTTGAAATACGAGGAGCCGGAAACCTTCTCGGGGCAGAGCAGAGCGGACATATGGAATCGGTCGGATACGATCTTTATTGCAAGCTGCTTTCGGAGGCCGTAAAGACACTGCAGGAAGGCGGAGAGGTTGAAAGCGATATCTTTGATACGTCTGTTGATATCGAGACGGATGCTTTTATCCCGTCTTCGTATATAAAGAACGAGATCCAGAAGCTCGAAGCGTACAAGAAGATCGCGTCGGTTTCGAACGAGGGCGACCGCAGCGATATGGAGGACGAACTCACGGACCGGTACGGGGATATTCCCGCGTCGGTGCGAAACCTCTTAAATATTGCGTTGATAAAGAGTATGGCGCATGAGCTTTATATAACATCGATCTCGCAGAAGCGCGGGATCGTGAGGATCGATTTTTATGCAAAAGCGAAGCTAAAGGGAGAGTGCTTCCCTCAGCTCGTAGAAAGATTCAAAGACAGGCTTGTCCTCAGAATGGGTAAGGTGCCTTACCTTGAGTTCAATCCCAATGTCAGGATACGTTCTGCTTCGGGTGCGGCGGTGAAGCGGGCGAAAGGGGTCATAGACAGTCTTCTTGAATTCCTTCCCGTGATGAAGGAGATCATGCTTGATACGGAAGCGATAAAAGGAAGGAGAACGGACAATGATTAAAAGGATAACGGGGCTCTTTCTTTTGATCGTGATCGCTCTGACGGGATGTTCGGGAAATGAGGCTGAAACACCGGAGGTTATCGCGTTTGAGAAGGACACTGTTTTTATAGTGGGCGACAAGGTCGTAAACCTTGCAAAGTGGAACCTTTATGCGTTGCCTCAATACGAGGAGACGGACAGGCTTTACGGGAGCTCGATCTGGGATTATGTTGTCGACGCGAGAGGTACAACAATGAAAAGTGCCGTTAAGGACGATATAAAAAGCCAGATCGTCTATACCGAGATCGTATGCTCGAGGGCTGAGGAACTCGGATTGCAGCTGACGGAAGAAGACAACATGGACATTAATCTCATGACTGCCGCATATATGGACGGACTTACCCCGGAAATGATCGACAAGTACGGGATCAAAGAGAATGACGTGCGTGAGATATATGCGGACAATAAGCTGGCTCTTAAGGTGTATGAGTACCTGACTCTCAATGTCGATACATCGACGACCGAGAAACAGGTGCGAAATATGATCCTTGAATATGTTCCGATCATGAAGTATCACGACGGTGACAATGACGAGATCGTTATGTACGATGACGATGAAATGGAAGAGCGTTGCCGGAAGGCACTTGACTATCTTGACAGGGTAAAGGCAGATCCCGATGTTACTAAGCTGAGCGACCTGACAGATGAGGAATTTACGCCCATAACCGTTACCGCAGACTATTCTACACTTGTAGATAAGCTATCGGAAAAGATCGCGATCGTGGCTTTTTCTATGCAAAAAGGGGAGATAAACGGATTGTATGATTCTACCGACGCTCTGTTCATACTTGACTGTGTCGAGCCTGAAGACGAGGCGGCCACAAATGCCGCCAAGATCAGGATCATAGAGGAACGTCAGAGAGAATACTTTGCTGAAAAGTACGGTAAGTGGAGTGACGAAACCTCGGTTCGGATCAATCATGA
This sequence comes from Lachnospiraceae bacterium, assembly GCA_024699645.1. Taxonomy (GTDB): domain Bacteria; phylum Bacillota; class Clostridia; order Lachnospirales; family Lachnospiraceae; genus RUG11977. The sequence continues at coordinate 23,663 of JAILPE010000023.1, forward strand.
AGTATGGGATACGCTCTGATGAGAAAAGCGGGGAGGATGCGTGAAATCTCACGTGAAATGCCACGTGCTCAGGTAAAATGAGGATGCGGGAAGCGTTATGCCTCTTTTACGGAGATGAACTCGTATCCGCTGTTCATAGCCTTCCATACCGTATCAGAGCCGCGAACAAGAGTTAAGGAACTTCCTGTTCTTTTTATGATGACGTCGTCTGTGTCGAAGATATCATCATCGTCTTTTCTGCTCTTATCATAGTGGGCTTCAAGAAGTCTCGCGGGTGAGATGAGGATACGTGAAGGTATATCCTCGGGGGCGATCCCCGAAGCAATTTTGTTTTCGTAAGCAGCCTTTTCTTTTGCGATTATTCCCGCAAGAATTTTGGGTGACGCATATGTGGAGTCGAGAACAAGGTTGTAGTTGCTCATATCGAAATAGTTTATATCGTAAAGCTCTTTATATCTGGAATCTTCAGCTTCGGCACGGGCGATAAGATTGGCTTTCGCTTCGTCCCGGGTTTTGTATTTTTCCACATCTCCGCGCTTGTCGTCATTAAAAACACGGTTTGCGGCTTCGTTGATATCCACCGAAAGAAAGATCTTAAACGAGTTTACGGCAAAGTGCCATGCAAGTCTTGAATCAAAGAAGAGGTCTTCTTTGTGTTCTTTTGAGAGTTTTGTTGTGGTTTCGTCTATGATGTTGTCAAAAGAGTGGTCGGTCTCCATGAGTTTGTTCATCTCAAGGACGGTAAGACCGCGCTCGGCGGCAAGAGTACGCTGTATCTTGCCTGTTGAATAGATCTCATAGCCCTTTTCCGCAAAGATCTTGCTGATGGTAGATTTTCCGCTGCCGAGATTTCCTGTAAGTGTGATATGCATATTTTGTCCTTCTTTTTGATCGTTTTTTTTGATGTATCTGTAATTCTATCCCCGTAATCGAAATGTGTCAACAAGAGAGACCCGTGAAAACACGGTGGCTGCAAACCGGCGGGAGGGAAATGCGGGTCTTTGCAGTTCTCTTTTTGACATGTGTAAAGAGTAGGAAGTATAATAGTACCTGTCTGTACCAAAAGGACAAAAATAAAATAATAGGAGAACATCGATGAATGATTTTGCTACTGTTGTTTCTGAGGTGAACAGCAGCGTTAATGATGTGGTATGGGGGGTTCCGGCACTGACGTTACTTATCGGAACAGGCGTTTTGATGACTGTTCTGACAGGATTTTTTCAGTTTACCAGATTTGGACATATGCTCAAAAAGACGATCGGTCGTCTTTTTGCGAAAAAGGTAACGAGATCAAGCGATAAAAATTCGATCAGCCAGTTTCAGGCACTTTGTACGGCTCTTTCGGCTACGATCGGAACGGGAAATATCGCGGGCGTCGCTTATGCCATAACCATGGGCGGACCCGGAGCGGTTTTCTGGATGTGGATCGCGGCTATAGTCGGTATGATGACCAATTACTCGGAGAATGTTCTCGGAATATTCTTCCGCCGCAGAAACAGTGAAAAAGAGTGGTCGGGCGGAGCAATGTATTATTTAAGGGACGGTCTCGGCTCGCGTAAGCATTGCAAAACGATCGGAAAGGTCCTTGCATTTTTATTCTGTATCTTCACGATCCTCGCATCGTTCGGTATTGGAAACATGGGTCAGATATCGACGATCAGAGAGAGCGTGCTGACCGTGGCGGCAGACCTGTCGGGGAATGCCGAATATGCAACCAGTCAGGTCGGAAGTCTTATCGTCGGCAGTATTCTCATGATAGTCGCTTTCCTTGTTATCATCGGAGGCCTCAAGAGGATCGCTGAAACAAACGAAAAGATCGTGCCTTTTATGGCAGTGTTCTATATACTCGGAAGTATCGTTATCGTAGTCATGAATGCGGACAGACTTCTTCCCGCGCTCGGCTCGATCTTCCGCGGAGCATTTAATTTTCAGGCTGCAGCCGGCGGAGTCGGCGGAGCTGTCATTGCGAAGGCTATGACATGGGGATTTAAGAGAGGCGTCTTCTCTAACGAGGCGGGACTCGGATCTTCCGTTATGGTACACTCGACTTCGGATGTTAAAGAGCCCGTGACACAGGGACTTTGGGGAATCTTTGAGGTGTTCGTCGATACTATCATTGTTTGTACGCTCACAGCGCTTGTTATTCTTACAAGCGGCGTTGTTGATATTGATACGGGATCATCACTGAGCGGAGTTACGAAGCTCGGACTTGCGACTGAAGCATTTTCGGAAAGCTTCGGATCGTTCGGCGGGATCTTTATCGCCGCAGCGGTCACCCTTTTTGCATTCTCTACGTGCCTGGGCTGGAGCTTCTACGGCAAGAAGGCATGGGAGTACCTTTTCGGAACAAAGTCAACGATTATATATAAAGTCATATTCCTTGCTGCCATTTTGGCGTCAAGCATACTCGATACGGCACTTGCGATCGACCTTTCCGATACGTTTAACGGTTTGATGGCAATCCCGAACCTTATCGGCGTGGTTGCTCTTTGTGGTCTGGTGCGTAAGATCACAAAGAATTATGTCGACAGGCGCATAAAAGGAATAACGGAAGTAAAACCTATGCTTTCGGCAATACCCGAGATCCAGGCGGAGCAGGAGATGAAACTCGCGGAAAATGACGAGTGATCACAAATCTGACTCAATCGTATGGTAGACTCTTTGAAACGAAAAGTATTATTTGTGGAAGGACAGAGCGGAAAACTCCGTGAAGCGGGAGTCCGCAAGAATACAGATGAGAGTAACCTGTTTAAAAAATCGAACAGACAGCACACGGCGCCGTACATGTAACGGGTGCGGTGCTCTCTGCGTGCATATACAAAAGAGTTTGAAGGCGGCCGGCGTTTTGCTGCTTGTCCTTCTGGCTCTTTTTGTTGTTGAAACGCAGCCGGTGCTTGCAAAGGAGAAAACTGCGTCACAGAGCACGTCGAAGGATCCTGCTTCCGAGAGTGACACGAAAGAGGAAGAAAAGGTTCCGGCTCCTTACTTTGCAGACAAGAAGGTTACCCTCTATACGGGATATGAGGACTATTACAGTTTTCTTCGTGATGTTGACGAAGAGGCGACCGTAAAATATAAGAGCAGCAAAAAGAAGGTTGCGACTGTTGATGCGGACGGCATCATTCACCCCGTCGGTAAAGGAAAGGCAACGATCACGGCGACGGTTAAAACGGATGGCGCAACTTCCAAATGTACCATGAGCGTTACCGTAAAAGATCCGTATTACGAGTTTGACCGGTTCCCTGAAGGCGTGTTTGTCGGAAGCGATACCGTTTATTCCGTTAAGCGTTACGGATACAAAGGACCGGTCTCGTTTAAGCTGACGGGTTCCCAATATGCGAGCATCGAAACGGGGGACGCGACTTCATGTGTTATCCATGCAAAGAAAGCGGGAAATATAAGCGTTGAAGTGACTTCTCTCGGAGTTACAAAAAAGCTTGATGTAAGGATCTACGAGGGAAAAGGAACGGTGTTTGTCGTCCATCCCGATTCTGAGCCGTATCTGGGCAGATATGTCAACCGCTACGATTATAACGAATATACGTCATGCTATTTTATGCTCCGGTCGTATCTTGAGCGCCTCGAAACTCTCGGCGGCGGGATGCTGGCTCTCAAAAAGGGATATTACCCGGTCATAGCGACTCTTTGCGTGCCTTCCGATACGACGATCCTGTTTGAGGACGGAGCGGTCATCAAAAAGATCGACAACACAAATACAAAGGTGGTACCTGCCACCACTTCGCTTTTTCAGTGCGTTGCATCGACCCATACGACGAAGGCTTTTAAGGGCTATGGCGGCGAACACGATATCAGCTTTATAGGCGAAGGACGGAGCGGGATCGATCTTTGCGGCATCAAGTGCACCGCGATAATGATGTGTCACAACAAGAATATCAAGATACGGAATCTTTTCTTTAAAAATGTAAACGGATTGCACTTTATCGAGATGGATGCGTCGCGGGATGTAGATATCTCATATAACTGGTTTACGGGTTATACGGCTACTTCGACGGGCCATAAGGAAGCGATCAACATCGACACTCCGGACCGTAATACGGGAGGATTTGTGCAGGGGTGGACGAGCTACGACAAGACTCCGAACAAGAACATATATATCACGGACAACGTTTTTAAGGATCTTGAGGTCGGGATCGGGACACACAGGTACAGCCAGACGGAACCCGAGGACGAAGAGAAACCGGCTGAGATGATCTACCACACCGGTATAAGCGTTCTGCGCAATTCGTTCTTTAACGTAACGACATACGGAGTCAGGCTGATGAACTGGAAGAATTCGGTGGTTCGCGATAACAGTTTTGAGGAAACAAATGGGTTCATTAGGGATGCGACGGTTGTTGATGAAGAAGGAAACAGCGTGGCTCCGAAATTGATCGGCGTCTATGTGAACGGGGCGGTAAACCCCATCATCACCGAAAATTACTTTTCGGGCTTTGATACGGTGATAAGCTGTGCACCGCAGAAAAACAGCAAGATAAAATCGAATCCGAACATAAACGGAGGAAGCATTTACGATATAACGTACAATGAGTTTGGCGACGAAACGCTCGAATATATGCGTAAAAACTATGTTAAAGACTGCGCCAATGAAATCCTGATATATGAGACATACGGAAAGGCAGGGACCGTTACTCCGACGCAAGACGCGGTTGAAGAAGCCTATAACCTGACTCCTTAACACGCGCGGGCGTGTCGAATACTGATGATCAGGGAATGCCAAGTCGCATCAAAGGTACGTAAGCAGGGACTGCACTACTGCATCAAAGGCTCATAAGCGGATTAAGGTATTTCTCTTCATACTGGGCATAGAGCCTTGCATAATCAAGCGATTCGTTGTGAAGGAAGCTTGCATAGCTGTGCATATCGAAACCGTCACCTGCAGTGTGCTTTTCGATTACATGGAGTGCGATATTGGAGCAATATGCGGCTATACGTTCAAGACTCGTTAAGCATTCCGTAAGGGATATACCGCTCTGAACGGTACAGTTGCCTGACTGGAGACGCTTGATGTGACGCTGCTTGATGATCTCGGCAAGTGTTTTTGTAAGTTCCTCGAGGGGCTCAACATTGTGAGCGAGCTCTGTATTGTCTGAAACAAAAGCATCGACGGTGTTGTTTACGATCTCGTTTACGGCATCGAAAATGATCTTAAGTTCGTTCTTTGCATTCTGTGAAAACTCGATCTTTTCCTGTTTGTTGTATGTTGCAACCTCACTGACCTTAATGCAGTGATCTCCGATTCTTTCGAAGTCCATTATGGAGTGCATGATCTCGGAGGCAAGCTTTTGCTCGTCGTCACGAAGGCGACATGCCGTGATCTTTACCATGTAGTCGGACAGATATGTCTCCGATTTATCAAGGAAGAGCTCGTTCTCTTCCAGAACGGCGGGAGGTTCGCTTTCGGGATTTTCGTGCAGATCGACCGCGAGAGAATAGTTCTCGACAACTGTGCTTCCCATGCTGTTGATAACCTTACGTGCCTGTTCGAGAGCAACTGAAGGAGTTACAAGAAGACGGTCGTCAAGAGTTGCGAGTTCTTCGTCAATCTTCGAAGGCGGATCGCCGTGACGAAGCTTTCCGACGACTTTGGCAACGATACCGCAGAGAGGCAGGAAAACAAGACTCACTGCGACGTTGAAAAGTGTATTGAAGTCAGCGATGGTACCTCTTGTCATGACAGTATCCCATGATATCAGCCCGAGAGGCGATAATATAAAATAGATAACCATCATGCCGACGACGGCACCGGTTCCGCTGATAAGAACCTGTGATATCGTAACCTGCTGAGCCTCTCTTTTTGTTCCTATACTCGAGAGAACTACGGGAAGAAGCTTACCGAAACTGATACCGATGACCATAGGGATGACAACCACGTAAGTTACACTTCCGGTCGCAGCGGCCACAGCCTGAATAACACCGACTGCCGCAGATGAACTTTGAAGTATGAGCGCAAGAAGGATTCCGAGTCCGAATCCCACAAGAGGATTGTCGAAAGTAGTG
>JAILPE010000067.1 GCA_024699645.1 Lachnospiraceae bacterium
TGTAGCCTGTGCGGTGACATTACATTCTTCTTCCTTTTCGGCGGAAAGAGAGTAGCCGTCGTCGAGGGCTTTATTCTTAAGGATCTCATAATAGATCACGGTATCTTCAACGATTGATTTGTAGTGGTCGGCTTCGGTCTGAGTTTCATCATATTTCTGGGAGAAATAATCGCCGGTGAAACCGAATTCCTGCTCGTAGCTCTGCATCATGGCCTGTGCGACAAGCTCATAGTATGCAACAAAATAGAGGTATTTGCCGAGCGAAACGGTCGATTTGTTGAGGTCGTAGATGATCTCCGTATTGTCACTGAAAGGATCGGTGGAATTCGCGAAGGGCTTGCGGTCTTCCGATTTTCCCGAGCAGGCCGTCAGTGCCGTAACGCACATGATCATAACAAGTAAAAGTGCAATTATCTTACGCGCGCAACCGTTTCTGCCGTTCTTATTTTCTGCGATCTTTTCTGAAGTGTTCATTTGGTGATTCTCCGTTACTTAAATTTATATTGCATTCCGAAGTGTTTTGCGGCACGTTTTTTCTCGAGCCGGGAGAGTTTATCTGCACGGTAATCCCTGTGCCGGGTGAGTTTATCTGCACGGTAATCCCTGTGCCGGGTGAGTTCCTCTGCAATCTGTTTCTTTCGGAATCGACGTGTTTCATTATATGCCATCATTTCCTTCAAGGCAAGGAAAAACGAGCGAGATTTATGCATATGCGGATTTTCCGTCTTTTTTGAAAGCCATATATGTGGTAAAATATAAGTTGTGGCTTCATGCGAAGATGTCGGGTACTTGCCCATAAGCGTTAGGGCTCCGAAAAATAAGATCTCTTTGGGAAGACACATTATAAAGAAAGAGGAGAATGGGTCCGAGCGACGGACTCGCAACAAAGATGTATTACACAAATGTTATTGACCTGATCGGAAATACACCGCTCATCAGCCTTGAGCAGACGACGGGTCTTCAGATTTTTGCAAAGGCGGAATTTTTAAATCCCGGAGGAAGTATTAAAGACAGGATCGCCCTGAATATGATAAACCAGGCTGAAAAAGACGGAAAACTAAAGCCCGGCATGACGATCATCGAGCCCACATCGGGCAACACCGGTATCGGACTCGCTCTGTGCGGTGTCAGAAAGGGGTATCGCGTTATCATCGTAATGCCTGAAAATATGAGTGAGGAGCGCAAGAAGATCATCAAAGCGCTCGGTGCGGAGCTTGTACTTACAGACCCGAAGCTCAGTATCGGCGGCTCGGTGGACAAAGCACTTGAGATCGCGGCATCGTCCGATGAGTACTTTGTTCCTCAGCAGTTCCAGAATCCGGCGAACCCGGAGATGCATTACAGAACGACCGCGGTTGAGCTCACGGAGCAGCTTGGAAAGAAGATAGACATTTATGTTTCGGGTATAGGCAGCGGCGGAACCCTCCAGGGAATCGCGAAATACCTGCTTGAAAAGAATCCGGATTGCAAGATAGTGGCAGTTGAGCCGAAGAACGTATCGGCGCTACTCGGAGACGAGCCCGGACTTCATCAGATCCAGGGTATCGGCGACGGATTCATTCCGGACATCCTTGATACCAAGATCATCACCGATATCGTTGAAGTAACCGATGACGATGCGATCAATACGGCAAGGGAACTCGCAAAGATACAGGGACTTCTTGTCGGAACGTCTTCGGGTGCGAATGTATGGGCGGCAAAGCTCATGGCACAGAAGTACGGTAAGGACAAGGTCATCGCCACGGTGCTTGCCGACAGAGCAGAGAGATATTTCAGCACATCGCTTATATGATGCGTGTTGTCACGGACACGATCAGAGAGGGGAGGGGACCGAATGGATTGTACAAAGTGTCAATCACTTATTGAAGGCTTCCTGAAGCAATCGCTTTCCGCGGCAGAAACCGAAGAGTTTATCCGTCATGTAAAGGGATGCCCCGAGTGTTACGGTGAGCTTGAAGTCTACCATATGGTCAACTCCGTAGTGTCGGAGCTTGACAGCGGTGAAGAAGGAAACGACACCGATTATAAGGCTTCTTTGGAACGTATGCTCAACCGTGTCGGAACCAAGAAACGCAGAAGAAGATTTGCGAGATATTTTATATTTGCCGTAGTGATCACATTGTTGATCGTTATTTATTTCCTCCTTTCGGGAATGCTCGGACATTTAACGGCAGGTTAAAGACAAAACAGTCGGAAACGCCGGATTGAAGATAATAACGGTCGGAGACGGCAGGTTAAAGATAATAACAGTCAGAAAAGGAAAGTTATGGGACAGAAGAAAGACACATTGCTTATAATAGACGGATCGAGTCTGCTCACAACCATGTTCTTCGGTAATCTGCCGAGGGAAATACTTTTTGCGAAGACCGATGAGGACAAGGAAAAGTACTTCCACAAGATCATGCAGTCGTCTAAAGGCGCCTATACGAACGCTATCTTCGGATTCTTCAGGACGCTTTTCAAGATCCTTTCGGGCGGCGCATGTCCCAAGTATCTCGCAATCGCGTGGGATATGGGGCGCGATACTTTCCGCAGAAAGATCGACAGCTCATATAAGGCAAACCGGAAGTCGACCATGAAGCCCCTTTCACAGCAATTCGAGAGGATCGAGGCCATGCTTGACGCCGCAGGCTTTAAGCAGTTCATGAGTGAGGAGTTCGAGGCCGACGACTATGCCGGAACCCTTGCGTCGCGTTTCGAAAACGAGGTTGATGTCAGGATCATGACTAAAGATAACGATTACCTCCAGCTCGTGAGCGACAAAACCCACCTTTTCCTGATGCATTCGACTCAGGAAAAGACCGATGAGCTTTACAAAAAATACGGGATCGAAAAGAAGAGTACCGTGCCCGATCGTTGTTTTGAGTACGATCCGGAGCTTGTCGAAAAGGAATTTATGATAGAGCCCGCATCTGTTCCGGACCTTAAAGGACTTATGGGTGACTCTTCAGATAATATCAAGGGTGTAAAGGGCGTGGGCAGCGAAACTGCTGCGAAGCTCATTGCACATTATAAGACGGTGGAAGCGATGTACGATGAGATCGGGCCGCTCCCTGTCAGTCCGGCGCGTCAGAAGGAGCTTACAGAGCTCTTCAAGAGTTTCGGCATAAACAGACCGCCCGTTAAGATACTTACAAAGGTGGATGAGGAAGGCTCTTCGAAGGACGACGCGTTCAAAAGCAAGCAGCTCGCAACGATCAAAAGAGACATCGACCTCGGCGATGTTACCCTCGAAGACCTTGAGATCGCAGGCAAATACCGGAGGATGGAACTCGTCAGAGAGTTTGAAGACCTCGAGATAAAGGCACTTAAGGTCCCGACGCTTATGGGCACAGAGGCGGACTACGACAGAGCAGAGATCGAAGAAGAGATCAGCTTTGAGGCCGTAGAAGACAAGAAGGCACTCGAAGAGGTACTGACAAATATAGGAAAAACTGCAGGTCCCGAAAAGATTGCAGGCTCAGAAAAGACTGCAGATTCCGAAAAAACCGCAGGAGCGGATTCGGAGAACACGGATGACAGGGGATTCTTTGTAGGTTTGGAAGTGATTCCGGACGCTGACGGCGGATACAGAGCACTCGCTGTTTGGTCGGGTGACAAGGGATTTGTGGTAACCCGTGATGCACTCGAACAGGTCGGGATACAGAAGTTTACGGACGAGATTGCCGGGAAGGCGGCCATATGCGTTAAGGGACTAAAGGACTTTTACAGGCTGACGGGAGTTGGCGAGCTCTTTAATGTCCATGATCCCGAACTTATGGATTACCTGCTTAACCCCGAGGGAGCTACGAGCGGCGATGAGGATGAGGATGCGGCAGCGGAAAAACCTTCAAGGAGCAAGGCAAAACAGCTCACTGATAAAGACTACGTGACCGTGGCAAGGATGAGCGCCCAAAATGCTGCGGCACAGATAAAAGCGATCAAAGAGACAGGCATGACTTATGTTTATGAGGAGATCGAAAAGCCTCTTGCATATGTTCTTGCGTGCATGGAGAAGGAAGGCGTGCTGCTCGATACCAAGGCTCTCGGCGAGTTTGCGAAGAGTCTCGAAAAAGACATCGAGGAGCTGCAAAACAGGATATATGAGCGTGCGGGCGAAGAGTTCAATATCAATTCGCCGAAAGCTCTCGGAACGATCCTCTTCGAGAAGCTCAGACTTCCGAGCGGAAAAAAGACGAAAACGGGATACTCGACATCGGCGCAGGTGCTTGAGAAGATAAGGCTCGAGGATCCGATCATCGAGATGATATTAAGTTACAGGCAGCTTTTTAAGCTGAATTCGACCTATGCGACGGCACTTCCGGGATATATGGGAAGCGACGGAAGAGTCAGAACGACATTTAACCAGACGGCAACCGCTACGGGAAGGCTTAGCAGCAGCGACCCGAACCTTCAGAACATCCCGATACGGTCGGACAAGGGAAGGCTCATCAGAAGAGCGTTTGTCGCAGACAAGGGAAATGTGTTCGTGGATGCCGACTATTCGCAGATAGAGCTGAGGATACTTTCGTCCATGTCGGGCGACGAGAAACTTATCGCTTCATATAAGAATCATGTGGATATTCACGCTGCGACGGCGGCCGAGGTTTTCCACATACCGCTTGAGAAGGTTACGGACAAGGAAAGAAGCCGTGCTAAGGCGGTCAATTTCGGGATCGTATACGGGATCAGTTCCTTCGGACTCGGCACGGGCCTCGATATTTCGAGAAGTGAGGCACAGAGCTATATCGACGCCTATTTCCTCACGTATCCGACTGTCAGAAGTTATCTTGACGGACTGATCGCTTTTGCGAGAGATAAGGGATATTCGGAGACATTGTTCGGCAGACGCAGACCGATCGCGGATATTTCTTCGCCCAACTTTGTGAAACGCAGCTTCAGCGAGAGGATCGCGATGAATGCGCCTATACAGGGGACGGCGGCTGATATTATGAAGATCGCGATGATCAGAGTATATAGGCGTTTGGCTAAAGAACTTCCCGAAGCGAAGCTGATCCTGCAGGTTCACGACGAACTGCTTGTCGAAGTTGCCGAGAAGGATGCAAATAAGGCTGCAAAGATACTTGAAGAAGAGATGAAAGCTTCAGCGGATCTTGCGGTCGAGCTTGAAGTCGGCATCGGGGTCGGAACGAACTGGGGAGACGCTCACTAAAGCAATTTGGGATAAAAAAGAGGACATCGATATGGCAGTTATAGGTATTACGGGCGGAGCAGGCACGGGTAAGTCGTTTGTGGCAAAGCTCGCATCGGAAAATTTTGACATGCTTCATATAGATACGGATAAGCTTGCGCGCACGCAGATGATGCCGGGCGGGGTAGCATACGCGGGAGTTGCGGAAGCTTTTCCGGACTGTCTTGCGGACCCCGGGGCACAGGCAGGCAACGGCTCCCAAAAGACGCAGGCAGCAGGCAACGGCTCCCAAAAGGGACAGGCAGGGGAGGACGAGCTTCCTTTAATAGACCGAGGAGCGCTTGCCAAGAAGGTCTTTAACAACAGCGAACTCCTTGAGAAGCTCAACAGCCTCACGCATCCATATGTCAGAGAAGCGGTGGAAACGCTGATAAAAACATCCGAAGGACTGTTTGATCATGTTCTCATAGAAACGGCGATACTCGCGGATGCGGGATACTGTCCGATATGTGATGCGGTGTGGCTTGTGACGGCACCGGTTGAGGACAGGATAAAGAGGCTTAAGGAGAGAGGCTATGATGAGGAAAGGATAAGGAGCGTATTTGCGTCGCAGCCCACGGATGAAAGATATAAAGAAACTTCTACTTATGTTATAGAAAACGGAGAAGATGCGGACAAAGAGAAGATACTCGCACAGTTGCGTGACGCACTTTCTTTCGTAAAGACGGAAGAAAGACCGGATGATGACGACGATGACGAGTAACCGGCGTGCCGGGAGCTTTGCCATGAAGACAAGCAAAGCATGGCGTCGGGAGCTTTGCCATGAGGACAAGCAAAGCCGGGCGACGGATAAAACTGTAATTGACAAAAAACGGGCACAAAATTTTCATAAAATATTGCTATGTTTAAAATAGCTGCGGCTTGTGGACCGCACCTAAAGAGGAGGGTGTATGGATACGGGTAAAGAAAACTTGATCTTTGGTTTGGATATCGGAACGCGCAGTATTGTCGGTACCGTCGGTTACAGGACGTCCGCGCGTGAATTCGTTGCGGTAGCTCAGTCCGTGAGGTTCCATGAAACCCGTGCCATGCTTGACGGCCAGATACATGATATCGGCGCTGTTGCGGCAACGATCGGTGAAGTCAGACGCGAGCTCGAGCAGAAGACCGGAACAAAGCTCACCGGAGTGTGTATTGCAGCCGCAGGTCGCGTGCTTAAAACAAGACAGGTCAGAATAGATTACGACCTTGAGGGAGAAGCGGTCGTCGATAACGGGATGATCCACACCATGGAGCTTATGGGGGTTGAAAAAGCAAGTGACACGCTCAGGCGGGAAGAAAAAGAAGGCGGTAATTATTTCTGCGTCGGTTATTCGGTTACGAAGTATTACCTTGGCGATGTTGCGATCATGAACCTTGAAGGCCACAAAGCGACGGCTATAGGCGCCGACATTCTTGCCACATTCCTTCCGAGAGATGTAACGGACGGCCTTTACGCAGCAACCGACAGGGCGGGGCTTGAAGTGATCAACCTTACGCTCGAGCCTATTGCGGCAATAAACATAGCTATTCCGCAGAAGTTCAGGCTCCTTAATCTCGCACTCGTTGACGTCGGCGCGGGAACAAGCGATATATGTATCACAAGCGAAGGAAGCGTTACGGCTTACGGCATGATCCCCAGGGCGGGTGACTTCTTTACCGAAGCGATCATGCAGAAGTACCTTGTGGAATTTGCTACTGCGGAGAGCATGAAGATCGCGCTTTCCGGTAAGAAAAAGAAGATAACATACAAAGATATAATGGGATTGAAGACGGGATGCGATGCGGAATCGCTTAAAGCATCGATAACCGATTCAATGAAAGAGCTTGCGCGCATGATCGCGGACAAGATCAAGGAACTCAACGGCGGAAAGTCGCCGAGTGCTGTTTTTCTTGTCGGCGGAGGCGGAAAGATCCCGGGATTCACGGATATGATCGCCGCGGCACTCAAGATCCCGGGCGAAAGAGTAGCGCTCAGAGGTGCCGAGGTACTCACGGAGGTCAGATTCCTTGAGGAAAACGTCAAGAAGGATCCGATGCTCGTAACGCCTATAGGCATTTGCCTTAACTACTACGAACAGAACAATAACTTCATATTTGCACGTGTGAACGGCGAACTGTTGCGTTTGTATGACAACGGTCATCTGACAGTCATGGACGCAGCGATGGGGATCGGGATCGATACGAGCTCGCTCTTCCCCAGAAGAGGAGACGGTGTGTCGTTTACATTTAACGGCAAGAGCCGCCTTGTGCGCGGTGAGGCCGGTGAAGGAGCCACGATCAAGGTCAACGGACAGCTCGGTTCGATCTCGACACCGATCGTCAGAGGCGATGAAGTCATCATTACTCCTTCAACAAAGGGAGAACCCGCAACTGTCAGCGTTGAGAGCCTTGCCGAAAACGCAAGGAGCATTTGCTTTAATGTCAACGGGCACAAAGTATCGGCACCGAGACTGTTGCTTGTTAACGGCAAGGAAGCACAGCCCGACATGATGGTGCAAAACGGAGACGTTATCGAAGAAGCCGATTATTATACGGCGGGACTCTTGATTGAATATATGGACGTTGAGGCAGTCGGAACAATAAGCATCAATAACGTGCCGGCACTTCCTCAGGATAAGGTTTACGAGAATTTCACTCTTGATTTTGAACTGGCGGGTGAAGACAGTTCGCTTGACAATCAGGAGGAAATGTTGCAAGATGTATCAGGTGTCGGGGCGGAAGAAAAAGAAGGTGAAACCGCTCAAACGTCTGAAAATACAGGGTTTGTCGCCACTCAGCCCGCAAATGCGGCGAGTTCGGATGAGATAAATACCGCGGAACCGGCGGGACCCCATAATATAAGAGTCTTCGTGAATAACACGCCGCTGGAACTGAAAGGAAAGGATCTTTACAGACTTGTTGATATCCTTGACGTTTATCCTTCGTTCGACCCGAAGAAACCGAGCGGAGACAAGGCAGTTATCCGCGTAAACGGCGCGGACAGCGATTTTATCAATGAGATTCACGGTGGAGACCGTATAGATCTTCGCTGGGA
>JAILPE010000065.1 GCA_024699645.1 Lachnospiraceae bacterium
CTTACCCGAATAGAGCTGTTCGTCCGCTCTTATCGAAAGCTTCACATCTTTTGTATGATACTCCGAAAACCAATATTCCATAGCGTCTCCTCTTCGTTATGCACACATTTCAAAATTATTTCATCTCGCCCCACGGAATCCGTGAACGCTTATACAAGTACATTCAGGTAATTTGCCTCAAGGTCTTCCGTTCCCTGAAGCGAGCAACCCTTTTCCTTAGCGTACTGAATGTAATCTATTATTTCCTGCGTTACTCTTTCCCCGGGAGCGAGGATCGGGATTCCGGGCGGGTAACACATGATAAACTCTCCGCATATCTTGCCGACCGTTTCGGCAAGCGGAAGCAGCTTTTTATCGCTGTAAAAGGCCTGCTGCGGCGAGATTACGATGGTGGGCTGGATGTAATCGCCGGAAATAGTGGGCGATTGCTCCTTCTCGTAAAGCCTCTTTATATCCGCAAGAGCATTAACAAGTCTTTCGATATCTCTGATCCTGTCACCGATAGATATGTATGCAAGGATATTTCCGATGTCACCGAATTCTATCTGTATGTCGTACTCGTCGCGCAGGAGGTCATAGACCTCGATTCCGGTCAGACCGATCTCCTGTGTGTAAACAGAAAGCTTGGTCACATCGTAATCGAAAATACTGCCTCCGTTGCAGAGCTCACGGCCATAGGCGTAATAGCCGCCGATGGCGTTGATCTCCGACCTTGCGTACTCGGCCATGTCAACGACTTTCGCGAACGACTCGGCTCCTCGTAGTGCGAGGTTTCTGCGCGAAATATCAAGGCTCGAGATAAGCAGATAAGAAGCGCTCGTTGTCTGCGTGAGGTTTATGATCTGACGGACATAGTCCGAATTCATTCCGTTGTTTGTGAGGAGTATTGAGCTCTGCGTAAGGCTTCCGCCCGACTTGTGCATGGAAACCGCTGCCATATCGGCGCCGACCGCCATCGCATTTGTGGGAAGATTCTTCCCGAAGTACAGGTGTGTGCCGTGCGCCTCATCGACGAGCATCTTCATTCCGTGCTTATGGGCGAGGTCGGTAAGCGTTTTCACATCCGAGCAAATGCCGTAATAAGTGGGGTTGTTGATGAGGAGCGCCTTTGCATTCGGATGGGCGATCATCACCTTTTCAACCTCTTCGGGTGTGACCCCGAGGGCAATGCCTATGCGGTTTTCGGTCTTGGGTTCCACATAAACGGGAATGGCGCCGCAAAGTACCAGCGCATTTATCGCACTTTTATGGACGTTACGAGGGAGGATGATCTCATCGCCGGGCTTGCAGGTGGAAAGTATCATACTCTGTACCGCACCTGTCGTTCCGCCGACCATGAGGAACGCATATTCTGCGCCAAACGCATCTGCCGCAAGTTCCTCGGCTTCACGGATAACGCTTACGGGATGACACAGGTTATCGAGAGGTTTCATCGAATTAACGTCAAGCCCGACACACTTCTCACCGAGAAGCTGCACGAGCTCGGGATTACCTCTTCCTCTCTTATGTCCGGGTACGTCAAAGGGTACAACCCTTTTTCTGGCAAATGCTTCGAGTGCCTCATATACGGGCGCTCTTCTCTGGTCCCTCTTGTCCATTTCACAGACTCCGTTATTTCATAAAATATATATTTCGCGATCCGGCATGCGGCCGATGTCTTTCGTCATTTGCATATGACGAAAAAAAAGCGATGTGCACATAAGAACACATCACCTATAATCCGTTTCGTTATTAATGTCACAAACGACTGCCCGGGTGGTACTTTAAGCCTTCATGCCAACTACTGCCATGTACTCTTATTGACCGTTTCACAAGATGATGTGCATTCGCACAAAATAAAATCAACCTATAAAATTTGAGCTTTTAACTCAATCAATAATGTGGTTCTTTCCGGAATCGTCTGTGCAGACTCTTCTTTTCCCGAATCAAAAGCGCTCATCGGGTTTTAACCACGTTCGGCAACAGATCCCGCCTGTCCGTTGGCTTGATAAAAAGGATCCTTTAGTTTGCATGAGAATAAATTTCATTCGCTTGCAATTACGGATTGTAGCACGCGCAGTACTTTCCGTCAAGGATTTCTCGGCTTTTTCGTTATGTAATTTTTTTACTCGTTTTTTCGATATTTTTAACAATCTTTTCGATATATTTAGCGGTATATTCCCGTCTGTTTATCAACCGGCACGAGGTAAAGTTTTTCACTTCCACTGCCGATATACATATTACGATCCAAGTTTCACTCGCGAAACTTGGATCAGGATTCAGATGTCAGCGCCGGCTGACATTTTCAAACCGAAAAACGGATTTTTCGGGAGGTAGGACATGGGCGAGGATTACCCGCCGGTCCTCAAAGGAACCGCATACAGGTTCAGGGAAAGGAGACCCAAATGAAAATTAACGCCAGCACTATAAGTATGGATTCTGAACGTCTTTACGGCGAAGCAAGTTCAGCCGAACAACTCTCCGTCACAACAAGAACACAGGGCGCTGCAGGAAAGATTGAAGCATATGCGGAGGCTCACAGCGGAAGCGCTATCGCCGGCATCCTTGAATTTACAGAGGAAGAGCAGGCACAGGCCAAGGCCTCCCGTGAGCAACAGCAAAACAATTTCCGAAGAATGATTGAACAGATGAACGAGAACAAAACACAGCCTCCATTTACATTTGACGCCGAGGCCGACCTTCAGATCACTCTTCTGAGGAAGCTTCTTGCTGCTCTCAGCGGTAAGGGAAGGCTTGATCCGCTTGAAATGGAGCAGATGAAAAAGGGTGATGTACTTGATCTGAGAAGCAGCAACATGAAGAAGGCTGAAATATCACTTTCGGCGCGCAAGATAAGCGGCTTTAAGGCAGCCGTCTCTGTAAGCGGAAGTTCCGGTGCCCGTTCCGCAGGTGGTGCCGTGCCCATTCAGATCGGCACAACTTCTACCGGAACAACCTGGCAGAAGATCACTGCGATCAGCGGATATCATAACGAAAGCGAACTCACGACCTTCTCTTCAAAAGGTCTCGCGTTCACCGAAGACGGCCGCAAGATTGAGTTTGGCGTGGAGCTTTCAATGTCGAGATCGTTCTCGGCGCAGTTCGAGTCCATCACGGCAGAGAACATAATCGTTACGGATCCTTTGATCATAAACATTGACAACAAATACGCCGGGCTTTCGGACGTCAAATTCAAATTCGACCTCGATAATGACGGCAAGCAGGATAACATATCATTTGCGGGCGAAGGAAGCGGCTTCCTTGCCCTCGACAAAGACGAAAACGGCAAGATCGATAACGGCAGCGAGCTTTTCGGAACCGAAAGCGGAGACGGATTTGCGGACCTTGCCGCCTATGACGAAGATGGCAACTCGTGGATCGACGAAAACGATTCCGTCTACTCCCGCCTCAAGGTCTGGACTAAGGACAGCGAGGGCAACGACCACCTCATCGACCTCAAAGAGGCAAATGTAGGCGCAATATACCTCGGCAGCGCCAGCACGCAGTTCAGCCTGAAGGACGATTCAAACGTTCTGCAGGGAGAAGTCCGCAAGACGGGTATCTACCTCAAGGAAACAGGTGAAGTCGGCACGATCCAGCACGTCGATTTGGCTCTGTAAAAGCGCAAAAAGAGACCTCCATTCTCTTATAAAATGTCTATATACTCTCCTGCGAGCGCTTTGTTCATACTGCGCACCGCACAGAATTTTCCACACATCGAGCAGCTGTCATCGTGTTCGGGTGCGCGGCTGTCCCTGATTGCTTTGGCTGTTTCGGGATCGATCGCACACTCCCACTGCTTCTCCCAGTCAAATGTTCTGCGAGCGTCAGCCATGGCATCATCGATGTCACGCGCATGAGGGATTTTCTTCGCAATATCGGCTGCGTGTGCCGCAATACGCGATGCGATTATTCCCTGCTTAACATCATCTACGTTAGGAAGCGCAAGGTGCTCCGCAGGCGTCACGTAGCACAGAAATGCTGCGCCGGCAGCAGCTGCTACGGCTCCACCGATAGCGCTTGTAATGTGATCGTAACCGGGCGCGATGTCGGTCGGAAGCGGTCCGAGTACATAGAAGGGCGCGCCCATGCAGATTGTCTGCTGCACCTTCATATTTGCCTCGATCTGGTCGAGCGGCACATGTCCGGGTCCTTCGACCATAACCTGAACGTCCTTCTCCCACGCGCGTTTCGTAAGCTCGCCGAGTCGAACAAGCTCCTCGATCTGGCAGACATCGGTGGCATCGGCGATACATCCGGGTCTGCACGCATCTCCGAGAGAAATCGTCACGTCGTATTCACGGCATATGTCAAGAATTTCATCAAAATATTCGTAGAAAGGATTCTCCTCTCCGGTCATGCACATCCATGCAAAAATAAGCGAGCCGCCGCGCGAAACGATATTCATCTTACGCTTATGCTTTTTGATCTGGTCGATCGTCTTGCGCGTGATACCGCAGTGAAGCGTCACAAAATCAACGCCGTCCTCGGCATGAAGTCTCACGACATCGATAAGGTCCTTTGCACTAAGAGTCGCAAGATCCCTCTGATAGTGGATGACCGCATCGTACACGGGAACAGTGCCTATCATGGCAGGGCACTCAGCGGTCAGCTTCCTTCTGAATGGCTGGGTGTTTCCGTGTGAGGAAAGGTCCATGATTGCTTCGGCGCCCATGTTTACGGCCGCCATAACCTTCTCCAACTCGATGTTGTAGTCTTTGCAGTCTCTTGAAACACCGAGATTTACGTTAATCTTGGTTCTGAGCATGGAGCCGACGCCGTTTGGCTCAATGCAAGTATGAAGCTTGTTGGCGCAAATTGCAACCTGTCCTTTGGCAACCAGTTCCCTGATTTCTTCCGGGGTGCGATACTCTTTGGCCGCCACTTTTTCCATTTCGGGGGTGATGATGCCTTTTCTTGCAGCATCCATCTGTGTTGTGTAATTTCTCATATATATCTCCTGATTCGTGCCGGGATTTTCCCCGCCTCGTTATTTATAGCTTCGCGGATCTTTCGTAAATCTCGCGTGCTGCTCTTTCGGGATCGGATGCCTTCATAATTGCGGAAACAACGCAGATCCCCGCAATGGGAATTCCCGCAAGGACATCCATATTTGAAGCATTAAGGCCGCCGATAGCGTTAACGGGAATCGGTACGGCATTGCACACATCGCGCAGCGTATCCGTCGATGTTATCACTGTCTTTACATGTGTAGTTGTGGGGTAGATCGCACCACAGCCGAGATAGTCCGCTCCGTTTTTATAGGCGTCAAGCGCCGCAGGCACGGTTTTAGCAGTCGCGCCGATGATGAAGTCTTTGCCCGCAATTTTATCGGCAATCCTGCGAGCCAGGCTCACAGGCATATCACTGCTTCCGACATGTACGCCCTCAGCGCCCATGGCCAGCGCCACATCAAGCCTGTCATCGATGATGAGCGGCACTCCGGCCTTCTTCGTAACCTCATGAACGCGGGTCGCGATCTCAATGTACTCGCGCGTGCCACGATCCTTCTCGCGCAGCTGCACGATCCCGGCGCCGCCCTTTATCGCCGCATCCACGCGCGCGACCATCTCATCGACCGAAGCGTATGTCGTGTCCGTAATAAAATACAGTGTATAATCAATTTTTCCCTTATCAATGAAACCCATTTTTCTCCCCTTTAATCGCATTATTAATCGCTTTCGGCTGCACGCTGTGTACTTCCTGCTCGTGAACTACACCCTTGATAGAGATATCTGCCTTTTCATTAAATCATCGCTGCTACGAACTAAGTCCTCGCTATGTACGCGATGTCGGCCTTTTTCGTTATGTCTTTCGCCGTCACGGTCGAGATGCTGTCCATAAGGTTCACCGCGAAGGTCCCGAGCGGCACCGCTTTTTTAGGAGACGTCCCTCGCCGGCCGGCCATCTTCGCAAATATTCCGCCGCTTGACTCGTTGGCCAGCTCACCACACACGCCAAGCACAAGCGCAGCGTCAACAGCCGCATCAAATCCCAACCTGCACGAAAGAAATGTTGCGGCGATCGCGCCCTGAAGGCACCCTGTGCCCGTCACCATTCCCATCTGCTCACAGCCGTTCCTTACGAGGCAGCTTCTGTGCCCGTCGCAGATGATGTCAACCTTGCCGCTCGCAAGGATCGTCACCCCATATTTATCCGCAAGTTCCGACGCAACCTTCAGAATCTCCTCCTCGTTAAGCCCCGCGTCCGCATCGACGCCGCTGCTGCTGTAATCCCCACGCGCAAGCGCCATGATCTCCGAATAATTGCCCTTAACTACATCGGGCGCATATTTGCCGATCACATTAAGCGCAAGCCCTCTCCTGTTTTCAAGGCAGGCCGCGCCGCACACGTCAAGGCAAACCTTCACCCCCGCTTCCTTTGCGGCATTAGCGCTTATGGGGATTGAGGCTGCTCTTTCCGGGCTAAGATTCCCGAGATTGAGCATAAGCGCTCCCGCACTTTTTGTGATTGTCTCAACCTCACCCGGGTGCTCGGCCATCATCGGCCTTGCACCCAAAGCAAGTATTGCGTTTGCGCATTGATTTATCGAAATAGGGTGTGTTATGCAGTGTATCAGAGGACGTTTCTGCCTGACATTTGCCAGCAATTCCTCTATTCCCGAAGGATTTTTTCTGATCTCTTCTGCCATATTCTCCCCTTTCTTATGTCTATTTGTATAAACTTCCGCACTTTCCCCGGTGCGGTACTCTTGCAATAACTTCACACCTTTCTCTGCTACGGTGTTCTATCAGAAAGTACGCCGTCGGTTATGAGTCATTTAATTTTTCCTGCCGGCGCGTCGTAACTTCCGGTTATTCTTTTACAGCCGCCGCCTTCATCTTCATTACTATGAAGTAGGTGACTGCAGCAACCACGGCAAGTATAACGGAGCCGTAAGACAAGTACCTGAATACCGTATCGTCCTCAATCTTAAAGAGGCCGACTCCCGGAATGAGCATGAATACAACGAAAAGGATTGCTCCGAATGTTGCGATCGTAACCGCCGTTGACAGTGTCGTTCTCTTGTCAGTGTACGTAGGCGAGCCGAGCTTGTCCTGGAATCTGATAAGCAGACCCGTATCCGCAAGCCTGCGAAGGAAGAAGTATGCGATGCTGCCGCCGATGAGCGTTCCGCAGATAAACGACGGAACATAGAAGAAAAGGCTGAGCCCTTCCTTTCCCATGATCAGGTCCATGACGGGATACGACACGATAGCGCCTATAATACCTGTTCCGATGATCTCACCGAGCACGGCAAAGATGATCTTCCCTTTAAACATCCTGTACATAAGTCCCGAAAGCAACGCTCCGAACACTGCACCCGTGAGTGCAAGCGGAGGAATTCCCATAATGGTCATGCGGATTATGCCTATAAGCGTTGCGCAAAGCAATGAATACCACGGTCCAAGCAGAACCGAGCACACAATGTTTATGAAGTGTGCCATGGGACACATACCCTCAACCCTCAAAATGGGCGAGATCACAACGCCTAAAGCAATGAGCATTGAGAGTACGACAAGCTTCATAATGTTCTTTGAATCTTTCATTTCTGAATACCTCTCGTTTATAATTACAATCCGAAATAATGCATATGTGACGGTTTACATGTTTCCTTGCGGTTTTCATGCACATCCGCGATTTTCATGCATATTTGCGGTTTTCATACACATCCGCGATTTTCATGCATATTTGCGGTTTTCATACACATCCGCGATTTTCATGCATATTTGGATTGCTCGGTCGGGAATCGATTTTCCCCTCTCACGCCGAAACACGGCTTCCCATCGCTTTCGTCACGCATCAGACTCCACATGCCCTCCGGTAAGACGAATGATTACAAGATGCAAGGCGCTCCCCTTCCATCAGTCCGGTACTTCCCCGGGAACGCAACGTCACTTCCTTTCTGTACTTCTGCCAAAAATGTACCTGTACGGCGACACTCAATCAAGCTTTCCTTGACCTTTACTGTTAAGGCAATACTCATGCAGCACTCAATCAAGCTTTCCTTAACCTTTACTGTTTAGGCAATACTCATGCAACACTCAATCAAGCTTTCCTTAACCTTTACTGTTAAGGCAATACACATGCGATACTCAATCACTGTATCCTTGCCCTTTTCGGCTGCAACAATACTAAATCACATTTTTCTTGCTTTTTTTCGATTTGGGTCAACGGTTTTCGCATGACAATATGTCTTACGAAAAAACAGAGGCCGCCTTCAATGGGCAGCCTCGATAACATTCAGTGTATTATCTCCCTACGTTGGCATTACCCAAATCAGGTTTACGGTCGAAGGTTCAACCTTCCTCTCAGCCTGTATATACAAGCTCCCGTTCTTTTCAGCATATAGATGATACTCCAACTTACTTGAAAAAACAAGTCTCAAACGAAAAACGTTTTACCAAACAATTATACGGACAAAATCCAAAAAGTTTTACTTGCTTTATGCTTGTGGGCTCCGCAGCTGCTGAAATCTCTTGCTACTCTCTCGACTTCTTGCCATCCAACTTGCTTTATGCTTGTGGGCTCCGCAACTGCTGAAATCTCTTGCTACTCTCTCGACTTCTTGCCATCCAACTTGCTTTATGCTTGTGGGCTCCGCAGCTGCTGAAATCTGATAGTCGGTGATGTTAACTGCTTGTTATGCTATCCGGACGTCATGCAAAATGCTTGTTATGTTAAATGCTTGCTATGCTATCCGGACGTCATGCTAAATGCTTGCTATGTTAAATGCTTGTTTAACAAAATTGCGTCCAATAGAAAATTGATGGTCTCTGTGGACCATGTTTTTTGAGTGTTTTTGCCAAATTTTCCCCTCGATTCCGTATTGGACGTATTTTGGCACTTTTCAAGAAAATATCTCTGAAAATTACGTCCACAGAGGTGATCAATTTCGTATTGGGCGCATCCCGGAAATTTTCAAGTCCTTTCGGAAATTTTCAAGTCCTTTCGGGACTTTTCTATCCATTTTCAAGCATTTTCAGGCATTTCCCGGCCATTTCCAAGTCTTTTCTCTGAAAAATACGTCCACAGAGGTGATTAATTTCGTATTGGACGCATCCCGGAAATTTTCAAGTCTTTTCGGAAATTTTCAAGTCTTTTCGGAAATTTTCAAGTCCTTTCGGAAATTTTCAAGTCCTTTCGGGAATTTTCAAGTCCTTTCGGAAATTTTCAAGTCCTTTCGGGACTTTTCTATCCATTTTCAAGCATTTTCAGGCATTTCCCGGCCATTTC
>JAILPE010000107.1 GCA_024699645.1 Lachnospiraceae bacterium
GCAACGACATCACATACAGTTTTCACAAAGTCTAAGGTGAAAGCCAATCCATAAAATATATGGTTTAATACATTGTTTTCAAAGTCAGTATTTCGTAGCCAATCCTGAATAGTATCCTGATCAGAATAAATCTTAGCCAAAGCAGGTTCAGGTTCTTCCTTAGTAATGGCATCATATGCCTGAAATGAAGATATAATATTATATATCGCATTTGCCGCGGTAATTGCAGCCCCAAAAAACGCACACACAGCTACGAAACCACTTGCCGGAAACGCAAGCACGGCCAGCACAACAGCCGCAATCGCACCAGCAAATGCAAGGACAACACCTATAATTTCTTTACCACCATTACATTTATACCAGTAAACCAAATCATCAATTAACGAAGATATCCCTTCTGCTATGTTATTGATCAGATTTCCGATTGCATCAAAAATGGGACAACTGTATTTTAAGTCTATAAACCATTCCTTAATTGATGTCCACCAATCACTTTTTATATAATCGTGCTGATCAACAAAATATTTTTTTGCCTCGCTTATGGTTTTAGCTACATAATCATCTTTTTCTGAGGCGAACTTACTGAAAGCACTGACATTGTTTGCAAACAAACTATAGGTTGATTTTTTAGCTGTAAGTGCTTTTATCTTGTTATTGACATAATATTCACTGTTAGATAAGTTCTCGCTTGATCCTCCGGATACATCACCATAACAGCTCACAATCTTTGAAAGATCATCTATGTAATCCTGCATCATTGAAGATGCTTCTGAAGCTTCATTTATAATATCATCCAAACGTCCGTAATCGAGAGATATTGTTTTTTCAAAGTCACCGTAATAATCGAGAGCTTTTTTTCTTTCAAAGTTACCGTAAAATACTGTTCCCACTGTTGCACCTCCTAATGTCAATGATTATATTTCACATTATTCGTATTTTTCGCTTTAGCATTTGCCTCTTCCTGTCTTTTACGTTCTTCTTCCTGCCTTCTGCGTTCCTCCTCTTCCTGTCGTTCCCTCTCTATCCTTGCCTCTTCTGCTCTGATACTTGAATTCAAATTATCAATCGTATTTTGTGTAATAGTGATATTAGTCTCCAACTCTGCTATTTTATCACCCACTTTTGACAATTCCGTATTTAGGTAATTTATTGCATTACTAAGATTAACATCCGACGAACCTTTATCTTTATCAGCCTCGGTAGCTGTTGATAAACTATCAGCCGCGCTGACCCCATCCAATGCATCAGGATAATTGGCTATCATTTTATTAAGATAACCATTTATTTCATCAGAATCATCGGAAGCAACACTATACAACGAAGATAGTATCCTTTTTATATCTTCTTTCCTCTTTTTTTGTACATTAAGCTTTTCTTTATATGTGGCAAGTTTATTCTTTTCGCTTTGTAACTGGCCATATAATATATCAAGATAACTCATATTTCCTCCCAAATATTCACTCTTTACATATGTAAGCTCTTAGCTATAGACTCGTCCGCCTGGATATAAATGGCGTCCGAATCAACCAACGAATCATAAAGATCATACATAATATCACTGATATCACTTAACTGTTGATACACCGTACTGTAATCTTTTTCGAATTCTGTTTTCCCTTTACCATACCACGTTCCTAAAAGGGAATTGGTTTCAGTCGAAATCTTATGAACAATTTCATTGTACTTTTCAATGCTGCTTTTTAGCGTAAGTGCTGCTTGGTTTAGTCTTTCTGAATCAAGCTCCTCTACCTGGGGGGTAGTATTATTATCTCCCATACACTATCACTCCTTTTTATATTATTCTGCTTTGACAGTTTTTACCCTCAAAAGTGTGCCATCAGCATTCAATCTGAACGCATCTCCGATTTCGATCTGTTTTTTATGTTGTTTAACAATATTCATATTGAAATCAAACAACTTAATATTGGTAATGTCTTCCATTATGAACAAAACACTAAGTTCCTTCATCTGTTTCAACATCTCAGGAGCACTAAAAGCAATATTCACATTTGGTACATTTGAGAAAACAAATAATACTTTCTGCATTTTATAACTTGAAATGATTCTCTTATAAGCATCGGACACTTGTTTTGTAATCACACCATTGTCAAATATTGATTGGTTATCAACAATACATATTAACAAAGGTTCTTTATCAAGACACCCAATACCCTCCTCGACCATTCTTTCCTTTCTGGTCGACAATTCCGTCTCTATTTCGTTCAATATTTCTTCAAATGAATTGATATCTATACTGTATTTTTCAACCACTCCCATTGAAGAAAACTGTTCAAGCCTACGCGAATAATCATCGAGTATATAAATTCTCGAAGGATGATCAAATACCTCATTCTGACAATAGTTCATAATCAGTTTGACCAAATTTTTCTTTCCGCTCTTTTCTCTGCCTGAAATTCCCAGTGTCACAAGACGTGACAGATCGAGTATTTGGAAATCAATCGTGTCATAATCAATCCCTGCTACTATATGGTAAGGTAACAAGTCTTTAACATTGGCATTAACATATGACATATCCAACGAGTCCGGAACGCAAGGAATGCTTTTTGCGAAACTGTTCTCACACCGTAAATTGGTTTGTTTCACAAATGCTCTTATTGCTTCTACACGTTCTATTTCTCTTTCACCGCTGAAAGCGAGATAAGTTTGAAGTTCAAACATCTCCTTATCAAGCATTATCAATCCCCTACCAGGAGTCGATTTTGGTTCAATCCTGCATCTGTCAAAGAGCGAGCCGTATTCATCCCTCGAATTGCAATACAAACAAAGTCTGTTAGAAAAGTTGCTCAAATACTTATATGTTATTCCATTCATCTGAAGTGATGTAATAACAATACTTATACCCAATGCAACGCCTTCTCTGCAAAGAGAAAGGAAATCATCCTCATATGCAGGATAAAGCTCTTTGAATGCTATAAAATTATCCACCAATAACATTACTCTGGGCAGATCACTGTAACCCGCCTCAACATAAGAATTGAAGGATGTAATCCCTAATTTTGCATACTTTTCTTTCCTGTTTTTTACCTCTTTCATCAACAACCGGAATAAATTCTTAATCCGTTCATCCTCAGCAGGGGTAACAACACCCCCCACATGATTCAGATTTTCAAAAGACCTAAGTGCCATTGACCCAAAATCAAGCACATAAATATTCACTTCATCCGGTGTATAATCATCCGCAAGTGACCTTATGATCAATTGGAGAAGATTTGTTTTTCCATACTGAGAAGATCCGATTATAACAGTATTTCCCGTTGCAACATTTAAACAGGCAACATCTTGCAACTGACGGCTAGGGTCATCATATATGCCGATAGGTATTTCAAAAGGATTGGTGCTGACATTATTTTTCTTATATTCAATAAAATCCGTCAAAGGTGCCAGGCAAATGCTCGGCAACCTGCTTATATTTTCATTTTCGCAATAAGCTTTTACATAATCCACCAACGCCTCAAGTTGGGTTATGGATTCACCACTTTGTTTTGATACTCCGCTCTTAAATACCACTTTTCTTTTGCCCATCAGGTCAACTTCCGAGATTACAAATTTCTTCTCACTTGAAGCATCTCCTCCACTTGAAGAGGCACCACTGTACGCAGATTGAAACAACTCAAATATTTCATTGTTTCCCACCTGTAGATATGCTCTTCCGGGCTCTTTTATTTCTGCAGCCAAAGGAGATTTAATGACTTCATTACTGTCTTCCTTAGTCTGCACCTTTAGACAAAGTTTAAATTTTGAATTCGACCATATCTGTTCATTTACCTGTCCGGCAGGTTTTTGTGTAGCCAATATCAAATGTACTCCCAAACTTCTGCCTATACGTGCTGCCGAAATCAGCTCCCTCATAAAATCAGGTTGTTCAGCTTTTAATTCTGCAAATTCATCAACTATGATAATAAGATGAGGAATTGGAATCTGTGTTTTTCCCTCTTTATAAAGCTTTATATAGTTGCTTATATTATTAACATTATACTCGGCGAAGACCCTTTGGCGTTTTTCCAATTCGGCTTTTATCGACATCAATGAGCGATTTATCTCTTTTCCGTCAATATTAGTTATGGCTCCCATCATATGTGGAAGATTCTTGAACTGGTTTGCCATTCCGCCGCCCTTAAAATCAATTATTACAAACCCAACTTCATAGGGGTGATAATAAATTGCCATTGTAAGAATATAAGTTTGCAGTATCTCAGATTTTCCGGATCCTGTTGTTCCCGCAACAAGTCCGTGCGGACCGTGTGCTTTTTCATGCAGATCAAGGTAAACCATTTCATTCTTTGTCTTTACTCCCAATGGAGCTGCCATTGTTTTGTAAATCTCTGATTTTGCCCAATTATTTCTCAAATCAATGTCTTCGACTCCGAATATATTAAGCATTTCATACAGCGTAATGCTTTTCGTCAAAGCATTTTCCAAACTGATTTCTTCACAATATATCGGGGAAAGCATTTTAGCTGCATTCTCCATTTGCTCATCGGTAAGTAAGTTATATTCAAAAGGCTGTTCAGTATCACCGTCAGTTGTATCAATCATTCTTCCCAAACGATTTCCGGTGAGATGAATTATCCTACTGCACCCCAAAGGCAAGCTTTCTTTTTTTTCTTCAAAAAACAAAAATGTTGCACCACATTCGTTGGCCATACTGATATACTGAGATACCGGATGTGTCTTAATTCCAAATTCATTTAAGACAAATACAACATAATGTGCTGTGTCTCTTCCTTCTTTGTTGAGACGTTTTCCAAATTCAACATATAATCTTTCAAAGAGAAGGTTCTTGCTCTCACTGTTAAATATGACGTTTCTGATTCCCGACTGTCGGTCTGTAATATGTGGCAACCATTTTATCCATCTCTCATATTTAGACACGTCAACTTCACTTAACAGGAAAAAGACTTTTACATCTCTGAAATAATGTCGTGATACTATATCAAGTACAATATTTTTTACAAAATCATTACAATCGTTAGGGCTACCTATAATCCCTACAACACTATTTTCAACTAAATTAATAACGACAGGCGCTCCTGAAACAAACTTGAAATCTTCCGATACTTTTTCCGGTAATGCTGCAAGCTCATCTTCTGCTTCGTATGTTTCTCTTTTTTTATATCCAATCTTACGTCGTGCCCGAATCGTGCCTGTTCCGACCCTGACACTGAGAAAATCTTCATCATCAACAGTTTTGTCAAATATATTTCCGGAAAATGTCCTGATATTTTCGATTTCCTCATTTGATGAGATATACATCTTATTCAGTTTATATAACTCTTCTGCCCTTAAAGCGGCAATTTGCTTTCTTTTTCGGTTAATGTAAGCATTATAGTTTTCTATTCTCGAGGCAATTTCTTTTTTGTATTTTTTTCTTTCAGATACCATACTGACAATAGAGGTTATGATACCCAATGACATCGAACATACGCTGAATATGATAAATGAAGAATTTGAATTGTTCCCCAAAAAACCACGTACAATAATGGTAAGCAGTATCATTGCAATAGCCGGGAATAGCTGCATCATAATATTTCCTGCAGGCTGCGCCGGCGGCGAAACAGGGTCAAGTATCTCTATATCTTCATCATCAATCTTCACCTTGATGCGTGTATTTCTGTTAAACTTCGGATATCCTTCTCGAACAGGGAGATCCTGAAATTTTAAACCCGTTACAACACTTTTTGATGTGTAAAGACAATTATTTCTGAAATACAAGCTACAATCAGCGATCGATACAAAATCACCATCATTCAGCGTCTTATTGTTATTAAATACCTGCCCATTAAACAGGACCCCGAATCCCGGTTTGCGAACATTTATCGAAAAAGAATTTGCATTCAAGCGAATTAGTTCTATAAGTGTATCTGCAACATACTCTCCGTTCAATCTTATATCAGAATTAACTTCCGAACCGATAGATACCCTTTCAACCCCGCCGAGATTGATCACTCTCGTATAGTCCTTAACATCATTATCAAAATCATAAGTGAATTCTATCTTAAACAACTCATTCTCAGAATTTCGATATTTAACCGAGAACTGATCACCATGTGCCAGTTCTTTAGAAAACAATTTTTCAATATTATCAGTATCTATAAAAATATTCTCTGTACAGGAAACGTTCCATTTTCCATAACTATTTGAGAAAACCAACTCAAACTCTTCAAAAAACAATTCCTTGCGAAATCTACTGTCAGAATCCAACCCTGTACCGACCGAAAATGCAGTTACTGACTCGGGAAGTTGAACTTCCCTGTAAAAATCTCTTCCAATTATCTTTATAACATAACCGTACTGCATTCTTAGCCTCACTAAATATAACTGATCATAGTCCCGTTACGAATTCCAAAATCTCGGAGAAGTCTTTTCCCTTTTATCAGCGCCACCGGATTTTCCGAACGTAGAAAGCATGCCCCCGAATCCGATACATCTATTTCTAAATCATAAGCGGTATTCAGTGCTCTAACCAATTCATCACCGGATATTTCAAGTGGAATTTCAATGTCCACGCACATATTTCTTTTTTTTATCCAAAATGTAACCACCGCTTTTTCGTCATCCATGTTCAAGTAAACCTCACATAATCAAACAAGCCAATCGCCGTATTCCATTTATCTCGGCTATAGTTTCTAAAGGCTTTTCATCACAGTCCGGAATCTTTTCGATTGTTTCTTCTATACATCCCGATCTATTTCTGTTCGGATCAACCTCATCAAGATTTGCTTCCCCTCCAAATTCATTGCAAACAAACAAATATTTCTCGTTGTTCGAATCAATAATGCTCGAGATTAAAATGTCCGTGACACTCTGTGAAGCTTTATCCTGCTTTGTAACAACTACCACCTTGTCTGAAAGCTTAAGCAGGGACGCCTTATATCTGTCAAAACCCGAATCTGCATCCACAATAATAAAATCATATTCTTTAGATTTTTTTGCGGATTCAGCCAATTTTTCATAGATTCCGTAATCCACACCCAACGATATCAAAGGCAATCCAAACGGTGGCAAATACGAAAACCCTTCTTTTCTGATTACTCTTTTAACAGCATCATACATTGAATCGTCCGCACAGGAGCCTATCGCTCTCGCATCGACCGAAGACATCGTTGACGGATCTTTTAGCCTAAATCCAAAAGAATTAATCCATCCCGCATTTATATACAGTACTTTTTTATATCCTTGTGCAAGTCTAGTGGCTAAACCCAAGGAAATTGTAGTCTTACCTGCTCCACCAAATGCAGAATACACCGATACGATCTGAGTTCCGTTATTATCCGGCAATGCTCTGATAGAATTGCCACTTATCCCAATTATTTTGCTGAAAATTTCCTTTGGGCTGGTGTATTTTGAAATTCTTGCAATCGGATTATGTGTTGTTGCATCATCAACTGTTTCAGCAAGTACTATAATTTTCTCAATGTCATGTTTATTAAGAATCGGATTGTACAATTCCTCTGAAACGATCAGCACATCCACTTTCTGTGGCGAACTGAACAGATTATTAAAATAGTTCTCATCCGTGATTATCTCAAGATTGATCCTACCAAAGTATTCCTCGACAAATCTTACCTTTATCGGAACAATATAATTATAGTCCTTGTCGGCTATGATAATTCTCGGCTTAATTCTTTTTCACCTCCCCCCATTAGGTATAACCTTCATCCATTTGTTACGAATATTTTTTTTGAAGGATCATACGTGGCGAACATGTTTTACCTTACTTCAACTTTAAACACAATATCTGCAATCCTTAAGGAGTCATCATTTTTTATTTCCACCGATGCATCCGGGGTCAGTCTTTTTCCATTAATAAATGTACCGTTTGTACTATTCAAATCTTTCACTGTAAATCCATTAACTGTTCTTTCAAATAAACAATGCTTCCTGCTTATCAAATTATCATGACCTATTACGCCGTCATTGTTTTCACTCTTTCCGATCGCATACTTATCCTTAAGAATATCAAACTCGACGATCACCGGTGAATTCATTGATGTCAATAATAACCGTCGACCTGCCTCCTCAATACCATTACCCTGAAATCCTGATTCATCAAAAACAGAGTTCGGATTGTTTTTTGCGAGATTCGTATATAAATCTTGAACAGTAAAAGTACCTATTTCATTATTGTCTGCATACATATATATTTCATCAGACAACCTCAGTGAACTGTTACATATAAGTTCGATCATTTCCGAAAGAAAACTGTCTTCAACTATACGCGCATCAATTAACGAATTTCTGTTTATCGGAATATATACGAACTTAACTCTGCGAGTCTCCCTGTCGACATAAATATGTTCTAAAGAGACATCAAGATTTGCCAAATTTAAAAAACCATTATTTTTTACTTCAAGAACAGCGATGAGTAAATTTTTAATAATTTCAGCAAAATCTTTTTCAGCGGAAAGCGGCAATATATGAGAAAGTGGTCTAAAAGTGCCCCCAACCGAATAAAATAACTCGAGCTTTCCGTTGTAACTCATTCTAAAGCATTTAGCCAGACCTTCTCCGTTAAAACTTTGAAGAACTTTATACTCAGTAAGTGAAAAATGCGTAGCATCTCCAAGGACATAGGCAGGATTATTATCACAATTCATAATTTCTATCTCACAATTTTCCATAAACCTTTTTCCTTTTTGATGTAATGTTTATTGGCCGCAATTACAACATTTTTTATCCAGCGTTACGTTTATAACAAAAAAACATTGCTATCAAGCACCAAATACTATTTAGGTGCCCTGTATAGCAATGATTTCTAATACGATAGTCTTCAAAAAAACAACATTTCGGCCCATACAACGCTCCCCTCTTGTACCCTTATAAAAATATATACAATCCACAAAGATAACGCAAGTCTATTTTCAAAAATTACACATTTATTAAAAAACTGACATATATTTGCTTCTTAAAAAACTGTTTACATTCTAACACATAAGGACTTCATCCGCAATATCGCTTACCCAAAAATAAACATAAAACATTATATAATTCCCTTGGGTTTATTATCACATACTAAACATATCGGTAAACGATATTTGCTCGGAATCGGGAAGTCCGTCAAGAAGACCAAGTTTCGACATGAGTTGCACGATCGTATCACTCACCTTGCAGCTTCTCTTGAAATCATCCTTCGAGAGGAACTTCTTCTTTGCCGAAACATCTTCTATCATCTCCGCCGCTTTCTCGCCGAGGCCCTGAAGTGTGACAAGTGATGGCATAAGCGCTCCGTCAACTATGGTAAAATGACGTGCCTTTGCCTTATAAATGTCTATGGGCACAAATTTGAAGCCCCTCGCATAGTATTCCAGTACGAGATGCATATCATCAAGTTCCTTGTCATCTCTGGCAGTCCTGTTATTCTTGGGTACACTTTTGTTAAGTGCAAGGCGTCCGAGAAGTTCTTCTTTTCCGAGCGCCATCTTCTCATAATCAAAGCCTGTTGCTCTGATACTGAAATATGCGGCATAATAGGCCAACGGATAGTACACCTTAAAATGGGCTATTCTGAATGCCATGACCATATAAGCGCATGCGTGTGCCTTCGGGAACATATATTTTATCTTTTTACAGGAATCTATATACCACTGAGGTACATTTTTGTCATGCATATCAGCTTCCATTTCGGGGCTGAGACCCCTTCCTTTTCGAACCGATTCCATGGTTTTAAATGCAAGTCCCGGTTCAATCCCCATGGATATCAGATAGATCATTATATCATCACGTGTACATATTGCGGTTTCAATGGTACAATCACCGTTCTTGATATAATCACTGGCATTGTTGGTCCACACATCGGTTCCGTGCGAAAGACCCGATATCTTTACCATGTCCGAAAAAGTCTTTGGCTTGGCTTCCTTTAACATCTGCATAACAAAGTTAGTCCCAAGTTCCGGAAGTCCGAGACACCCAAGATCTATACCATCAATATCTTTTGGATCGGCTCCGATAGCCTCCGTTGAGGCAAACAGAGAAAGCACCTTCGGATCATCCATCGGGATCGTCTTCACATCAACTCCGGTAAGATCTTCAAGCATTCTGACCATAGTAGGATCATCGTGTCCGAGTATATCGAGCTTCAAAAGGTTGTGATCGATAGAATGATATTCAAAATGTGTTGTTACGATTGGGCTGTTAAGATCGTTTGCCGGATGTTGCAAAGGAGTAAATGAAAATATGTTTTCACCGTGAGGAAGTACGACGATACCGCCCGGGTGCTGTCCGGTCGTACGTCTGACGCCCACACATCCGTCCGCAAGTCTTTCTTTTTCGGCCGTACGCAAATGCTGACCACGTTCCTCATAATACTTTGAAACTATTCCGAATGCTGTTTTTTCGGCCAAAGTTCCAATCGTTCCCGCACGGAAGGTCTGCCCCGGTCCAAAGATAACTTCGGTATAATCATGCGCTTTACTCTGATACTCACCCGAGAAATTAAGGTCAATATCGGGTTCTTTGTCTCCGTAAAATCCGAGGAATGTTTCAAAGGGTATATTCTGACCTTCTTTAATAAGCTTTTTACCGCAAACGGGGCATATTTTATCCGGAAGGTCAAATCCCGATTTGTTCGAATATTCCTTACATATATCCGAATCAAATTCACTGTAATGACATTCGGAGCAATAATAATGAGGGGGCAACGGGTTGATCTCCGAAATACCCGCCATAGTCGCAACAAACGATGATCCAACGGAACCACGCGACCCTACGAGATAGCCGTCTTCATTTGACTTCCAAACAAGTTTCTGCGCTATTATGTACATAACGGCAAATCCGTTCTTTATGATGGAATCGAGCTCGTGTTCAAGCCTGCTTGACACTGCCTCCGGCAATACTTCACCATACATCGAATGAGCCTTGTTTTCACATATCTCACGAAGAGTCTTATCAGAATCTTCAATGACGGGAGGACACTTATCGGGACGGACCGGTTCTATTTTTTCTATCGAATCAAATATCTGATTTGGATATTCGACAACCACTTCGTAAGCGCGTTTTTCTCCGAGATATGCACATTCACTCAGCATCTCGTCTGTTGTATGAAGGAAAAGCGGTGCCTGTTCGTCCGCATCCTTAAATCCTTTGGATGCCATAAGGATACGTCTGTATACCTCATCTTCGGGGTCGAGAAAATGTACGTCACAAGTGGCTATACAGGGCTTATTGTCCCTTATCGCAAGGTCCGATATCTTCATATTGATGCGCTTCAAGTCCTCATAAGAGTTTACCTCTGGGAACTTCGGCTCCTTAATCATATATGCGTTGTTCCCAATCTGCTGTATCTCATAGTAATCGTAAAACGAAGCGATCCTGTCTATTTCCTCCTGCGGTTTTTCATGAACTATGGCACGGAAAAGTTCTCCGGCTTCACATGCCGAACCCACAATGATCCCCTCCCTGTTCTCTCTGAGCAAACTCTTTGGGATCCTCGGATACCTGTTGAAATATTTAAGATGTGCATAAGACACAAGCTTATAGAGGTTTACTCTTCCTGTGTCGTTTTTGCACAAAAGAATAATATGGTGCGCCGGCATATGTCTGATATCTTCATCGCTATATGTTCCGTCTTCACCTCTTTTAAAGGTCTTTCCTTTATCATCCGTAACGGAATCGACTTCGTCATCAACTATGTAACCTTCGCATCCGTATACGATCTTAAAGTTCTTTACTCTGTCCTGTAACTCTTCGGGAAAGCTTTTTGGACTCAAAGCATGAAATGCGATCGGGAATGCCTGCACAACACCGTGATCGGTAATAGCGATTCCTCTGTGTCCCCATTCTATAGCACGTTTGATAAGCATATCGGGAGGGATAACGCCATCCATATCGCTCATCATCGTGTGAGCATGTAATTCGATACGTTTTACTTCCGCATTATCGCGTCTCTTTTGTCTGAAGTCTTTGATCGACCTGATACCCTGAACGGACTGGATAGTTATGTCTTTATCATAAGCGTCGTAATCAACAACTCCCTTGAGCATGATAAAGCTGCCCTTCTTCATCTTCGGGAGAACCGCATCCTTATCCTCTTGAGTAAGGAATATCTTGCCCATGATGGAATCGGTAAAATCGGTCATGGCAAAAGTAACAAGGATCTTACCGGTCCTTGTTTCACGGTCCTCACTCTTCATGATCATTCCGCGAACACAAACCTGTCCCACCGATTCGGCAAGCTCTGAGATCGGGATAGGGTCTCCTTCAAAATTACGTCCGTAAAAGATATCGGGGTCAACAGGGAGATTGTTGTCATTCTTCCATTTCGAGCGATATCCGCCTTTTCCTTTAGACGAAGTCCCTTCATTTTTCCTGAATTTTTCTTCTTTTCCGGCGTTCTCTTCTTTTTTGACGGGCTTTTCATTTGAGGATGTTTCATTCTGTGCTTTAACGCCTATTTCACTCTCTGCTTTAATGTTAATTTCGTTTGCTGCTGTTTCCTGCTCATCATCGGGCAGTATGTCATCAAACCAATCGTCTGCTCCGGTTACGGTAGAAATCGGTTCATTATTCCGTTCAATATCTTCTTTTCTTATCACGCGGACGATCTCATCTTTTCGGGACCTGTCTCTTTTTTCCGGTTCATGATACTTAAAATCCACTTTTACATCGATTCCGAAACGTTCCTTCCAATGGTCGATTATCATCGCGGCAAGTGTACTCTGTTTTTCGCGTG
Organism: Lachnospiraceae bacterium; assembly: GCA_024699645.1. Classification (GTDB taxonomy): domain Bacteria; phylum Bacillota; class Clostridia; order Lachnospirales; family Lachnospiraceae; genus RUG11977. Next base: position 12,689 of record JAILPE010000107.1, read on the forward strand.
CTATATAGTTTTCTTCAATATCAAGAGTGATAACTCCCGCTTCTCCGCTGATACGGGCATTTCTGTAAATAGAGGCAAGCAGACCGCTTCTGGCATTGATCTCTTCTGCCATATAAAGCCTATACTTCTCCCACATCGAGTCAAATCCGGTATTGTCATCAAAGTCAAATCTCACCTTGAGTTCAACAAGCTTCTCGGCCTTTGAAAACACGGAGTCAAAAAGAGCCTTCTCCATTCCCGCGATCTGAACACCCGTGATATATTTTTTGCTTTCGGCATATATTATCACTTCGTCAGCATCAGGAAGCGCGGTTATTCCGTTAACCGTCGCTTTGGAGAAGACATTTTTTAGTTCTGTATCAGTTTCAAGAGTCGGAAATGCATCAAAGAACAGCATACGAATCAAGCTCCTTTTTTAACTCGCTGAGTATCATCTCTTCGGGCACTTTTCTTATTATCTCGCCGTGCCTGAAAATAATACCTACCCCGTCGCCTCCCGCAACACCGAGATCGGCCTCGCGCGCTTCACCGGGTCCGTTAACGGGGCATCCCATAACGGCAACCTTAATATCAAGGTCATAATTTTCACAGATTTTCTCTACTTCTGTGGCAAGTCCGACAAGGTCGATCCTTGTTCTTCCGCATGTGGGGCATGCCACAACATCAATTCCGCCTTTTCTCAGTCCGAGGACCTTAAGGATCCTTTTTGCGGTTGCCACTTCAAGCACAGGATCCGCGGTAAGGCTTACCCTGATCGTATCTCCGATGCCGCTACCGAGTATCATACCAAGGCCGACAGACGATTTTATTATCCCGCAAGTCGGAGTTCCCGTCTCAGTGATCCCGACATGAAGCGGATGATCGGTCATCCCCTTAAGGATCTCATGAGCCCTGACGCACATCATGGTATCTGATGACTTTATGCTTATAACGATATTTCCGAAATCGAGATCTTCAAGGATCTTTACGTTACGGATGGCACTTTCGGCCAAACCCTCCGCAGTCACTCCGCCGTATTTTGCGATCAGATCTTTTTCAAGTGACCCGCTGTTAACACCTACTCTGATCGGTAAGCCCCTCTTTGAAGCTTCCTGTACAACCGCTTTGATACGATCGATCGAGCCTATGTTTCCGGGATTTATCCTGATCTTATCGGCACCGTGTTCCATCGCCATGATCGCAAGCCTGTAATCAAAATGAATGTCGGCGACGAGAGGGATGTTGATCCCTTCTTTTATCTTATCAAGCGCACATGCCGCCTCCTTATCAGGGACCGCACAGCGTATTATTTCACATCCCGCTTTTTCAAGTTCATTTATCTGATCGATCGTAGCGCGGATATCATCGGTCCTCGTGTTCGTCATGGACTGAATAGCTATAGGATTATCGGCACCTATCGAAACGTTTCCGATCTTCACCTCATGAGTTTTCATCCTGTCCATGTAATCCTCCTTCACAGTTTGCCGGGTAACATCCTTTTCTTGTGAGGCAAACCGACTGATCCTCAAATATCAAAATCCTGTGCAAACCGACTGATCCTCAAATATCATATTCTTATACAGACCGATCAGTCCCCAAACATCCGAATCTTATGCAAAAAGACTGATTATATCCTTAAAGAACACCAAAACCACCACTATAAGTAACAATATAGCCCCGATTATATTAACGATACCTTCTTTTTCAGGCGGAATCGGCTTACGTCTGATCACCTCGATCAGCGCAAACAATATCCTTCCTCCGTCAAGCATCGGTATCGGCAGAAGGTTCATAACTCCAAGATTGGCGCTTATCAATATGATCCAGTTTATAAGATTCATTATGACTATAAATACGCCCTGATCTTCCGTTGCTTCTATGGTGTCGTCTATTTTTTCGACGATCTTTACGGGACCGCCGAAATCATCTCCGGTCAGCTTGCCCGTAAATAGGAGCACAAGACTCTTTATCGTCCCGACAATATTGTATTTAAGCTCGTAATACGAATACTTTATAACCGAGAGTCCACTGACTTCGGTTCTGTAACTGCTGTTAAACGAAAGTCCGGCATCATAACCCTCTACAGCGATCGGAACAACGGTGTAATCATTTTTTACTCCGCCTCTGTCTACCGTTACGACTATAGAATCTCCGTTAAGCGGATTGACGCCTATATAGCTGTTGAGCTCGCCTCCCGTTGATATCTTTTCACCGTTCATCGCAACTATAATGTCATTTTTCCTTATCCCTGCCTTATAAAAAGCTCCGTCTTCACTGACATCCGCTATCTTGGCGGGATTATCATCGATATAATATGTAAATCCGAGCTTATAAACCTTTCTGTAATCCGGAGTAATAACGGTCGAATATGTTTCTCCGTCCCTCTCATACTCCATCTTGATAGGATCGGCCTGAAGCGGACGATAGCGGAGTTCCACCGCAAGCTCTCTTCCGAGATTGACCGTCATATCGTCATATTCGGTGATAATGTCTCCCGGACGGATACCTGCCTCATAAGCCGGTCCGTTTTCTGCCACCCTTGTAACAACAGGTGAATCATATCCGACAAATCCGATAACGATCAGACTGACAAGGAAAGCCAATATAAAATTAAAAACAGGACCTGCGATATAAACGCAAAACTTTATAAGCGGTTTCTTGGCATTTATAGTTCTCTCGGGATCAACATCCGGATCTGCCGAGGTAGCCATCTGGCACGCGCCGCCGATCGGCAAAAGTCTTATCGAGAAAAGCGTTTCACCTTTTTTAAAACTGCAAAGCTTCGGTCCAAAGCCGACAAAAAACTGGGGTACTGCTATATTGTACATTTTACATAAAAGAAAATGGCCAAATTCATGAAAAACGATTATCAACCCCAAAAGAAGTATTCCAAATAAAATACTGATCACTATACTCATCAAAAAAACTCCATGTATCCGGTTGAATTTAGCAAAAGCTACGGACACTTATCATGTTAAACCAATTCCCGATCCCTAATATCATTAGCATGCGGAAGGATTCTTCATTGAAGATATAAACTTTAAGGAAAGCTCCCTCGTGTTTTCCTTAAGCTCAAATATCTGTTCAAGCGACGGCTCTTTTTCCGCTTTTATCGTCCTCATGCACTCCTCTATTATATCATAAATACCGAGGAAACCGATCTTACCTTCAAGAAATGCCGCAACGGCAAATTCATTTGCCGCATTGAAAACCGTACACATCCCGCACCCGTCTGACGCTGCCGAAAGACCGAGAGGTAAGCCCCTGAGCACTTTGTTGTCAGGTTTCTCAAAATGTATCGCACCGATGTCGGCAAGACTCATTCTCTGTTTTAAAGGAGATTCAAGCCTTTGCGGATAATAAAGAGCATGTTGGATAGGTATCCTCATATCCGGAGGTGCAATCTGAGCCACGATAGAACCGTCTCTGTATTCAACGGCGGAATGTATCATACTCTCGGGTTGAACAACAACCTCGATGTTATCCACCGGAACATCAAATAACCAATGTGCTTCCATTACTTCGAGAGCTTTATTGACCATTGTAGCCGAGTCGATGGTGATTTTTTTGCCCATCGCCCAGTTCGGATGGCAAAGAGCATCCGATGCTGTCACTTTTTTCAGCTGTTCAACGGTCATTCCACGGAACGGTCCACCTGAAGCCGTAAGAAGGATATTTGCTATCTCCTCTTTTTTCCCACATTCCAGGCACTGCCATATCGCACAATGCTCGCTGTCTATGGGCCTGATAAAATGAGATCTGTTCCACTCATGAGAAGTGATAAGATGTCCCGCACATACCATCGTTTCCTTATTGGCCAGTGCAATGTCACATCCCGCATCCATAGCCGCAAGAGTCGGTTCTATCCCGATCATTCCGACTATTGCGGTGACCGTGAGTGTTTCACTTCCACCGATAGCGGCTGCTTCACAAAGTCCGGTCATTCCGGAAGTAACCTTAACATCGACATCACTTAAGCGCAGCTTCAATTCCTTTGCCGCATCCTCATTATACATGCAGCATATTTCAGGTTTGAACTTTCTTACCTGTTGTTCCATAAGGTCGACGCTGTTGCTTGCTGTCAATGCCCTTACCCTGAATCCGCCGCGTTTTTCGATGATTTCAAGTGTCTGTGTTCCGATCGAACCCGTTGAACCGAGTATTGCTATATCTCTCATTAACCGTTCCTCTGACTGTATAAATCTATCTTAACCGATAAGTTTCAGTAAAAAATATATTATCGGTGCCACAAATATCACGCTGTCAAATCTGTCAAGTATCCCACCGTGTCCCGGGATAAGCTTTCCGTAATCTTTGATATCTTTATTTCTTTTTATCGCAGACGCCGCCATATCTCCTATCATCGAAACAACCGAAGCAGCCGCGCTGACTATTACAAACAGAAGCACAGGATTATCATACACTTCGGAAAGCTCGGCTTTGAAGATCATCGAGTAAATGAATCCTATAAGCGTTGCGCCTACCACTCCGCCGATGCACCCTTCCAATGTCTTCTTGGGTGAAAGCACGGGCGCTATCTTATGTTTTCCGATCAGTATACCGGTAAGATATGCCATCGTATCGGCTCCCCACGATGCGATAAATACAAGCCAAACGCTGTATGCACCTCCGTCTGAGATCCTGAGCTTATATATATATGATATCGTAAGTGCCACATAAAACAATCCGAAGAATACCATTGTTATCTGCTCGGAGTTGTACTTGGGGAAAGTAAGCACATAAGCAGCAAGCAGAACCACCAAGAAAACGCCTATGAGCACAGCCGGATATCCCCCGACTTCACTGCATTTTTTTATAATCTCAAAATCCTGAGTGCACTCCATAACGCCAAAATACAGCGCGATCGCAGCAAGGTACCCGACGATCCCCACCGACCTTTTATGTACATCAAATATCCTGTAAAGTTCCATAAGTCCGATAAGGGTGATTGCAAGTAAAACTCCGAAAAGGTAATATCCGCCAAGCACCATTGAAAGAACCGTGATCGTCATAAGAATGATCGAACTTCTGAATCTTATCAAAAAAGAACGCTTTATTCCGCTGTCTTTCTCCTTCATAAACTCCTCCGTAACATTTATTTCGAAAAGATCATATTCCCCGTTTGTTTCTTCGCATTTGTTTCTTCGCGCGTCATTATCCGCCGTATCTTCTGTCCCTGCCATTATACCACTCTATAGCTTTTATAAGTTCTTTTTTATCGAAATCCGGCCACAGTACGTCGGTGAAATAGAGCTCCGAATATGCCGATTGCCATGGAAGGAAATTGGACAGCCTTATCTCTCCGCTTGTACGTATCACAAGATCGGGATCCGGCATATCCGACGTATCGAGGTACCCCGAAATAACGTCTTCGCTAATGTCTGCCGCCGTGATCTTTCCGGTATCACGATCCTCAAGTATTTTTCTTACCGCTCTGACTATCTCGTCCCTTCCGCCGTAGTTAAGAGCCACTGTAAAGCAGAGCCCCGTATTGGCCGAAGATTCATGTGTCAGTTCTTTGATGCTCTCGCGAAGGTCCTCGTCAAGTCTTGTGATATCACCTATGACCCTGACTCTCATATTGTTTTTTCTGCTTCGTTCAAGACAATTCTTCATATATTTCCTAAGCAGATCCATGAGCGTCGCCACTTCACTTTCGGGTCTTTTCCAGTTTTCCGTCGAAAACGCATATACAGTCAGATATTTGATTCCGAGCGACCATGCATCGTCGCAGATCTGTTCAACAGTCCTGCTCCCCGCCGAATGGCCTGCGCTTCGGGGCAGGAACCTCTTTTTTGCCCATCTGCCGTTTCCGTCCATGATGATTGCCACATGTTCGGGTATCTTTTTATCCTCTGACAATTCTGTCTTCTTTTTAGCCAATTGATTCTCCTTCCGTGTCGCATGCGAAAGCTCCCGCATCCCGGCACCCGATACTTTGCTGCGTCGCTCCGATGCGGCACCCGATACTTTGCCGCGTCGCTCCGATGAGGCAACCGACACTTTGCTGCGTCGGAGCGCTGTTACACAAAAACTGGTCGGGAATGAACCACTCCCGACCACCTTTATTTACCGCGGGGCATTATACCGTCATGATCTCTTTGCTCTTGCTCTCGATCATCTTGTCTATGTCTCCGATGTTCTTTTCAGTAACCTTATTGATATCTTCCTCGATCTGCTTTTGAACGTCTTCGGAGATTTCCGATGACTTTCCGAGTTTCTTGGCAAGATCGTTGGCATCACGTCTTATATTTCTGATCGCAACCTTTGCATCTTCGCCCTTTTTCTTAACGTCTTTAACAAGTTCCTTACGTCTGTCCTCGGTCAACTCGGGGAAAACAAGTCTGATCACCTTGCCGTCATTTGTGGGATTGATGCCGATCTCTGCCATGTTTATCGCCTTCTCGATCTCTTTGATCATCTTTGCCTCCCACGGCTGGATCTGTATTATCCTTGCCTCGGGTACCGATACGTTTGCAACTGCGTTGATGGGTGAAGGAGTTCCGTAATAATCAACCTTGATCTTATCGATCAAATGGGGATTTGCACGGCCTGCTCTGACCGAAGCATATTCCTCGTTAAGCACATCAATTGTTTTCTTCATCTTTTCTTCGTAAACTTTAAATCTCTCATCCATAATTAACCCTCCTCTGTGATCCGAATGATCTTTATATGATCTTTTGATCGGTTTTCCATAATTGATTTATCACTGCCGTATATAAGTCATTCGGCGGTTATCACTGTCCCGGTGTGTTCTCCCGATGCATTCCTGATGATCGAATTCTTTTCATCAAGAGCAAAGAGAACAAGCGGCATCGAATGCTCACTGCAAAGAACTGCCGATGCCTGATCTATCACTTTGAGACCCTTCGCAATAACCTCTTTGAGTGATATGCTGTCATATTTGACGGCTGATGGATCCACCTTGGGATCGGCCGAATATACACCATCGATCGTCTTTGCCATAAAGATCGCGTCACACCCAAGCTCGATAGCGCGTATAGCCGCAGGTGTATCTGTCGAAAAGAATGGGTGCCCCGTTCCTCCCGCAAAGAAAACAACCCGTCCGTTCTTCAGATCTTCCATGACATCATCTTTGTAAAAAAGCTTTGTCACATCGCCACACAAAAACGGCGTATAAACCTGTGTTGAAACTCCCAATCCCCGAAGTGTTTCGGACATATATATGCAGTTCATGACCGTTGCAAGCATGCCGATCTGGTCTGATCTGAGACGGTCGATCCCGCCTCCGGTCCTGCCTCTCCAGAAGTTTCCGCCGCCTATAACGATCGCAACTTCTGTTCCGGACTCAACAACTGTTTTTATCTGCTGTGCAACCGCCCTGCATGTTCCGTCGTCAAAGCCGTTAGCTTTGTCTCCCGAAAGGGCTTCTCCGCTCAATTTTAGAAGTATTCTTTTATAACGTGCCATGTTTCTCTCCATCCCGTCAAATCATATGATGTTCATTATTCAAAAATATCGTCGACACTGACGGATGAGTAGATAAGCGAGCAGAAGCCTTCAAGGATTGCTCCGTTATTCATCTGAACAGACTTGGCCTTGACATTACCTTTAATGATGGCTGTCGAATCAATAACGATGGGTCCTTGTATATCAAGCTCACCCTTAACGGCACCGGCAACAACCGCTGAACCTGCCTTTATATCTCCTACAACTACCGTACCGAGACCTATCTTAACGGCTCCTTCACTGTCGATGTTACCGTTGAGTCTCTTAGCGCTCACAAATACATCCGATGCTGTCGAATTACCGGCCACATTACCTGAGATCGTAAGTTTGCCGACGCATTCGATGTCGCCGTTGATCGTTCCCATAACATCAAGTGAACAATCGGAAATGATCGATCCGTTGATCGTTGTTCCCTTTGTTATCACGGTTACTTGGTCGTCATTTGCCGCGCTTCTGGTAGCAGCGGGTGCCTTTGGTGCGCTCTCATCAAGTTTTTTGAACTGATCTGCAGGAGCAGCAACAGGCTCTTCCTTTGTCTCTTCCTGAAGAGCAACAGGCTCTTCGGGAACTGCCTCGCTCACATCATCGACCTTTGTATCCGAAAATATATCGTCCGAAAAAATATCATCGACCGATGTCTCTTTTTTTGCAGGCTCTTCCTCTTTGGTTTCAGCATCTTCCACATCATACTTTTCGTCCACAACGGCTATATCGTCACCGTCACTGTTCCCATCAAAAAGACTCTGTAACAAAGATGCGTCCACATCCTCATCTGCAGTAACATTTACAAGATCGTCCGCACTGTTGTCGACCTCTCCGTTGATATCTTTGAAAAAACCCATATTTGCCTCCTCTTACACAATAATTCAATGTAAACAACAATCATTATATTATATCCTCAAAAAAAAGTCATCCTTTTATTCTCAAAAAAACCCTCCTTCCCGATCGATCCGGCAAGGAGGGTCTGTGTCTGTCTTTAAGCTGTGACTTTTATCTTAATCTATGGATCAATAATGTCCGCCACCGCCCGAGAATGATCTTCCGCCCGAAGAGTGATGTGAACCGCCTCCCGACGACGAAGAAGACTCTCTCTTGACTCTCGTTACTGTCTTATACAGGAAGAAATCACGGGAATTTTTCAAATTAAACGATCCCGGTACAATATAATCCGAAGCTTCTGTCTTAACAGCAACACTCTTAAGCTGGCTCTTCATCGAACCGACTCTTATCAATCCGATCACAAGGCCTATAACGATCCATACAACTATCCTGAGTCCCCAGTCAAACAGTCTTTGAGGATGCTTGCCGTTAACATAAGCATTTCCTGTTCTGTAACCTTCGAAATGGATCTCCGCCTGCTCAATAAACTCATCCACAGCCGTTGTATACAGATCATCTGAGAGCGATGATTTGATCTGGTCAAAAATATAATCCGTCGAAGAATGATCTATCGCATTTTCAAGTATTCCGGTAGACTCGATAGCCCATGTTCTATCCTCATCACAGAGCATAAAGATAAGTCCGTCATCGGACAGATTACCTTCATGGTAATAATCCTCCCACGCGTAGAAATCACAGGCAAACTGCTGCGTTCTCCATACCTCATCACGATCTGTATAGGACGAATCATAGTCACTCGGGCGTTTCGAGCAAAATGCCACGATCACGTCAACACCGTATTTGTCGCTCAGATTACGAAGTTTCTCTTCTATTTCGGATTCGTTGCCGTCATATATGAGACCCGCTTCATCATAAAATCTCCTGATGTCGGTAGAACCGCTTCCGATCTTGTAATTCACATTTCCGGTATCGTCTGCCTGTGCGCTTACGCCGTATCCTGCTGTGCTCACCACAACTGTGCAAAGAACGGCAAGTAAAAATGTTCTGATAAGTTTTTTCATTTTCTTGTCCTCCCTCCTACAGTATCCCGAGCAAATGAAGTACGAACCAGCCAATACCGCTGGCAACCGTACCTATCAACACAGTGCTCCACAGATATTTTCTGTACAGCCCCTTATCGCAAGGCAGATTTCCGACAAACTTACCTGTCTGTCCGTTCATAGCGAAAACATACTTTTCTCCGTTCCATGTTGTATTAAGTATCCACAGCGGAAGAAGTGCATAACGTGTTCTTCCCTTACTCAGACGAATATTATTGGCCTCCGTAGTAAGGGTTGTGTATTCTGATGCCGTTGCCCTAAAAGCCGCTTCCGTGCTGTTACGGACACGAGTATTGGCACGTTCTACCGATTCCTCGGGAGAAACATCGTATTTATCGGCGCAATAACCGGCGAGATATGCGGACTGGAATTCCACACCCTGGTTTACATCAAAAGGTTCAACAGAATCCATGAGCGCATCATCCATTTTTTCCGAACCGTCCACAGGGATATTGGCAAATGACATGCTTCCCGAGCGAAGAACCCTGTAGTAATTTGTCTCGGTAACATCGTATGAACCCGATGAATAATGACGGACCTTGGTTCCTTTAAATATCATGTTCGCATCGGCATCCGAATCAAAGATCCAGAAAGGCACATAAACTCCTTTGATCTCATCGATATGATTCTGTTCTTTAAATACCGGAGGCAAAAGCTTTTTGCCTTGAAGATGCTGATTAAAAGCTTGTTTCGCAGCTTTTTTGTCAAGCTTGAAGGGAATAACGAAATCAGGCTTAAGACCTCCCACAAAGCCGGCCGTCATAACGATCGGATTTCCGCAGAACGGGCATGACGATGCCGTTGTGGTCGAATCAAAAGTAATCTTGGCTCCGCATGATTTACATTCATAACTGACCATACCCGACGCGTCGGCATCGCTCCATTCGGAACCTGCCTTTGTGTCCCACGAAAGATCGTCATTGACTGTATCTTCAGAAATGGCTTCATCCATTTCCTTAAGAGTCTCCATCTCAAATTCGGTATCGCAATAGGGACATTTCATTTTTCCAACATTACTGTTGTACTCTATCGCACCCGAACAGCATGGACACTTATATTCAAGTAATGCCATTTTTTCTCCTCTTCCTATACGCCAAAGCCCCCCAAATATTCACGCAGAACACTCAGGGTGCTTTCGGCATTATTCTTTATCAGCCATATGTCAATGTCTCGGTGAACCGCAATTGCTGCAGAACTTTCCGGTATTGACGGTTCCGCACTGACATGTCCATGATCCTGTAGCGGGTGCGGGAGCCGGTGAACCGCAATTACTGCAGAACTTTCCGGTATTGACAGTTCCGCACTGACATGTCCATGATCCTGCAGCGGGCGCAGCCTGCTGCTGTTGCTGTTGCTGCTGACCCATTGCAAAAAGATTCTGAGCGCTTACTCCGCCTGCCTGCTGAGCCATACCCATGCCCATAAAGCCTGTCATTGCGCCTGCCGAATTCTTTGCTGCGTCCTGCATTGCCTGACTCTGTGCTCCGACAAGTGTTGCGGCAGCCATGGTAGGATCGCGGTAGATCGCATTTCTCTGTGCCTGACGGATAAGTTCCTCGTCGTCGGGATCCGCATTGATGGAATTGATATTAAATGTATGAAGTGTGATACCACGGTTCTGTGTCCACTTCTCAACAAGTACTTCACGAAGAGCCTTCTCAAGTTCAAGAGTATGTCCTGCTATTGAACTGTAACGTATTCCCTGATCGGAGATCTTGCTGAATGCGGGCTGAAGAGCTGCAAGAAGCTCACTCTTAAGCTGTGCATCGATTTCGGAACGATCATAGGTATTTGAAACGTTTCCGCATACATTGGTATAGAAAAGGAGCGGATCTGTTATCTTGTAAGAATAGATAGCGTTACATCTCATTCTTATGTCGATATCAAGGCCGATATTTTTATCAACTACTCTGAAAGGAACAGGGCTGGGAGTTCCAACCTTATTGTCGATGATCTCCTTGGTATTGAAGTAGTAAACTCTCTGATCCTTGCCGGTATCTCCGCCGTACGTGAAACGCTTACCGAATGTCTTAAAAGATTCGATAATGCTCTTTCCGAAACTTCCGGCAAAAATACTGGGTTCTGAGGATGTATCATATGTAAACTCGCCGGGTTCTGCGCAGAACTCAACTACCTTACCCTGATCAACTATGATCATGCACTGTCCGTCTGCTACGCAAATACCGCTGCCGTTAGAAATGATGTTATCGCTTCCCTTTGTGTTCGAAGAACGGGAACCGATCATCTTCTGTCCCTTAACAACAAGGATATCCTTGTCAATTGCCTCACAATAAAAAAATTCTTTCCACTGATCGGCGAGAACGCCACCTGCTGCTCCGAGAGCTGCTTTGATAAGTCCCATTTGTAAACTCCTTTCAATATGTCCTTTGAGGATTTGCCGATTCTTTCGGCGTCGACATTAATTATAAGTTTTTTCTCTTCGTTCCGCAACATAAACATGGCGTCATGGACAGGTAATAAACCGCTATTTAATCTGTATTACCCGGTTATAAGTCGCCTGCACAGCATCTATATACTCCAAGTCCGCATTATTAACAACTTTTTCGATCAGAGGATCATATGTCCGAAACGGTAAAGAGATCGCAGATATTGAAAAGAGGAATTATTTATTGTAGAATATGTTGGGTTCGTAAAAAATGTTTTTTTCAGCAAAATAAGCACTTTTATTTTTGTCAATGCAAAACATTATATAACCTACCGCCATAACGGCTCATTACACAAGGAGAAATCGTTACCATGGGAAAAAGATCTATACGTGAAAACAAAAACATTTACCAGACAAGTCGTGAGGCTATGGAGCTTACAAGAGAAAAGGCATCGGAACTGATGGTCTTTTTATCCGCTGACAGGATTGAAAAGATCGAAAGCGAAAAATCACTGCCTCATCCCGATGAGATACTTGCCATGGCAGAAGCGTACAAAGCGCCGGCTCTGTGCAATTACTTCTGCTCTCATGAATGCCCGATAGGCAGAAAGAACGTCCCTGAGATCAGACTCAAAGACCTCTCGCAGATCGTTCTTGAGATAATCTCTTCTCTTAACCATTTCGACAAAGAAAAAGATAAGCTTATAAACATTTCCGTGGACGGAGAGATCACAGAGGAAGAATACGAAGAATTTGCTCTCATCGAGAAGCATCTTGACGACATTTCTCTTGCAGTACGCTCGTTAAGGCTCTGGGTAGATCAGACGATCGCCAACGGACATATCGACAAGGACCAGCTTGAAGAAGCCAGAGAACGTGTAAACAGCTGATCGTATTAGTAATACATATATATCGCAACAAGTGAACCCCGGCATTCTACGCCGGGGTTCTTTGGTTTTCATATCTGTTTTTTAACGATCGTATACTCATTTCCCGCACGATAGTACGGACAACCGGATCGTGAATCACCCGCCATGCGGGCATAATCATCTTCGTCGATAAAACTTTCGACGCAGTAATACTCACCGTATTCGTCATCATATTCATAATACATACATCCGTCACACGTCGGGTGCACCGTTCTGCCGTCCTTCTTTTTACCGTCCATAGCGTTACCTACTTATTCTCATACAAAAGATTTGCGCCTATATAAACACATACAAGCGCCAAGCTGTAAAAAACTCCGCCGATCATATCCGTAAGCCAGTGTACTCCCGAGAAAAGCCTGCATATAACGACCACAACCGCAAGAAATGCCAAAACCGATGTGATGATAAATGCGATCTTTTTGTCTTTTATTATCCTTCCCACAGAAAAAATGGCAGGAATAAGTATACAGACAGCCAAAAGCGTATGCGAAGAAGGAAATGAAGATTCGAGCGTGCCGTCCGATTCAAGGATCGGTCTGTAATTGATCGGCATCTTATCAAACAGTATGTAAAGGATCATAACGACAACGAACAATACTCCCATACTGAGAATACAATAATCCACTTTAAAAATGTTTTTTCTTTTTACGAGCTCATATGCCCCAAGTGCGACAAATGCAAGAGCAACGATAATGGCCGGATAACCGCATACTTCCGAAATAACATACAACACCTTGTTGATCCCGAACGCATCGGCAAAGGCACTGTTAAGTCCCGCTAACCCTACTGACGAACCGTTGGGTCCTATCGGTCTTACATCTATTGTGGCTACCATGACGGTAAACAGGATCGCAGCCGCCATAAGTCCGATCCCTATTATTGTAAATTTCTTCCCCAGTCTCATATTTCTCACCTGTACTTCCTTTCACACAAGTTCGGGCTCATACCCATCTTCATACAGCATATGCAGCATCCCGCCGAATATGTCATATCCAAGCTTCGTATACAGACCGACAGCATAATTGTTCACGCCGTATACAAACAACGATGCCTCCCTGTACCCTTTAGCCGAAAGATATCCGCATACATACCTCAAAAGCCTCTCGGTGATCCCTCTTCTGCGATATTTTTTTATACAGAAGATGTTTTCTGTTGAGACCCGGTCCTTGCTGTTTTCCCAAACAGAAACGGCTGCAACGACTTTTCCCCGTGCTCTTGCCAAAAACTGAATACCGTTTTGCTTAACCATCCTGTATTTGAGCTCGTTCTCACTGTCGGGCACACCGAAAGCGCTTCCGTTGGCTTCAAAATAACCGTCGAGCCCGCTGACAACACCGTCCTTCGAAGCCTTTATCATCTCTACATCTATTTTTTCTTCTTTTCCGCTCGGATCGGTTATCACAAAACTGTAACTGCCTTCAGAAATGACCGGAGTCACTTCCGTAAGATCACGCCTCATTCTGTACATAAAATTATCGGCTCTGAATCCGAAAGTGGAAAGGAATGACATATAATCGTTAGAGGATGCCGAGCAAAACGTGCGAAGTATTATTCTCCTGTTTTTTTCGGAACGGCATATCATGCGATAATCGTCAATAAGCGTATCGATCAATAACGCATATATCTCCACGGTCTCATCACCTTCGACAGCCGCATACTCCATATCAATATAACCTTTTCGGTGCGAATCGGCATATCTGTACGAGGATGTGGCGATCAGGAAACCGACTCCAACGGGTTCGCCGTTTTCTTCCGCAACGCATATGCTCTCCGCGATAACATCGCCGTGGTAATTAATCTCATTCCATAATCCATTGAAAAGTTTTTCGATCTTGTTCGAATACTTTTCATCGTATCTGCTTATTTTGATCAATTTTGAAGCCTTTCTCCTATCTTGCGACAAACGAGATCACACCTCTCGAAGATATCTTCAGCTCTCCGAAGGAATCAACATCGTTTTTGGTGAGTGCGACAGGAATCTCCTTATTCTCCTCATTAAAAGCTTTTATTTCGTTGCTCTCACTTTCCTGATCGAACGCACACAAAAATGCGTCCGCGCCCGATGTCATCTGTACCAGATCAAGGGCCGTGAGCGTAGAACCGGCATTTACCCCTGAAAGAACGATCACATAGTCCGCCCCTTCCTGTCTGCACTTGTCAATACTCTCCTGCACTTTATCGCTTAAGAATGACGTCGATCTTCCGCAAAAGGAATAAGCCACCCTTCCGTCTTCAATAAAAATATCTTTATCCTCATCAAGTACCTGCGGATCCGAGATTGCCACATAGCCCACCTTAGTACTTCCGAGTTCCGTAATATCGTATTTTAAGATCTTTTCGGTGATATCTTCTTCAAAACCGCTGTATCTGAAATTACTTGAGATCAAAGCGGGACCTTCCGCTTCGATCAATTTACGAAGTCCGTCGATGCCAAAACAAAATTCATTCCTGTTCACCACCGCATGACTGTATCCGCATGCCTTCATTGCCCTCATCGCAGCCTGCGCATCATCAATGCTTCCGTCTGAACCGACAAAACTGCCGAGATCAACGACATCAACCATAATATTATCTTTTTTCAATTCCTGCGCACGATCCGCGATCTTTTTGAGGTCGGACTCACTCTTGATTTTTCCGAACAGATTTCCCGTAAAAAGGATCGCTATTTCTTCATGGACCGTCTCCTCAGGGATCTCCTCAACCGTCTCCTCGACATGCGTTTCTTGAGTAAATTTCTCTTCCTTTGAAGAGCAGGCACTCGCTGTGACGGTAAAGATCGCTGTGATCAACATAAGCGTTATATTTATGATCGTTTTTTTCATGGACAAGCTCCCTCTTCTTTGTACGATATTCCCCGATACAGTATAATGTTCATTCTCTTCTTTCACAAGTCCTTTTTCCGACGGACCGCATTATCGTCTCTTTACTCGAAATGTATATCACAAATCTTTTTCCGGCGGATCGCGCTATTGTCTTTTCACGGCGGACCGCATTATTGTTCATTATCGCGGAACGTACATTATTGAAATGGCTTTAAAAAAATTTTATAATCTTATCATATGGTTTTTATCAATAATGTGAAACACCAAAAATATGAAGGAGGCATTTAAATGGACGAATTTTTAAACTTTTTGGCAGAAACAGGAACCGATTTTGCACTTCGCCTCATAGGCGGTATCGTTCTGCTTTTCATCGGTATCAAGGTCTCGAAAAAGATCGTAAAGATAATCGATAAGAGTAAAAAGATCCAAAAGATCGAGCCAAGCGTAAGAACTTTCCTCAGAAGCGCGCTCACCATTGTTCTTTACGCGGCCGTTATATCAAGTGCTGCGATAATCTGGGGCATCCCGACAACATCATTTATGACCGTCTTTGCCTCTGCCGGTGTGGCTGTCGGTCTTGCACTTCAGGGTTCTCTCTCAAATCTTGCTGGAGGCATCATGATACTTCTCTTCAAGCCTTTTAAGGTCGGAGATTATATCGAAGGTGTTTCATGCGCCGGGGTAGTTCAGGAGATCACCGTGATGTACACAAAGCTCCTCACTCTCGACAACAAAGTCGTTGTCATTCCTAACGGCACCCTCACCAATTCAAACATCACCGACTACTCCACCATGCCCCTCAGGCGTGTCGATCTTACTATCAGCGCTTCGTACGGTGATGATATCGATAAGGTTAAAAGCGTCCTCCTTAAGACAGTTAACGCCCACGAGCTCGTTCTTAAAGACCCCGAGCCTTTTGTCAGACTCCTTGCCCATAAAGAGAGTTCGCTCGATTACACCGTAAGGGTTTGGGTTAAGGGTGAAGACTACTGGACTGTATATTTCGATCTTACGGAAAACATTAAAAAGGCATTCGATGCAGAGGGCATTTCAATACCTTTCCGTCAGCTCGACGTTACGATCATAAAATAATAAAATGATAAAGCACGAACGCCCCGGCAGGTTAAAGGCCCATCGGGGAGTTTTTACACTTAGTTTTCCGTACTTAGATCCTTGACATCCATAACATCGCAAGTTCGGGCCACATTGCCACATCCGCAAAAGCTTTCAGCGGATCAAATTGTTCTTTTACCGGCTCATTTTGTGAAACGTTATCAGCGTCCTTCGAGGAGCCGCCGGCATTCTCTACTTCAGCGTTTTTCAAGGCGCCGCCGGAAGGTTCTTCGTCGGGGAACTGCGCTTTAAGCTCTGCCACCCTCTCAGGGGTGACGTTTATCCCTCTGCCTTCCTTCACGGCCTCAACGGCGTTTTCAACCTGCTCCATTGTAAAATCCGGGAATTCTCCTTTGAAAAAATCGGCATTCGGAACGGATAATCCGTGAAATCCGCCCGGAAAAACATAATGAGCGTACATAACGCCTTTTTCCCTGAGCGCATCGGCAAAGAGATAACTGTTTTCAACCGGAACAAGGTTATCGTCCCTCGTCTGCCATATAAAGCACGGAGGGGTATCAGTCGAGACATGTTTTTCAAGCGAGAAATAATCGGTAAGATCTTCCGGCAGATCATGCCCTATGAGCGCCTGAGCCGAATATATATGTGTAAATTTTCCGAGCGTGATCACGGGATAAGAAAGAATGACTCCGTCAGGTCTTGCCGAAACTGTCTCATATGCGGGATTCGGATCGACCACATCTTTATAATGAACCGCAAGACTACCGCAGACATGCGCTCCCGCCGAAAATCCGCACATAAATATCTTTTTGCCTTCGATACCGTAAAGGCCTGCCCTGCTTCTGATAAATCTCAAAGCTCTTGCCGCATCATTCATAGGCTGATAAAGAAGCGGAACGGACATCGTGATATCGGTTGTGTATGTCAGCACAAAAACGTTCATCCCCCTGCCGAAAAACTCAAGCGCAGGTATCTGTGCTTCCGGCGGAACCACCATGCAGTACCCGCCTCCCGGAACAATGATCATGCAGTCGTGCATCGTACCGTCCTCGTGAAGGTACGCCCGAATATTGGGTTCAAAACCGTAAGCTGCTTCATAAGCGTACTCGCCCGTCTGCCATATATTTTCTCTGAAGGTTTTCATTCTGATCCTCCCCGATCCGCTCCGGTTTTTCCGTAAAGCTTTCTTTGCGTTCTCTTGTCGTATAATTATAAGTACTGAGTAGTTCACATGCGTTCGAAAACAGGCATATATTCGATGGGTGCCTTGACTCTGACGGTATTTCCGCCCTCAAATACAGTCTCACAGTCGTCACAGTGATCTCTGTGCGCAAGCTTCCACTTTCCTGTCGGGAGATATACCTCGCGCTCAAACTCGTTATAACGGAGGATCGGCGCAACAAGATATTTTGATCCGAACATATACTGATCTTCCGTTTCCCAGCACTTTGAGTCTTCGGGGAATTCGTAGAACATCGGTCTTATAAGTGGTGAGCCGTTACTGCTCGCCTCTTCGTACAACGACTTGATGTAGTCGTGCATTCCGATCCTGATGTCGTAATACTTTTTCATTATGGCATAGTTTTCTTCCCCGTAGCTCCAAAGCTCGTTGGGCTGACCTGTATGAAGATAACCTCCCCCACGTTCCCTCTCGTCGAGTGGAGGAATATTATAAGGTCCCCGGTCACCGTGCATTCTGAGAACCGCCGAATAAACAGCGAACTCGTACCAGCGGATAAGAAGCTGCCTGAACTCGGGATCATTGACGTCATCGGTCATAAAGCCTCCGATATCGGTCGTCCACCACGGGATCCCCGCAATGCCCATATTAAGACCGCATTTAACCTGATCTGCGAATGCTTCGAAAGTCGAGGGTACATCTCCGGACCATACGACATTACCGTATTTCTGTGAACCCGCCCATGCGCATCTTAAAAGATTTGCAAAAGGCTTACCCTCTTTGGTCATTTCGTCATAGAACACACGGCTGTACATCTGCGGATACATGTTGCTGACAGCGAGTGCCGGTCCGTCGCAATAACGGTAATTCTCAAAATCATAAACACCGTAATCCGGCTCCGAATTATCGAGCCAGAACGCATCTATTCCAAGGTCATAATAATTCTTTTTGCATACTTCCCAGACATACTTTCTCGTCTCGGGATTAAACGGATCGATCTCCACGCAGTCACCCTGATAATCGTAGGTCTGGGCAGCCCCGCGCTCTGTTTTTATAAGAAGCCCCCGTTCCGCCATGGGATAAAAATTCTCGCTTCTCCTATCGACCGAAGGCCACACGGAAACGATGACCTTGATCCCCATTGAATGAAGCTCGTCTACCATCGCTTTCGGGTTCGGCCAGTATTTTTCATCAAACTTCCAATCACCCTGAACGGTCCAGTGGAAGAAATCGATAACGATCATGTCGATCTTTATACCTTCGGCCTTATACTTTCTCGCAACCTCAAGTACCTCTTCCTGCGTGCGATACCTGAGCTTGCACTGCCAGAGTCCCATGAGGTCTTCCGGGAATTCTCCGGCCCTGCCTGTTACGGCCGTGTAGTTTTCAAGGATCTCTTTCGGTGTGTCGCCGGCAGTGATCCAGTAGTCCATCTCCTTCGTTGCCCTTGCGACCCACTCGGTATAGTTCTTTCCGAAAGTAACGCGTCCCACCGCCGGGTTATTCCAAAGGAATCCGTATCCGAGCGATGAAAGAGCAAAAGGAACGGATATCTGCGAATTACGCTGGGCGAGTTCGAGCACACAACCCTTAAGTTCCATAGAGTCCTGCTGATACTGCCCCATTCCGAAGATCTTCTCACCTTTGTTTGCTTCAAACTTCGCATTCAGCGCATATTCACTTCCGCCGATGATCCCCTTCCACTCACGGTTAACGATCTTTAAGCACCTGCTTTCCCGCGAAAGGGTTCCTCCGTACGAACGGAAATACTCGCGGAGTATAAGTCTGTCATCCCGGTAAAAGGATATCACTCCCGCGAAATTAACAGTAGCTTTGATCCTGCCGTTAGTGATCGTGGCAAAAGGCTGCTTGGATACGGAACCGTCACCGTTTTTGAACTCTTCTTCGGAGATAACGACAACAGCTTCCGCTGATACCGGCTTTTCGGTCAGTGCCCGGTCGTCACCCGTGAAATCTTTCTGCATGGTGGCCCTGACTCTGAGAGAATTCCTTCCCCAGCCTCTGATCTCAAGTTTTTCACCGCCGCGGCAACATATAAGTGTTCCGTTTCGATCCTCAAAATGCATAATCACCACTCCTCGCTAAGCCCTCGGAGAGCTTTTACCTTTTTAACACACCACTGTACACTTTCTTTAGAGCCTGTTCCGTTCTTCACATTTTTGAAAACTTACACTGCACGGATCGCATCCTTCATGGACTTTACGTATTCCCCGACATGAGGAGCCGCATCCCTGCCGTACTGCTCGATTATCTTGATGATCGCCGAACCTACGATAGCGCCGTCCGATACTCCGGCCGCCTTTGCAGCCTGCTCGGGTTTTGATATGCCAAATCCGATCGCACAGGGTACTTTGGTATTTTCACGAACAACCTTAACGATCGAATCAAGATCTGTTTTTATCTCACTCCTCATACCGGTAACGCCGAGACTTGATACGATATAAATAAACCCTTCTGCCTCTTTTGCGATCATTGCGATGCGCCCTGCCGAGGTGGGCGCGATAAGTGAGATAAGGCTCACGTCATATTTTTTGCATATAGGCGCAAACTCGTCCTTCTCTTCAAACGGAAGGTCGGGAAGGATAAGTCCGTCGATGCCTGCTTCGCTGCATTTACCGATAAACTTCTCGGCTCCGTATGAGAACACAACGTTTGCATATGTCATGAACACCATCGGAATAGTGACTTCTTTCCTGAGGTCTTTCACAAGATCAAAGATCATATCTGTCTTGACTCCGCCGGAAAGCGCCCTAAGGTTTGCTCCCTGGATCACAGGGCCCTCCGCCGTAGGATCCGAGAAGGGGATACCGAGCTCAATGAGATCGGCTCCGTTTTTTGCCGCCTCCCTGACTACCTTTGCTGTTGTCTCAAGGTCAGGGTCACCGCATGTTATAAATGCAATGAACGCTTTTTTATTTTCAAATGCTGATGCAATTCTGTTCATCTCTAAACTCCTTTTCTCGTACCGATTTTTCTTCGCATGCCGTTTTTCTTCGCGTACCGATTTTCTTCGCGTATCGGTTTTCTTCGCATGCCGTTTTCCTTCGCATACCGGTTTTCTTCGCATGCCGATTTTCCTTCGCATACCGGATTTCTGCATGTGCTGCCACTTAATATCTCACTCGGAAATATCCTCTCCGCGATATCTTGCGATCGCGGCACAATCCTTATCTCCGCGGCCCGAGATCGTGATAACGATTATCTTATCCTTTTCCAATGTAGGAGCCAGTTTTCTTGCATATGCCACTGCGTGAGAAGACTCGATTGCAGCGATTATCCCCTCTGTCTTTGCAAGGTATTCGAACGCCTCAACGGCCTCATCATCCGTGACGGGTACATATTCAGCTCTGCCCGTATCATGAAGATACGCATGTTCGGGTCCGACTCCCGGATAATCAAGTCCGGCAGAGATAGAGTAAACGGGCGCTATCTGACCGTCACTGTCCTGGCAAAAGTAAGACTTCATGCCGTGGAAGATCCCGAGCCTTCCCGTCGCTATGGTTGCAGCAGTCTCAAACGTGTCAACTCCGCGTCCCGCCGCTTCGCAGCCGATCAGTCTTACCTTCGGGTCTTCGATAAAATGATAAAAACTTCCGATCGCGTTCGATCCACCGCCGACGCAGGCTATGACCGCATCGGGAAGTCTTCCCTCTTTTTCGAGAAGCTGTGATTTGATTTCCTTACTGATAACTGCCTGAAAATCACGAACGATAGTAGGGAAGGGATGGGGACCCATAACAGATCCGAGGCAGTAATGAGTATCGTCTATCCTCGAAGTCCACTCTCTCATGGCCTCGGAAACAGCATCCTTAAGTGTTGCCGTACCGGTCTTAACAGGCACAACACTCGCCCCGAGAAGCTTCATTCGGTACACATTAAGAGCCTGACGCTTTGTATCCTCTTCGCCCATGAAGACTACACATTCCATTCCCATAAGTGCCGCTGCCGTTGCAGTCGCTACTCCGTGCTGGCCTGCACCCGTTTCGGCTATAAGACGTGTTTTACCCATCTTCTTCGCAAGAAGAGCCTGACCGAGCACGTTGTTGATCTTGTGTGCGCCCGTGTGATTGAGGTCCTCTCTCTTTAAATAGATCCTGGCTCCCCCGAGGTCACGCGTCATTTTCTCCGCATAATAAAGTCTTGAGGGTCTGCCCGCATATTCGTTAAAAAGCGTTTCAAGCTCTTTATTGAAATCGGGATCGTTCTTATACTTATTATAGGCTTCCTCAAGCTCTATAACCGCATTCATAAGCGTTTCGGGGATATACTGACCTCCGTGTATCCCAAATCTTCCGTTTGGATTTGTCATGATTTTCTCACTTTCTGATTTATTATAATTGTATAGTTTATTTCATGCATCCCGGCTTTGTTTCCGGTGCTTTCCCGTTTATCTCACCGAGCCGTATGTACCGCCGCCATAAAGCGCTCCATCTTCGCCCTGTCCTTAAAGCCGTCCGTCTCGATCCCCGAGCTCACATCAAGCGCATATGGTCTCAGTCTTTCGATCGCACGCTCCGCGCTGTCCGCGTCAAGACCGCCCGCAAGAAAATAAGGGCGCCGTACTTCCCCGAGCACGGACCAGTCAAATTCTTTTCCGCTGCCCGCTCCGGAATCGAGAAGTATCATATCGGCGGTCGATAAGTTCGCCGATCGCACATCTTCCTCCGATGCTACCTTAAAGGCCTTGATTATACGTATTTTCCCGTGTGTTTGGTCGCTGCTGTCCTCGCCGGTTTCCCCATCTTCTCGTTCAGTTCTGTTCTCGCAGGATTCGCTTTCTTTCCGGGCCGCTGCGTTATTGCAGTTTTCCCCGTCTTCCCGAGCGGCTCTTTCCTTGCCCGGATTCCGGTACGCCGCGCCGCAGCCGGCTCCGTTCTCTTCGATGAGTTTTCGAAGTCGGGCCACATAGGCGTCGTCCTCGCTCCCGTGGAGCTGCGCTATATCGATCGTACCGTCCGCGATGAGGCCTGCTACGACCCCGGGTTCCTCATCAACAAAAACACCGACAACGCTTATCTCGTGTTTCAGCATTTTTCTGAGCGTTGCCGCCTTCCCGGGATCGACATAACGTTTGCTTTTCTTCGCAAACACGAATCCGGCATAGTCAACACACAGCTCATTGACCGCCGTTATATCTTCCGGGCGTCTGAGCCCGCAGAATTTCACTTTTACCATATATTATCCACTTCTCCGGAATCAGACTTTAGGTCTCCGCGTTACTTCTCCGGAATCAGACTTTAGGTCTCCGCTTTACTTCTCCGAAATCAGACTTTAGATTATCCCCCGTCGCCTCTTTCAGAGCATACTTTTAAGTTCGGCAAGCTTTGCGCTTTTGTCTTCGGCCCGCATAAGCGTTTCACCGACAAGTACCGCATCGGCGCCCATATCCCTGAGTCCCTTTACATCTTCAGCCGTCTTTACGCCACTCTCCGAAACAAAGATCGTTCCCTCCGGCACAAGTTCCCTAAGCCGCCTGCTGTTACCCGTATCAACCGTGAAATCCCTGAGATTACGGTTGTTAACGCCTATGATCCTCGCGCCCGCCCATATCGCATCGGCGACTTCGTTTTCATCATGTGTCTCAACGAGTGCCGAAAGACCGAGCGTGTCGCAGATAGCAATATAACTCTTAACCACTTCCTTCGGAAGTATTGAGCAGATAAGAAGGACCGCTGATGCGCCGCAAACCTTCGCCTCGTAGATCATATACTCATCAACGGTAAAATCTTTCCTGATACAGGGAATATTCACACTGTCCGTAATCTTACGAAGGTGTTCGAGGCTTCCCTTGAACCACTTCGGTTCGGTAAGGACGGAGATGCAGTCGGCACCGGCCGCCTCATAGGCGCGGGCTATCGATTCATAAGGATAATCTTCGGCGATGAGTCCCTTTGAGGGAGACGCCTTTTTGCATTCACATATAAATGACATGCCCTTGTGCGCAAGAGCCTTTTCAAACGCAAATTGTTCTCTTTGAGCACTCTTCCCAGACGCACGCGAGGCGGCAAACAAAGCTTCATCTGCTTTTGCGACTTCGAATGCCTGCTCTTTTATCTCTTCGATCGGTACTTTTTCCTTTGCCGCTTTCACACGCTCACGGGCGTATTCTGCGATCGTGTCGAGTATCGTCATCTGTTGCTTACCTCGATAAGCTTATTGAGTGTTTCCATTGCCTTTCCGGAATCGATAAGTTCAGCGGCAAGCTTAACACCATCTTTAAATGTCTCTGCCTTGCCTGCGATATAGAGTGATGCGCCGGCATTGAGGAGTACCGCATGTCTTCTGTGTCCGTCAACCCCCTTAAGGACTGTGAGTGTGATCGCAGCATTCTCCGAAGGTGTTCCTCCCATAAGATCTTCCTTATGACAACGATTAAATCCGAAATCCTCGGGTTTGATCGTGTAAGGCTTGAGCCATCCGTCTTTGATCTCACAGATGTTTGTGGGTGCAGAAAGAGATATCTCATCGAGTTTGTCTGTTCCATATACAACCATACCCCTCTTTACACCGAGGCTCACAAGAACCTGCGCAAGGGGATTTACAAGATAATCGTCATAAACGCCGAGAAGCTGCATTGAAGGGCTTCCGGGATTCGTAAGAGGTCCGAGAATGTTGAATACTGTTCTGAAGCCGAGTTCTTTTCTGATCGCACCGACATACTTCATAGAGGTATGATATTTCTGAGCGAAGAAGAAACACATGCCGACTTCGTTGAGGAGCTCTACGCACTTCTCGGGGCTCTGGTCGATGTTCACCCCGAGTGCCTCAAGGCAATCCGCAGTTCCGCACTTACTTGAAGCCGCGCGATTTCCGTGCTTGGCAACCTTAACTCCACCCGCTGCCGCAACGATCGCTGATGTTGTCGAAATATTAAAGCTCTGGGCATTGTCTCCGCCCGTTCCGACGATTTCAAAAACCTCCATGCCCGTTTCAACCTTTGTGGCATGAGCTCTCATTGCCGCAGCACATCCTGCTATCTCATCAGTAGTTTCAGCCTTTGCGCTTTTTGTCGAAAGAGCTGAAAGAAATGCGGCATTCTGAGTTGCCGAAGTCTCACCGCTCATGATCTCGTTCATTACATCATAGGCCTCCTGATATGTGAGGTCCTCCTTGTTCACTATTTTAACTATTGCCTCTTTGATCATAATACTGCTCCTTTCGTTTAATCCCATGTTTTTTGATTAATTACATATTTTTTGTTGCTTAATTTCGCTGTGTTCCCGACAATTCAGTTTTCGTTCCGGGATGCCTTACAGATCATCATCTTAAAGCGATGAAATTCTCAAGCATTTTCTTTCCGTCAGGTGTAAGTATCGATTCCGGATGGAACTGAACTCCGTATATCGGATACTCCCTGTGTTTCACAGCCATTATCTCGCCTTCATCTGTGACCGCCGTTACTTCAAGTTCCTGCGGGATCGTTGTCGGATCGGCTGCCAGCGAATGGTATCTTGCCACGCGAGCCTCGGCGGGACATCCCTTAAAAAGCGGACAATCTTCCACAAATTTTACAAGTGACTGCTTTCCGTGCATAAGCCTTTTCGCATATGTGACCGTTGCTCCGTATGCCGCACATATAGCCTGATGACCGAGACACACACCGAGAGTCGGTATCTTCTTTGCGATCGTCTTTGCCACTTCGATCGTAATTCCTGCATCTTCGGGTCTTCCCGGCCCCGGAGAAAGGATTATATGCGATGGTGCGAGCTTTTCTATCTCTTCAACCGTCATCTCATCATTTCTGATCACTTTTATGTCGGGGTCTATCTCTCCTACCATCTGAAAAAGGTTATATGAAAAGCTGTCGTAATTGTCAATAAGAAGTATCATATTATTCTCCTCAAAATCTGCTTTTTCGAAGCTTTTTATTATTTATTGTGCTTGCTGGTTTACTTGCTTGTTTCACTTACTTGTTTCTCTTGATTGTTTTGCTTGCTTGTTTTACTTACTTGTTTCTCTTGATTGTTTTGCTTGCTTGTTTCTCTTGATTGTTTTGCTTGTTCCTTTTGATTGTTTTTCCGTGACGATTTCAAAAGATCTACTCTATCGTCTCGCCGAGTTCAAGAGCCTTAAGCGAAGCTTTTGCCTTATTGAGACATTCTTCATATTCTTTTTCGGGGTTCGAATCGGCAACTATACCCGCCCCGCTTCGCACAAAGACTTTGCCGTTCTTTTTGTATGCGATCCTGATAGCGATGCATGTATCCATGTTTCCCGTGAAATCGATATATCCGATCGCGCCGCCGTAGATTCCTCTCTTGTTGTTCTCAAGCTCGCCGATTATCTGACATGCACGGATCTTGGGAGCTCCCGAAAGTGTTCCTGCGGGAAGTACAGCCTCGATCGCATCAAGCGCATCCTTATCTTCCCTGATCTCGCCTCTCACAGTTGAGCCTATATGCATTACGTGCGAGAACCTTTCGATCCCACGGAGCTTTTCAACCTGAACCGTTCCGAACCTGCTCACTCTGCCGAGGTCATTTCTTCCGAGATCCACGAGCATATTGTGTTCTGCAAGTTCCTTTTCATCCGCAAGCAGCTCCTTTTCAAGCTCGATGTCCTCCTCGGGAGTCTTTCCTCTCGGTCTTGTTCCTGCGAGGGGGAAGGTGTGGAGTACTCCGTCCTCAAGCTTTACGAGGGTTTCCGGCGATGCACCGGCGATCTCCACATCCGTTCCCGAAAAGTAAAACATGTAAGGAGAAGGGTTTATTGTACGCAGGACTCTGTATGTGTTAAGTAAGCTTCCTTCAAACGGTGCACTGAGTCGATTTGAAAGAACCACCTGGAAAATATCACCTTCACGAATATAATTCTTGGCTTTTTCAACCATTTCACAGTACTCTTCTTTGGTGAACATCGCAGACACTTCGCCGAGAAGCTTTCCTGCGGGCTCCTGCTTTTTTTCTCCGTTCTTGAGGAGCTGTGCGAGCTGTCCGAGTTCCCATACTGCTTTGTTGTAGTTCACATCCGGCTCATCGAGATGAATGTTCGCAATAAGGATTATCTTTTGCTTGATATTGTCAAAAGCGATGACCTTCTCGAAAAGCATCAGGTCAACGTCTCGGAATCCCTCCGTATCCTTGGCCTGCGTTCTGGCTTCAGGCTCGCTGTATCCGAGATAATCATAAGAAAAATATCCGACAAGGCCGCCTGTAAAAGGAGGAAGGCCTTCAAGCTTCGGACTTTTGTACTTGGCGAGGACTTCTCTCAGGTATCCGGCGGGATTTCCTGTCACGTACTTCATTCTTCCGGCATCTAGTACTCCGTTCATTTCTCCGCCGATGCAGGTAATCTCCATCTTGGGATCAAATCCGAGGAACGTGTATCTTCCCCACATCTCATCAGCCTGAGCAGACTCAAGCATGAAAACATGATTTGAAACATTCTTGAGCACCCTTATCGCTTCGATAGGTGTAATAAAGTCAGACATGATCTGAACGCTTATGGGCATGATATCGTATTTGCCGCTTGAAGCGTATTTCTCAACCTCGCTGAGTTCAGGATAAAAATTCATAACTACCTCCTAAAGATATGTCATCTCGCAAACTTTGTTTGCTCGATGTTCGTGCGCTCACCATTCGGTATGAGAGGCTTCGCCTCTCTCTGCGCGATGCCTTCAATACTCCTTTGAAAGCAAGCTTTCACGTCGTGTTGCTTCATCTCGCAAACTTTGTTTGCTCGATGTACGTGCGCTCACCATTCGGTACGAGAGGCTTCGCCTCTCTCTGCGCGATGCCTTCAATACTCCTTTGAAAGCAAGCTTTCACGTCGTATTTATGGCATCGCGCAGAGAAAGCAAGCTTTCTCCGAATGGATTCGCTTGGCGCGCAAAAAAGTCCTTGACAGACTTAGTCTGTCAAGGACGAATATACAAATATAAACTATCCGCGGTACCACCTTGTTTCACGATCACTCGTGCGCTCAGCAGGATACTGACATATCCCCGACAAGTAACGTCTGTCCAAACGTCGCAGAATACTCGGGAACCACTCCCTTTGACTGCGCCCTCGGCGGTCCATTTGACAACTTGTTTCTTACCTGACTCTCAGCATCGCAGGCTCTCTGTAAAGGCATCATCGCCGTTATCTCCGCGTCAACGGTTTGTTTATTAAATTGTTTGTAATTTATCACACTAAAGGATGCGTGTCAACAAAAAGTTTGCTTTCTGTTTAAAAATCTATAAATCATTTTTGATAATGTCTTATTAAACCACAAGAAAAATGTAAGCACGCTTCACCTTTGAAAAGGATTGATTCTTTGAGCAAGCTTGATATCATAAACAAGCATTTAGCAAAAATACGTCCAATAGAAAATCCTTGCTTGCTGTGGACCACATTTTTTTAGTGATTTTGCCATAAAATGGAATGGATTTCGTATTGGACGCATTTTCTTGTTTTTCGGTAAAATAACTCAGAAAATTACGTCCACAGAGGACATCGATTTCGTATTGGACGCAATTATGCAATTGAATAACCGAGGATCCCCGATTATATTCCTAAGCTTCGGTCAAAGCATACTTTTGCAGCTTGAACAAATACGTCTTCCGTCATCCCGGCTCTTTAAGCAGCGTCAGACACAGTAAGGATCCCATCTTTTACAAGCGAATCCAAGATTTTTACAACACCTTCTCCTCAACCTTCTTCCGGTCCCTTCGCTTGACCTTCTACTCAACCTTCTTCAAGCCCTTTATGACGTCCTTCTTCAATTGCATCAAGAAAAGTTACTGCGTATGTCATATACTCAACCCTCCATTTCTGATGTGCGATAGCTTCTGTTACCCTTTCATCAATACGTTTAGTCAGTTCGTCATGTACTTCTTTCTTTGTCAGATAATCAAACAGATTTCTGACCTTCTCGGGTAACTCTCAGCATTCACAAACACCTTATAAGTCTCGTCATTAAGCTTAATGTCTGCGTACTGATTGCATGTGTTTTCAAATGTCAGGATAGTATCAACCTTCTGCATCTCGATGTCATAGACAGTATTCTTTCCGTCCTCGACATATACATCAAGCCTTACCACTTCACTGTCATATTTGATGTCAATTTCCTTCTGTGTCTGTGAAAGCTCTACTTTCTCAATCTTAATATCGAGGATCAACTCCAAAATATCCTTACACAATTCAAGATCGCTCGACAAAATCTTGCAGAACATAAATGCTTCGGGCATGTAGGTCTCTTCAATTCGAACAAAGAATGCTACTCAACCGTTACCACTTCCCGTACGGACACTTCTCCGTCTTCTTGGCGGCCAGCAGCTCCACCATGCACCCACAGGCTCCGCAAAAAGCGTCCTTCAGATATGAGCAGGTTGTGCAGACCTGAAGGCGTGCTTCATAAGCGTCAGCAGGAGTCTTCTCAGCCGGACTCAGAAGATTTATGAGCCGCTTCACTTTTGCCTCGTACTCCGCGGGGTTAATATCCCTGAGGAGACAGAGCCTGCACGGTTTTTGTGTCTTTATGTCATTCATCATTTCACTCTGAGCAGCGTCACGCTCCTCGCGGGAAGCTTAGCAACAATACCCTCTTCTGTGATCTTTACGCTCTCAAGCTTCTCGGTCGTAACAACCTCGGGTTTATCAAACGTGTTATGCGCGTTCATCGCACCGGTAACAACCTGAGCCTCTACAGAGGAAGCCTTAAGCGCATCGAACCCTATCAGGACTTCCTTCTCTGCGCCAAGCGAAAGGTTGTTAAGTGTAATGTTTACAGTCCCATCCTCACTCATCGAAACAGATTCCGTGATATCGGGCACCATGTTCTCACCGAGTCCCGTCTCACCTACGCCCGTGAGGAAGCTTGTGAGAAGCTCCGCTCCCTGATGATGCTTGAACATCCTGAATACATGATAAGTAGGTGTGAGTACCATCTTCGGTCCCTCCGTCAGGATCACGGACTGAAGGACATTGACGGTCTGAGCAATATTAGCCATGCGGACTCTGTCGCAGTGCTTATTAAAAATATTGAGGTTTATTCCCGCAACAAGGGCATCCCTGATCGTGTTCTGCTGGTAGAGGAATCCGGGGTTTGTACCCTCTTCGACATCATACCAACAACCCCACTCATCGACTATAAGCGCTATGATCTTCTTCGGATCGTACTTGTCCATGATATTCGAGTGCTTCGTGATGATCTCGTCCATCTTGAGCGTCTTAAAGAGCGTGATGTACCACTCCTCGTCGTTGAAATCGGTCGCGCTACCCTTGTGATCCCAGTTGTGAGGCAGGGTATAGTAATGGAGTGAAAGCGCATCAAGATTACCGTGAAGATGATCGAAGCAATGCGTAAACAGCCTGTTCAAAAGCTTCTCGGTCCACTCATAATCAAAATCGGAGGGGCCGCATGCCACACGCTTTATGGGATTATCCCTGTCATACATCTTGACAAACGACTGGTAACGTCTGTAGACATCGGCATAATACTCGGGAACCATGTTTCCGCCGCAGCCCCAGTTCTCGTTGCCGACTCCGAACCAGTCAACTCTCCATGCCTTATCACGTCCGTTCGCGCGGCGCTCGTTCGCGAGAGGCGACTCTCCTTCAAAAGTCATGTATTCGATCCACTCGGACATCTCCTGTACCGTTCCCGAGCCCACATTGCCATTGATATACGTCTTACAGCCGAGCTGATCGCAAAGCTCAAAATACTCATGCGTACCGAAGCTGTTATCTTCCACAACTCCGCCCCAGTTTGTATTGACCATGCGCTTTCTCTTGTCCTTCGGGCCGATACCATCCTTCCAGTGATATTCGTCCGCAAAGCAGCCGCCGGGCCAACGAAGGACCGGGATTCCCATATCCCTGAGAGCTTCCACAACATCTGTTCTCATTCCGTTCTTATTCGGAACCGGCGAATTATCTCCGACAAATATACCTTCGTATATGCATCTTCCGAGATGCTCCGAAAAATGGCCGTAGATTTCGGGACTTATCTTCCCTTTCTTTTCGTTCTCATGTACCGTAAGCTTCGTCATAAATAACTCCTTTCTTTTTGTTCGGAGCTTTTTACTCCGAAGTTCACCTTAAGTTTTTTGACCAAAGAATTCACCAAGCTTTTTTAAGAGCATTTCTTTACCGATCGACTTAAGAAGATAATCAGCAGGCTTAAGATCAATGACCGACATTACACTTTCACGCTCTCCGTGTCCCGTCAGGAACATAACAGGAACCGAGTCGGTCTGCGAATCACTCTTGAGCATCTGCAATACCTGTGGTCCGTTTGCTATCGGCATTTCATAATCAAGCAACACAAGATCGACCTTATTCTTGGTAAGGTAGCTTATAGCCTGTACTCCGCCCGATGCCATCCCTACGTGGTACTCATCCTTAAGCCATTCATAAACTGTTCTCATATATGTGATATCATCATCGACGATAAGGATCGATCTTTTACGGTTTTCTCCCGTGTTTTCCTCACGGTACCTCACTATTCTTTCGATCAGATCGTCCATGACAAGCGGTCTTTTGAACAGGTCGAGTATAAAAGTCTCCGCGATCGTCTTCTTAACACTCTCATATCCCGATTCGTCTCCGACAAGAATAAATCTCGAATCGTTATCGTTTGCGATATCCTTCAGGTAAACGAGTGTCCTCGTTTTGATTTCCATCCCGTCGTTCATAAAGAGGACCATAAGCGTTGTATGAGCTTTATATGGCTCTATCTCCTTGATCTCGTCATGAACAAAAGCCGAATCTATCCCTTTCCCCTTTAGCTTTGTAACAAGGCTTTTGGCGAGGAAACTGTCCGTGTCGCTTATGACAAGAATCGTTCCCGCACCGTTGATCGATAAATCTGACATCATCTTCCTCCTACCTCTGTGCTGTTTCACAGATTCCATTCCAATCGAGCTGCATGAGCTTTTCTTCGATCCGGTCGATCGCAGCCGCATCATCATCAGAAAGTCTGTATCCCCTGATGTCCTTTAAAAGCTGTTCCATGAGGCCGTAATCCATGCTGCCCGCAACTTCCGCAATAGTTTGAAACGCATCTTTTCTGAGCTCCGGTGAAAGAGCGGGAAGATCCTCCTTCTCATCAGCCGGTCCCGAGAGCTTTTCAGCGAGCTCTCTGTAATTGTTCAGAAGCGCTTCCGTATCGCTTTTTATAACGCCTATATCGCGTTTTTTTCCTGCCGCTTCAAGGTTTTTTGCTGCCAAAGATAGCTCATGAGCGCCGATGATACGAGCCGAGCTCTTAAGAGCATGAACCTTCACGGTGTAGTTCTCCCAGTCTTCCTCCCTATAATACTTTTCGATCTCATCTGCCTTTGAAGATGCCGTCTTACGGAAAACATCGATAACCGAAACATATCCCTCTTCGGATCCGCAATCCTTTATACCGCTTTCCGTGTCCAAACCGTTTATTTCTTTGAGCCACCCTGGGATCGTTTCACCGGTTTCACTTTGATCCGTTTTTTCCGACTCCTCAACCTCATTTATTTTTCCCGCCGGAAGGTAATTCTTCAACATCTCTTCCAATCGCCTGCCATCAATCGGCTTGGAAATATAATCTTCAAAGCCCTCCTTGATATATCGTTCCCTCGCTCCGGACACTGCATTTGCCGTAAGCGCTATACATACCGTTCCGTTCAGATCACATTCCTTACGCATTTCATGGAGTGTGTCGATCCCGTCCATATCCGGCATCATATGATCAATGAAAATAATATCATAATGACCATCACGCGCCAAAGCAAGAGCTTCCTTTCCCGATGAAGCTGTATCGATCCCGACCATCGTCCGTTTCAAAAGGTTCTTTACAACGGCGAGGTTCACTTCGGTGTCATCCACAACCATTATCCTCGCATCCGGTGCGTGGAACAACTCATGATATTCATTAACCGATTCAATGTTAGACGCAAATCTCTCCGACAATTCTCCCATCGGATCCCATTTTACGACGTCCTGCTTTACCGCAAAAGAAAATTCCGAACCTTCACCATAAACGCTCTTTACATCGAGTTTGCTTTCCATAAGGTCAAGAAGCTGATTTACAATGCTCATTCCGAGGCCGGTGCCTTCCACTGAGCGGTTCTTCTTTTCCTCAATCCTCGTAAAGGGAGTAAAGAGTTTGTCCATATCCTCTTCTTTCATTCCGATACCCGTGTCGCTGACACGGAACCTGAGGGATATCTCTTTATCCGAAGTTTTTTCATATCCGATCTCAAAACCGATCTTTCCTTTATGCGTATACTTTACCGAATTGGTCAGCAGATTAAGCAGGACCTGTCTTATCCTTATCTCGTCTCCGTAAAGTATGTGAGGTACATCCTTATCGGCGGTCACATCAAATACAAGCCCTTTTTTTGCAGCCCTGTCTTTCACCATATTGCAGATATCATTGATCATTGAAGACAGATCATATTGAACGGGGATTATCTCCATCTTACCTTCTTCTATCTTGGAGAAATCGAGGATATCATTTATGAGTGAAAGCAACGAACGACCCGCATTCCTAATATCGACCGCATATGAGCGTATTTCTTTCTGATCGCTTTCCCTGATGATCATCTCGTCCATTCCGAGGACGGCATTTATGGGGGTCCTTATCTCATGGGACATGTTAGCAAGAAAAGCAGATTTTGCTTTATTGGCGTTTTCGGCTATGAGCGTCTGTTCCCTCAGATCGTCCATATACTTGAAATGCTCGGTATCATCATCCATTACATATACCGTTCCGATAACGCGCCCTTCATCGTGAAGCTCACTGACGACGGGAACATAGACGCTGTCGTTTATCCTGATCGGCTCGTGGTTTTCAACCGATTCCTCAAGCATTTTGATGACTTCCTCGGGATTCGTCTTTATCCGGGGCATGAGCGCAAGTGCGGGCTTGTTATAGTAGCTTATCCTGTTTTCGGAATTAACGGTTATGATCCCCTCCGAAAGCTCGTCTATGATATATTCCTTAACGAGTGCGTCGTGGTCGAGGAGCTTGTATCTGAATATGGCGACGAACATAAAAATTGTCGAGATCGGAAATCCGATCATCGTCACATCATAATAATCTGACACGTGAGGGATCTTAAGGATCTGAAGTACAAGGAACAATGCCTGTGTCGCGATTGCCAGTGCCACCATTATCAGGCGTTTTTTCGTCGGTCTCTTTCTTTCCTTGAATGCCGATGAGAACAAAAGCGTCAGACCGAAAACGATGTAGAGGAAAAGTACGAGATTCCACCATGCATGTCCGGTTCCGTTGACATGTTCGAGAACGGGAAATTTTCCGACAAGACGGAAGTTGATCTTCGTATAATACAGACCTGTCTCCCTGGTCGTAAAAACCATGACATAGGCTGCAACGTTTATAAGTGAAAGGATCGCCTTTCCCCATCTCGGTATCTTAAACCTTACGAGTTGTGCAATAAAAAGAAGCAGAGCGAAACTGATCCATATCTTTCCGAAATAAGACATGATCAACGCGGTAAAATAGCTTTCCTCGCTCTTTGACAGTAATTGAAGGAGATATCCTATATTTGCGACTATCGTTGTAACACACGCAAAGAAAAGGTACGAATGGAGCATTCCTTTCCAATTGGCAAGAACTATCCAGCATTCGGCAAACAAAACGACAATACTGAACAGCTGAATCCCTATCACAACCTCATACATTCTCATTCACCTCCGTCGTGCCGTAACATGTGAGCTACTCTGTAACTCTCTTTTCGTCAGAGGCCGCTTTTCTTCGTTTTTCGGCTTTTCTTTGGCGAGCTCTCTCTATGAGTCCGACCGATTCGTCAAAAGCTTCGTCTATATAAAGATCGTCGTCAAGCTTACCTTTTTTTTCGATCTTCTTGATCTCTTCCCAGTTTTGCAGAACTTCTTCGGTTCCGGCAACCGCTGTCTCTCCAAATACGTGAGGGTGTCTTCGAATCATTTTTTCGGTGATCGCCCTATTCACATCATCGATCGTAAAAAGGCCCTCCTCCTCCGCGATCCTCGCATGCATCACTACCTGAAACAGGAGGTCTCCGAGTTCTTCCATGAGATTTGAGGCATTACCTGTTTTATCAAGGATGTTGATCCCGCAGACAACCTCGGCTGCTTCTTCAATACAGGGTGCTTTTAGAGTTGCATGTGTCTGCTCTCTGTCCCACGGACATCCTCCCTCGCCTCTCAGGCGTGCCACAACCTCCACAAGATCTTCAAAGCTCTTCATTTTGCTTTCCTTTCAATACTCCGGATATGACCGCTCTTTCTTTTCTTTCATTACTCCGGATCCGAATGCTTTTCTTTTATCACTCAGGGTCTGACCGGTTTGCCGCTATAGTTTTGACCTCTCCGGGCTCACTTACCCGTATAAGCACGTACCGCTTTTTCGCAAACCTCTTCAAGCGGAACACCCTCCCTGCACGCAATGGCGGCAACGCTTTCATATTCGGGATAAACCTTTTCTTTCCCGCTGTGAGTGCAAACCTTTAGATCGACCTCACCATGCTCTGTTGAAACCGTCACTTTTTTTCTCGGAAGCACAGTACGCAGCATCTTTTGCCGCCTGATCCCGATCGTTGTCGTATTTTCGAATACTATGTCCTCCATACGGCTGATGATCTCTTCATCACAGATCACCGTCAGAAGGTATGCCGGCCGATTCTTTTTCATATACACCGGTGTGAAGAAAACATCCCTTGCTCCGTTTTCCATAAGACGTTCGAGAACAAACCCAAGCTGCTCTCCCGTAGAATCGTCAATGTTCGTCTCAAGCTTCCAGATAGTGTCACTTTCGTTCAAATCCGTGTCCCGGCACGATCCTTTCTCGCTTATTCCCGAATTCTCTGCCAACAATCCTTTCCCGCCTATCCCCGAATTCCCAGCCAACGATCCGCTTTCAATAATTACCGCTCTTAAAATACTCGGATATTTATATGCCCGCTTTCCAGCACCGAGTCCGACCTTCAAAGAGATAAAGGTCTCGGGCAGCTTCGTATCGGTCATAACAGCCGCAGCAAACGCCGCACCCGTGGGAGTAATAAGCTCCACAGGTCTCTCGGTCACAGAGATCGGAAGTCTGCAAGCGGAAGCAATATTCATAACGGCCGGTACCGGTATGGGAAGTATCCCGTGAGCACACCTCACCGTTCCCGTTCCCTCGCATATTTTAGGTATCACGACCTTCTCAATTCCGAGGTTGTCAAAGCAGACCGCTGCCGCTACAATATCGGCTATCGAATCGAGTGCCCCGACTTCATGGAAATGTACCTCATTCTTGTCTTTTCCGTGAGCTTTTCCCTCTGCCTCGGCAAGAATGTCAAAAATCTTCCCCGCAAGCTTCCTGGCATTCGGTGTCATTTCCATTCCATCCATGATCCTGTTAACATCTGCGAGATTTCTGTGTTCATGGTGATGATTGTGGTCATGATCATGATGGTCGTGGTCATGATAATGGTCATGGTCGTGGTGGTCGTGATCATGGTCTTTGTGGTGGTCATGTTCGTAGTCGTCATGATCATGGTGGTGATCGTGATCATGGTGGTGATCGTGATCATGGTGGTGATCGTCATGATCATGGTGGTAATCGTGATCATGGTCGTGATCGTCATGTCCGTTTAAATGGCCGTAAAGATACTCCATATCATGATCGTGATTATCATGTTCTTCATCGAGCACCACGTCAAAATTACAGCAATCCACCGCATTTTTCATTACTCTTTCGGTTACGATCTTAACACCTTCCCGGCTGAGACCTTCAAGCGCCTTTCTCATAACGCATTCATCGGCTCCGAGATCGAGGAGCGCACCGACTATCATGTCACCGCTAATTCCGCTTCCGCAATCAAGATAAAGTGTCTTCATGCTTTCACCTTTCTTTCTGCAGGACATCCGAATTCGCCCTGCACATATTGTTTTATCTGACGGCAAGTCTGTTGATCTGCGCCGCAAGATATCCGGCTCCGTAACCGTTATCTATATTTACAACGGCAACTCCGTTCGCGCATGAATTGATCATGGACAAAAGTGCCGACAATCCCTCAAAATTAGCTCCGTACCCCACCGACGTAGGAACTGCTATCACCGGCACCCGCGCGAGTCCGCCGACAACACTCGCAAGTGCACCTTCCATCCCGGCAATAGCAACAACACAATTAGCTTCACGTATAACGTCAGTCTTAGAGAGAAGCCTGTGAAGTCCGCTCACCCCGACATCATATATCCTCTCAACTCTGCACCCGAAGAATTCTGCCGTCTGCGCCGCCTCTTCGGCGACAGGCACATCGGAAGTCCCACCGCAGCAGATCGCGATCATTCCCCCCGCTTTCAAGGGCTTTCCTGCAGTGATCAAACGACTTACAGGGTCGTACACGGCAGCGCTCACTTCTTCACGAACGATCTCATATTGATGTTTGTTTGCGCGCGTTCCGAGAACACGTCCTTCACTGTCAAAAAGACGTTTAAATATACTCACAAGATGTTCGTCAAGCTTCCCTTCACAATACACAACCTCCGGAAACCCGCTTCTCTCGCTTCTTCCCGTATCAAGCTTTGCAAATCCGAGGTCCGCATAAGAGCCGCTTTTTAAGGCCTTTTCGGCATCCGAAACGCTCATCTCTTTGTTCGCAACTTTTTCAAGAATTTCTTCTATTCCTGTCATTATCTCTCCCGATAAAATTATTGTTTAAATCTTTCACGATACCCACTTAAAGAAGTGAGTATCTTCTCTTACCGAAATAAAGCCCGCTTCAGATTCAGTATAGCATATCATCGATTTGAAAAACAGCTTACAAGAAAAGATATGTCCGTATACGTGAAAAGACCGAACATGTCGGTCTTTTCTTTATTATCCGTGTCTCTGACTGCTCCCACAGGCAAGCCTATGGGGTTTCGCCGAGAATTTATAACGTGTATTTATACTTTGTTACGCCAAGCCTCACATGATCGTGAGTACAACCGTGCGGCCGTTGATCATAAAAAGCTTCCTCTGTCATTCTTTCTCAAGCTCGGCTTCCTTAGCTCGGGTTGTTCTGCCGAGTGACTTCTTTACTACTCCCTTTGGATCTGCGATAAGAAGTCTGACTACCCATATGACCAGTCCGAGTGCAACAACCGAAAGTCCAAGGAATGAATCGTTGAGCATATCGACAGGTTCGGGTGTAAAGTAAGCTGCTTCAAGCTCGATATACTCTGCGATCGCATCAACAAACCACATGAGGGAAGCTCCCCAATACATAAGTGCGAGGCTTCCGAGTCTCATATCATCATTTTCACGTTTATACCATTTAACCGTGACAGCAACAGCGGCAAAAACGCTTATAAGCAATGTCATAAATGTACCCTCCCATTATTATTTATTTTCTGTCTTTGATAATTGCTTCCGTCTGTAATCCTTTTAATGCGGGACGTCCTGCAATATATAACGCAGTCTTGCTCATAACAAACCAAACACCGGTCACAAGCGCAGCCATCCCGACTCCTACCGTGCCGATTTCAGTCAGCATCTCCGCCGCATCGGCAGCGTCGTTCATCGCTGTGAGGAAGGGGAACCACGGAACAACCTCTCCGTGCCAAACATGCTCAAACGCAAGAAGAGCACTTCCTCCGAAAAGAAGCTTTGAAAGCCATCCGAGTCTCGTCGACAACGGGATCAAAGGCTTCTCGACATTTGAAGTATTTCCCTTTGCCTCAGCAAGTTTTTCCTTCTTTGCCACTTTTTTTTCTATTACCTTAACTACGATTGCCTCTGCCACAGATACCGTAAAACAAGCCATGTTCGTTTCCTCCTTTTAACGTCCATACCACAAGATTCAGTGATTCGACCGATACCCGGTATCGGATCTTCACCGATTACAGTAAAATCACTGACATCTAATTTAACATATATACGTTCGCGTAACACATCAATATCCGCTGATGCACTTGTCAATTATTGTCAATCATCGATCCGATGAAGCAACCCCTGTGATCAGTTTCCTTATATCATCAGCCGTTTTGGCTATAAGCGTTGCACCCGCTCTTTTCAGTTCCTCTTCACTTCCGTAGCCGTATAAAACTCCTACCGAATCAACCCCGACCTCTACGGCCGCCTCGATATCGTAAAAGCGGTCTCCGACCATTACGATGTCCTTTCGGTCTTCGTCCGTAAGTCCGAGGTAGTCCATGGCTTCATGTATAAGCCTTGCTTTGCTCGGGTTTTTGTCTTCCTTTGAAGGTCCGACGATCTCTTCGAAACACTCTTTGATCCCGTTGTTCCCGGCTACGACCTCGGCGAGGACTTTGGGCTTCGAGGTTACCATCATAAGCGTACAGCCGCCGGCTTTGAGGCTCTCGAGCATTTCCTTGACTCCGTCGTAAAGAGGCGCTTTAAAGATACCCTCTTTTTCGTAGTGCGCTCTGTAATACTTGATCGCATCCATGCACTGTTCCTCGTTCATTCCGTAACGGTCATGGAACGATACATAAAGAGGGGGACCGATGAACTTCTTGAGGTTCTCATAGTCATCTTCTACCCCGAACTTTTCGAGTGCTTTACGGGCCGATTCGATGATCCCGAACTCGGACTGCGTGAGCGTCCCGTCAAGATCGAAAAACACATATTTATACTTGGACATCTGATATTTCCTTACGCCGAATGACCGTTACCCGGGCATCACATCGGCACCTTTCATACGTATTTTTATCATTTTCCATCCCTGCGAAGTACAAAGGTCTCTACCTTTCCTTTCGTCCCGTAAGCATGAAGATTTCTACCTGTCCTTCCGTCCGAACAACCCACGTCCCGCCGAGATCGCGTGCTTGGGGCACATTTCCTGACAACAGTAGCATCTGATGCACTTTTTATAATCATATACGGGCGGTTTGTCCTTACCGTTCTTAAAGTCTACCGCTTTCCCGGGTACAGGGCAGTGATTTACGCAGATGCCGCACTTAACACACTTATTCTTATCGATCATCGGTCTGCGCGCAAGCTTCGTCATAAAACCGGAGTATCGCATCAGGAACGTTCCGCGCGGCTTTCCTCTAGGAACGTCAAAGTTCGGATTACCAAACTTTTCAAACAATTCATTTTTAGAGACAGTTCGGGATCTGCTCGTACCGACATTTACATCATCGCGTGTGTCATCAAGCGTTTTCTCATTTGTGGGATCACCTTCGTTATTGTCGGGAACCTCACCGCAGACCACGATCTCAATCTCTTCTTCCCTGTCAGTGCCGATACCCATGCGCATGCCCTGCGAATTGGTCGGGATGATCTCCGGATCAAGGTTTACCAGGTAACAAAATACGGTATCGACCGCCACGGGGTCATCCGAAACTATGAGGACGTTCATGGGTGTCGGAGTTCCAGACCCGGGACCATTGCCCTCCATCGCCATGATGCCGTCCATGATATGGAGTCTCGGCTTCGTACACCTGTGAATGTCCGCGAGCATCCTCGCAAAC
Source organism: Lachnospiraceae bacterium (assembly GCA_024699645.1). Taxonomy (GTDB): domain Bacteria; phylum Bacillota; class Clostridia; order Lachnospirales; family Lachnospiraceae; genus RUG11977. The sequence goes on from JAILPE010000107.1 coordinate 52,860, forward strand.
ACAGTGTCATTAGGGAACTTTACATGCCCCGCTGCCTTCCTGTAACCACAGATAAAACCATAAACATTCTTGACCGCGCCCGTGATCCTCTCAAG
>JAILPE010000079.1 GCA_024699645.1 Lachnospiraceae bacterium
TGCGGCAATTTCGCGTCTTGGGACGGAAGCTACACCTGAAAAGATAGAGGCGCTTTCCAAAAGCTATGGTCTCGACAAGAGTATCCCCGAACGTTTTATATCCTGGCTCGGAGACGCAGTGACAGGTGATTTTGGCATGTCGAGCGTTTATCCGACCAGAACAGTATCTGAACTTATCGGCAAGCGCCTGCCTATCACGGCAGGTCTTGCCGTTATTTCTTTATTGATGATAATCGTTATAAGCATACCGGTCGGGCTTTGGGGATCAAAGCACCCGGGAGGAGCGGTGGACAAGGTTACGGATATCTCGGCACTTGTCTGTATGTCCGTTCCGTCGTTTATCCTCGGCATTCTTATAACCGTTGTTTTTGGAGTGGGATTACATTTGTTCTTCCCGGGACAATATACAGCACCCTCCGAAAGCTTTTTCGGTTATCTGGGATCACTTTTCTTCCCTGCGCTCAGTATAGCCATCCCCAAAACTGCGATGACCGTCAGATTCCTTAAGGCTTCCGTCAGACGCGAACTGACAAAAGACTACGTTCGTACGGCGCGTGCAAAGGGAAATACAAGGGACGAAGTTCTTACTCATCATGTTCTTAAAAACTCGCTTTTGCCGGTCATAACGTTTATAGGCCTTATTGTGGCCGAAATAATGGCAGGCAGTATCGTTACGGAAAAGGTATTCGACCTCGACGGAATAGGCTTATTGCTTGTTTCGTCAATCCAAAAGCGCGACATGAATGTCGTGCAGGCAGTCGTGATGTATATCGCGGCTACCGTTGTGACTGTGAATTTTATTGTAGATATCATATACAGAAAAGCCGACCCGCGAACCGGAGCCGGAGACTGAAACACCCACTGAGACCGGACAAAAGGAGCGGGCTGAAAACCTGAGACCGGTCAAGGGTCGGGAACAGGGGACGAAAAAACCTGAGACCGGCCAAGGGGACGGGAACAGGGGACGAAAAAACCTGAGACCGGATAAGAACCCGGAGCGGGAGACTGAAAAAAAATTTGAGAAAGGAGGAAGAAAAATGGACGTCATGGATATAAAGTACAATAAATTAAATATAAAATTAATAATTTCAATAATCCTGTTGGCTCTAGTTTCTACTCCTGTCGTACTCAGCTTGTTCTGGCAACCGTGGGACCCAAACTTCATGAATTATGAAGAGATTTTGGCGGCTCCTTCGGCCTCTCATATATTCGGTACGGACAATTACGGAAGGGATATATACGCCAGAATAACGGACGGCGCATTGCTTACGTTCGGTATTGCGATCATAACCGTGACGATCGGTGCCGTTGTCGGTACGATCATCGGAGCGGTGACCGGATATTTCGGCGGGAGGATCGATGAGCTTTTTATGAGAATAAATGATGCGCTCGCGTCTTTCCCGAGTATTCTTCTCGCACTTGTTGTTGTGAGCGTTCTCGACCTCGGGACCCTGAATGTATGTATCGCACTTGGTATTGTTTTTATTCCGAGTTTCGCCCGCGTTATGAGAGCTGAATTTCTTGCCGGGCGCGAACGCGACCATGTTCAGAATGCGAGACTCATGGGAGCGAGCATCCCGAGGATACTCTTCCTTCATATCTTCCCGGGAACTCTTCCCGTGTTTATACCTACGGTGATGCTTGGCTTTAACAATGCGATACTTGCCGAAGCCGGACTCGGTTTTTTGGGGCTCGGTGTTCAACCTCCCGATCCCAGCCTCGGACGAATGCTTTCGGAATCGAAGACTTATCTGATCTCGGCACCGTGGTATGCATTTTTCTCTTGTCTCTTTATGATCGTTTCCATATTGGCCATAACAATGCTGGCAGAAAGTATAGGCGCTCAAAGCATTAATTACCGGTCGGTCAGAAAGCGCATCAGCAGCATAATAGTTGAAAAACTCTCCAAGATCGTGCCAAATCCCGCGAGTCTGCTCGAAGTGCGTGATCTTAGGGTCGGTTACATAGAAAAAGACGGGATAGACGAAGTCATCAAAGGCATCTCGTTCACTCTTAACAGGAGTGAAATCCTTGGGATCGTCGGAGAATCGGGATCGGGAAAGAGCCTTTCTTCCTACAGTATTATGGGAATAATCCCGGATAAGGCCTGTATGACGGGCGGAGGAGTATATCTGAGCGGTAAGCCTCTCAATATGTCCTCTTCGAAGGCAAACTGCCGTATCAGAGGAGGCCGTATAGCCATGATCTTCCAGGAGCCGCAGACATGTCTGAATCCTGTCCTGACTGTAGAGCAGCAGATAATGGAAATGATCGATCTCCACGATGAGGAGCACGATAAAACCGTAAGGAAAAACCGCGCTTTAAAAGCGATGGAAGACGCGGGGCTTGAGGATTGCGAGATGCTGCTCAAAAAGTATCCTCATGAGCTCTCGGGAGGCATGCGTCAGCGTGTCATGATCGCAATGGCGCTTGTCAGCCGTGCGGAGGTCATTATAGCGGATGAGCCTACGACAGCCCTTGACGCAAAAGTAGCCGACGAAGTACTCGATTCTTTCGCGCACATAAATAAAAAGTACGGCACGTCGATCATTCTGATATCTCATGACCTCAAAGTTATCGAGAAAGTCTGCAACAGAGTGCTTATCATGCGGGACGGCCTTATAACTGAGGAACTTCAGGTCGAGGGCAGGGAGTTTTCGGCCCCTGTTTCCGAATACGGAAAGAGTCTTTTAAACGCAGCATTTTCGACTACACGCTATGATGCAAATGCCGTAGCAAATAACGTGATCTGTTCGCTTAAAGATGTTGATATAGCTTATCCTCTTCAGGCAGGAAACATCATCGGAAGGGGAAAACTTCGTGAAGTTGTTCATAAGGTAAACCTTGATGTCTATGAGGGCGAAACTCTCGGACTCGCCGGAGAGAGCGGATGCGGAAAGTCGACGCTTGTTAAGGCGGTTGCGGGACTGTTGCAGCATGTTAAGGGAGAGATAAAGCTGAACTGTGAAACGCCCGCCATGGTATTTCAGGATCCTCATGCAAGTCTGTGCCCGACCATGACGGTTCAAAGAATTCTCGAGGAGCCGCTTAAGCTCTCGGGAGTCCGCTCGAAGAATGAAAGACTTGAAAGGATCAGGAAGATCCTCGATGATACGGACCTTTCGGAAGAACTCCTCAAGAGGCGCGTATCGGGATTGTCAGGAGGACAAAAACAGCGTATTTCCATAGCTTCGGCCTTGTTGTTAAATCGAAAATTAATAATTCTCGATGAACCCGTTTCGGCCATAGACGTTACTCTGAGGGAGCAACTTCTTGAGCTGCTCCATAAGCTGAAAAAGAAACACGGACTTACCTATATACTAATATCGCATGATGAAACTCTTCTCGACAGATTCTGTACGAGAGTAGTAAGAATGAGCGATGGTAGGATAGTAAGTACGGAGACTGACGAATAATAAGTAGGGGAACCGACGAAAAAATAACTTGACACAGGCGAAAGCATCATGTATCATATCTTTCGTGTGTGAGGACAGATTTCATGTTCAAACATATATGATACCATCATCAAGCAGAGTGTCCGCTCTCACCTCAGGCGCACCTTTGGTGCAGCTAAAAGGTTTATATGATACAAAGATTTATTTGATTTGTATATTTGCGGACTGCTTTGCGGTCCGTTTTTAATTATTTGGAGGTAACGACCATTAGCGAGTATTTGATTAATGATCAGATCAGAGATAAGGAGATTCGCCTTATCGGAGAGCAGGGTGAGCAGCTTGGGATCATGTCCGTAAAAGATGCTCAGAACATGGCAAAGGAAGCAGGTCTTGACCTTATCAAGATCGCTCCTACAGCAAAGCCCCCCGTCTGCAAGATCGCCGATTACGGAAAATTCCGTTATGAGCAGATCCGCAGAGAGAAGGAGGCACGTAAGAAACAGAAGGTTACTGAGATTAAGGAGATAAGACTTACTCCCAACATCGATGAGAACGATTTGAAAACTAAAGCCAACCAGGCTCGCAAGTTCTTGATGCACGGAGACAAGGTCAAGGCAACCCTTAAATTCAGAGGCCGTGAGATGGCTCATATGACTGCGGGTAAGGAAATTCTCGATATGTTCGCAAGCAATCTTGAGGATTGTTCGGTAGTCGAGAAGCCGGCCAAGGTCGAAGGCAGAAGTATGATCATGGTGCTTACGGAGAAGAAATGATCCGATTGATGTGGTCATCCCAAAATCCTTGGACCAAAGGGCAGTTTGATGAAAAAAAACGACACGGAAAATCGTGTCTATCATGAGGAGGAAACACATATGCCGAAGTTAAAGACTAACAGAGCAGCTGCAAAGCGTTTTAAGGCTACCGGAACAGGTAAGATCAAGAGAATGAAATGCGGAAAGCAGCACATTTTGACCAAGAAGACAACAAAGATGAAGAGAAGACTCAGAAAAGCAGCCATGATGGATTCTGCAAACCTTGTAGCAACCAAGAAGATGCTGCCTTATCTGTAATTCGCAGCGACGCTGATTGGAACCCTTCACTTATAAAGTGCAGGACAAGGAGACTGATGCGACAAGAATGGTCGCGTCTAAACAGGAGGAATAAACAATGGCTAGAATTAAAGGTGGCTTAAATGCCAAGAAGAAACATAACAGAATCTTAAAGCTCGCTAAAGGTTACAGAGGAGCTCGTTCAAATCAGTACAGAACAGCTAAGCAGGCTGTAATGAGAGCACTTGCAGCATCGTTTGCAGGACGTAAGCAGAAGAAGAGAGACTTCCGTAAGCTTTGGATCGCACGTATCAACGCTGCATGCCGTATGAATGATATTTCATACAGCAAGTTCATGTATGGACTTAAGCTTGCTGAGATCGACATCAACAGAAAGATGCTTTCCGAGATCGCTATCAGCGATGCAGAAGGCTTCAAGAGCCTTTGCGATACAGCAAAGAGCAAGCTTGCCTGATCACAGAATTGAAATTTACGAAATAAAGAGACAGAATCCAATGGGTTCTGTCTTTTTTACGTTATTTGCGGGAGCGAGACATCGAAGCCCCAAGGGAATCAATTCGGATTTCACTCGGGAAACCCGGCACGGAATTTGGCTATATAATCGGAGGAAACATTCTCTGACAGGTTGACATGACTTATCATATTATGTATATTTTTGAGTGAGTGAAAAAAACATCAAGGGGTATGGGGCAATGGATAGATCGATGAGTACGGATGAATTGTTGGGATTGTTGTTTAAAGAGAACGATCCTGAAAATTTTTTTGCTCAGAATGAGTCTTCCCTTTTTGTGCCGTCTTTTTCTGAATATCTTAATCTTTGGTGTAAAAAACATCTTGAAGTGCCTGAACATGTTATTATTCGGGCAGGTCTTGAAAAATCGTACGGGCATCAGCTTTTTTCCGGCAAGCGCAACCCTTCGAGGGATACGGTCCTCCTTCTTTCTATCGCTATGAACGCAGATTATAAGCAGGCTCAGGAGATGCTTAGGATCGCAGGAAAGAGCCAGCTTTATCCGCGAATAAAGAGGGATGCTTCGATCATTTACTGCTTAAACAATCACAAGTCGCTCATTGATGTACAGATTCTGTTGCAGGAGTTTGGTTTACCTTTGCTCGGAGGAAAAACGAATGAACGGGATTGATAATGCAACCTTAAGCAGTACAGAAAGTGTGTCCGTATTCGGTGATGTGATCTTCGACTCAATCGACTATCCGAAGGATTTTCTTGATAATTATTGTCAGATAGAATGTCTTGCGTCTCATAACGGACGCGAAACATTTTTGGTAGAGAGGATATCTGACGGCAAAAAGGGGATCGCAACCTGTTATGACCGCTCCGAATATCCTCTAAGTACCGATATAAGTCTTCTGAGTAAACTTGATCACCCCGGTCTTCCTCATTATTATAAGCAGATCGAAAACGGAAAGATGGTATGCATCATCCGTGAATATATTGAGGGTCTTACTTTAAGCAACTATGCAGCAAAAAAACAGCTCACAATGCCGGAGATAGTTGACATCGCCAAGCAACTGTGCGATATACTTGAGGTTCTTCACAATCATGAGCCTCAGATCGTACACCGGGATATCAAGCCCGAAAACATTATAGTTCGACCTGACGGAACTATTACTCTGATAGATTTCGATATAGCAAGGACCGTAAAAGAGGGCGAATCAAACGATACGGTATTTTTCGGGACAAAAGTTTATGCGCCGCCCGAACAGTACGGCTTCGGGCAGACTGACAGTCGTGCCGATATATATGCGTTCGGCGTGCTTTTGAGGTGGATGGTGACGGGAAATGCCAGAAAGAATCCCAATATCTCGGTAGGTCCGAATGTTGAAAAAGTGATCGATCGCTGTACGGCATTTGACCCCGACCGCAGGTACAACAGCATTGAGGAAGTAAGAAGGTCTCTTGACGATATGCTTTCTCACAAGAAGAAACGTAGTTTCAAGGCAGTAATTTGCTTTGTACTTGCCTCTGCCCTTATTCTTGCAGCAGGTTTTGTGATTGGAAGGGTCGTACACATCGATGAGTTCGATGAAGCCGTTACCTTTGAAGAACCCTTGATCGAGCAGGCGGTTCGGGCCGTCCTCGGTAAAAATGACGGTGAGCTTGCACCGGAGGATCTTGCGAAGGTTACAACTCTCTATATATACGGAGACCGGGTTTTTGACAAGCCCGAAGAGTATTATGCGTGCACCATCGACAACAGTGAACAAGGCTCGATCCGTAATCTTAATGATATAAAGAAACTGACGGAACTTAAAGAGCTTCATGTTACAAATCAGGGTTATGTGGATGCAACGGGTCTGGCCGGCCACGGAATGCTTGAACGTATAGAACTTAAGCATATGGTCGTATCAAATCTGTCTGCGCTTGCATCTGTAGCGAATCTTAGGTCGGGTGAACTGTTTGACAGCGGTATTACGGATGCAACCGTATTTCAAAGATGTGCGTGGCTTGATACGCTCGATATAGGGTATAATGATATATTCAGTCTTGAAGAGGTTGGAAGGTCAACCAGTCTGAAAAACTTATGGTTGGGTTGGGCAAAAATGGATAATCTTGATGAAATTGCCGAGCGTTTTCCGAATCTTGAAAGAGTAGGTTTCATTCATGCTCAGATAAACGATATTTCGGGCTTGCAAAATCTAAAAAAACTGGAATCCGTATATGTTGATGAGGATCAGGCGGAAACGGTCAACGAGGTGCTGAAAGGAA
>JAILPE010000085.1 GCA_024699645.1 Lachnospiraceae bacterium
AGGGCTAGCTGGATTCGAACCAGCGGATGCAGGAGTCAAAGTCCTGTGCCTTACCGCTTGGCGATAGCCCTGTAAGGGTGGGTACTGGGACTCGAACCCAGGGCCTCCAGAGCCACAATCTGGCGCGCTAACCAACTGCGCTATACCCACCATGTAAAAAGCAGAGGTCTTTCTACATCCGTTCCTTCTATAAAAAAAGAAGGACGTGCCAGAAGGGATTCGAACCCCCGACCCACGGCTTAGAAGGCCGTTGCTCTATCCAGCTGAGCTACTGGCACATATAGCTTTGCAAGCATAAAGCGGGTGATGGGAATCGAACCCACGTGTCCAGCTTGGAAGGCTGGTGTTCTACCATTGAACTACACCCGCATGTCACACTATTAAATTAGATCGGGGTGACAGGACTTGAACCTGCGACCTCTAGATCCCAAATCTAGCACTCTAGCCAAACTGAGCCACACCCCGAGGATATGTACCTGACGGCTGTGAGTGACATCGCTGTCTTTACAGCAGAAGTTATTATATAACAGGGATTCTTACTTGTCAAATAGAAAAATTCTAATTTTCAATATTTTTTTGAGTATATATTTGTTATCGCTCTTTTTGAGGTTGCAAGAAGGAATAACCGGTAATTCTGTGCCATGATGTTATCGCTCTTTTTGGGGTTGCAAGAAGGAATAACCGGTAATTCTGTGCCATGATGTTATCGCTCTTTTTGGGATTGTAAGAAGGAATAACAGGTGTTTTTATGATCGGAATGGTTAACTCTCTTTTTATGATTATAAGAGGGACTGACAGATCCTATGTCCGGAAGATCACATGAAAAAACATAGTTTTGCCATTGTTTTGTTCTAAGGATGACACACAGAGGGGGTATATTAACTCCGAAGATGATTGTAATTTTATGGCGTGATGGTTATAATAACGCTATAAACATCAGAAGGAGGCATATATGAAGAGAATCACAAAGGTATTGGCGATTGTCCTTGCGTTAGTCCTTGCGTTCGGGTCTATTCCCGCGTCGGCAGCTTCGGGTGATCTGTCACTTACCAAGACAAAGAAGACTATCTTTGCCGATGGATGTAAGGGGACAACAGTAGCAGGAAAGGTTGCCAAGTATTATTCTTATGCTAATATAAAGAAAATTGTTAAGAATTTTGACAGTTCAACGATGGATATCAAGCTTGAGAGCAGTGATTCATCCATTGCCACTACGGACGACAAGAAGGATCGTGTAAACGCGGTTGCGCCCGGAAAGGCAGCGATCACGGTTAATGTCTTTGATAAGAAGACATCCGATCTCCTTTTCAGTAAGTCGATCGTTGTTACCGTTAAGAAGAATGCTACAAAAGACAGTCTGATTGTCAGCGGCATCAAAGACGGTGACAAATTTAAGGTAAAGGATTCGGTTACCGTTAAGCTTACAAGAAAGAGCGGAGTTGACACTGATCTTCGCAGACTTGTTTCATCAGGTGACGGAGTATCGATCGAAGAAGCAGGAACCAGAAAGTATAAGGTTACCTTTACTAAGGCCGGAACTTTTACTCTTACAGCTGAAAGCTACCAGAGCTCAAAGTATGACGGAGCAACGGCAGCAAAGAGTTTTAGCGTTACCGTAACAGAAGCAGCTAAGGAAGAGGAAAAGAAGGAAGAAGAGAAGAAGGAAGAAGAGAAAAAGCAGACAAAACTCACTGCAAAGCAGACTGCTTCCGAAGTATTTGAACTCTCGGGTTCCGCTATCACAGATAAGTATACAAAAGATAGCGTAAAGCTTTACAAGATGTATGGAAGTACCAGAGTTGATATCAATTCGGCTGTTTCTAAGGTTACGGTCAGCGAAAACACCGCAACCATTACTATGATGACCGAATTGGAACAGGCAACGACATTTTATGTTGAGTATGGTGATGAAGTAGCTGAATTCACCACTACTTCGGTTGATAAGGATGATCCCGTTAAGTCGATCAAACATATGGAAATGCTCACAAGAACAGCTACCGTAAACGAGAGCGTTGATATTGAATTTAGGTATCGTGACGAGAAAGGCATAGACATTACGAAACTCGTAGAAACCTATGCAAATCCTCGAGTAGTTGTGGAAGAAGTCGGAAACAGCGGCTACGGATATGTATCCGGTCGTACGGTTTATGTCTATGAAAAAGGCCGTACGCTGAATGTTAAGGCGAGCCTTACAACAGACTTCAATCTTGTGACCAGCACGCCTATCACGATCACTGCAACCGGAACCATAATCGGTATCGAGAAGCAGCTTCCCAGGATCAACAACACCACATATACATTCAGCAATGACGGAGATGCTACATACCTCAAGAAGGGTGATAAAGAAAACAAAACGATCTGTGTGAATGATGCCAACTATTCACTGGAAGTACTCTTCGGATACTCGGACGGAAAGTATAAGACTCTTGCCGAGGCAGGTGTTACAAGCGTTGTATCGGTTAACGAAGCTGTTCTTATGATCGGCGGAGCTTCTCCTTCGGGCGGAGTATATGTATATCCCAATACCGTAGGTCAGTCCTATATTAAGTTCTACGTAGGTGATCAGGAACTTACCGGATTCGGCGTGGCTGTTTCTCAGGAACGTAAAGCGAGCACTATCGAAGTTACACTTGACAAGAATTTGCTTAACGTCGATCCTTTGACAAACGATAATATCGAGATCAGTGCAGTTGTTAAAGATCAGTATCAGTGCGAGATTAAAAATGCGCCTTTGTCAGTAACACAGACCGAAGCTTCACTGAGAGATACTGTTGTTTCGTTCGGTGCATTCATCAACGGAAAACTTGTTGTTAACGGAACGGACGTATCGATCATCGGAGCTCAGCCTCAATATGCGGTTCAGGCTGTCGTAAGCTGTGGAGACAATCTTAAGAGAACGGTTATTTTCTCTGTAAGAAGCAGCCCTTATGATCCGACCAAACTTGCAACATATGCATCAAAGATCATGGTAGACGGATCGCTTAATATTGATACCGGTCTTACCGTAGGCAAACAGGAAGATGAGGAGACTTCGGTTTATGTAACTGTTCTTGACAGTAACGGATTCTATCTTCTTGAAACAGCCGGAACTATCCTTGATAAGGCACCTTTAGGCACCCTCAAAGCAGCAGATTTCGGAAAGGCTGCGGGAACAGCGATAATCGCAACAACCATTCAGTATAGACCTGACGGAGGGGCACAGTACTTTATCACTTCCGGTCCCAATATTGATACATCGGATCCTTTCTGCATCACATTTGACCCCGTAAGCGCGGGAACAAAGCTTGGAAAGGGAACGTATACGATCGTAGCTTACGTTATTACACTCGGAGAAACTTCGAGCAACATCAGAACGATCGGTCAGAAGACTGTAGTGGTCAGAGACAATCAGGAAACCGGAACGTTCACACGTAAGTCCGAAAAGGCTTATGACGGTTTGACGATAGAGCAGAAGGTCGCAGAATGCTTCGATTTCTACTTTGACGGACAAAAAATCGATCCTTCAAATATTAAGTCGGTGGATTATACAGTTTCGAACACCAATACGACTATAGTAAGAAGCGTAACATTCTCACTCACAAATGACCCTTACGGACCGTTTGATCTTACGATCAAGATCGTTGATTCTCAGGGTAACAACATGGGCGTTATCCAACCCAAATAAAGATCATTTGAAAAATGAATGAACATAAAAACACATCTCCTTCCGTGCGAGGGAGATGTGTTTTTTGTTGTTTAATACTGTATGTAATATCTTTTGTTATGAGGCCTTTTGTGTGAGCGGATTATATCACCTTTAATATCCTCATGGTGATGTTTTTTTGGAATCGGATCGTATCACCTGTATTGTCCTTTATGGTGCTGTCCGTTTTTTGGACCGGATCAGATCTTATCGCCTGCAATATCGTTAAGATCGAAGTCCTCCGAAAGGAGGAGCGAGAGATCTCCGCTCGGTTCTGCGACAAGTCGTTTCGACTGGTTGAGGATCGCTTCCTCGACTTTATTTCGTGCGAGTCGTCCGTTGCCCGCGTCAGAAGGACGCAACGCCTGAACTGCGTTGAAGTAGGAAAGAAGCGATGTGTCTGCGCCTTCGTCGATCGAATAGCCCTTGCTGCGTGCGATCGAATGAGAGATCGCAACAAGCTCTTCTCCCGTGTAATCGGGGAAGTTTATAAGGTTCGGGAAGCGGCTCTTGAGACCTGAGTTGGAGCTTAAGAACTCCTCCATCTCGTTGCTGTAGCCGGCGAGGATAACGACGAGATTGTCGCGGTTGTCCTCGATGCCCTTTACAAGCGTGTCGATCGCTTCGAGGCCGAATGAATCTTCCGTTCCGCGGTAAAGACTGTAAGCCTCGTCAATAAAGAGTACACCGCCTATAGCCGATTTGATGACCTGGTTGGTCAAAGGAGCGGTGTGTCCGACATATCTGCCGACGAGATCCGCACGTGAAACTTCCACGAGCTGACCGCCCGAAAGAACGCCTATGGCCTTGAGATATCGGCTTATGATTCGCGCGATAGTCGTCTTGCCCGTTCCGGGATTTCCCGTGAATATCATGTGCTTTGAAACGTCGCTGCTCTTTAAACCTTCCTCGCTTCTGCGTTTCTTGATCCTGTAATATTCCTCGAGACCGAGTATATATTCCTTGATCGCCTTGAGACCGACGATCTTGTCGAGCTCTTCGCGGACAGCTTCGAGCCCTGCAGTATACGCAGTGGGAAGACATGCAAAGAGGTCGGTGGATTCACCTGCGCTCTCGGCGGTAACACGCCCGTCTTCGGATACGTAAAGATGTATATCGGCACCCTCGGGAAGGTCTGTTTCAAGTCTTATCTGCACAAGAGCGTCAAGGAAATCCTCGTAGAACTTAAGGACAGCCTTAAGGCCGGCGTTCTTGTCGCTCGCCGCAACGCTCATGTCCACAACCTCGTCCGCCACCATCAGGTTAAAGTGAAGGTGTGTCGAAGCGATCTCTTTAAGCTTGTTCATCTCGATCGAAGCGATCTGCGCGATCGTGTCTCGAACGAGTCTGTTTGTTTCACATATATCCGTGATCGAATTGACGAAAGGTGCTCCGAAGCAGTCTGCAAGTTTTTCGATCGAACCGGTGCTTATGAAAACGAGAAATTTCCCCTGCACATCAAAGGAGCTGACGGCTTCGTGCGCGAGTGAGTTCGCAACGTTTATGAGCTGGCCGTTCTGGAGCACATATCTTGATGAAAGCTTGCATTCACCTTTCATTACGAGATCACAAAGGTTATTAAGGTAAGAAATGTGGCAGTTCTCGAAGTTTTCGAAAAGGATAACCTCGTTCTCCGAAGAGAGCGCGCTGTAAAGATCCTGAAGGAAAAGCTTCTCTTCGCCCGCAGAAGGGTAAAGCGAAAGATCGATCACTGTGATCTCGGGGCTTCTGAGGATTCCGCGGGAAGCCATCTTTTTGACGATCGTCGAGAGTGCAAAGTGACGGCCCGAATAAGCGGGACCTGTGATGTAGATCGTGTTTGCGGGAAGTTTTCCCTGACGTGAAAGAACGTAGGGACGCTTAAAAGCGATCGTAAGCTTCTTAAGAAACGCTTCCTGACCGAGCACCGTGAGCATGAGATCGTCGGCGAGGCCGTTGAACTTTTCGGGACCCGGAGTCACGGCGCGGCCATTGTTATAATCGTGGTCGATGTCTTTTGTGAAATCGTCGATCTCTTTCTCAAGTTTTCTCGCACCTGATAAGGCTTCGTTTATGCCGGAATATGAAACTTCGGAGTCATAGGCGCCGGCATGGTTCGAGTCCGGATTCGTGGGAACCGGCTCGAAGGGAGGACGTTTGTCAAGATCGATACCCCTGTCTTCACACATCTTTCCGATGTCGAGGCTTGTATCGTATGAAGCATTCGGAAGGCTTCTGCCCGTAACCTTGCGAAGGTTGTCGAGAAGGTTGCCGCCCTCTTTCTTACGTCTTTTCTGTGCTTCTTTTATTTCGTCGAGTGTATAATTGCTTCTTTTTCCGAGGATTCCGCTCAGGGAATCGTCAATGTCGTCACGCATGTATTGTATCCTCTTGTTCATGTGTAATTTTGAAGGATCCGGCCGGCGGTGTGTGAGTGCCCTGATCCCGATAATGTTGTAAAGGTTATTGTATAACATGGAAGGCTTTCTTTCAAGTTGCGGGATGCTTTCTTTGAACTTGGGATGCATTCTTTAAACTTGGGGGATGCTTTCTTTTAAGTTGGGTATTGCGGGAATGTGGTTCTTTGGGTATAATCGTAGCGTGTCGCATTCTTAGGTTTTTGCATCGAAAGGGGCTAAGGCCTAAATCAAAGGAATGTGAAATACAGGATTGGCATGTACAGTATCTTATGTAGGGACTCAGGTGCGAAGCGCGCCCGTATGGTTACGGTCCACGGAACGATCGAAACACCTGTTTTTATGAATGTGGGAACTGTGGCCGCCATCAAGGGAGCCGTCTCGTCGGTCGATCTTGAAGGACTGGGTACACAGGTAGAGCTTTGCAATACTTACCACCTTCATGTCAGACCCGGTGACGAAGTGGTAAAGAAGCTCGGCGGTCTCCATAAGTTTATGAACTGGCACAGACCGATACTCACGGACTCGGGAGGATTTCAGGTATTTTCGCTTGCGGGACTCCGAAAGATAAAAGAAGAGGGCGTTACATTTAATTCTCATATCGACGGAAGGCTCATCAAGATGGGGCCCGAAGAAAGTATGCAGATACAGTCGAACCTTGCATCAACGATAGCAATGGCGTTTGACGAATGCCCGCCGAGCACTGCGGACAGGTCTTATATCACGGATTCTGTCGCCAGGACGACAAGATGGCTCGAGAGATGTAAGACGAAACTGAGTGAGCTCAGCCTCCGTGATGACACGATAAATCCCGAGCAGATGCTTTTCGGGATCAATCAGGGCGGAATATACAACGATATCAGGATAGAACATGCAAAGCAGATCAGGGAACTTGATCTTCCCGGATATGCTGTCGGCGGTCTGGCTGTCGGAGAGACGCATGAGCAGATGTATGACGTGCTCGAGCATGTCGTGCCGGAATTGCCGGGAGATAAGCCCGTTTATCTCATGGGCGTCGGAACGCCTGCAAATATACTTGAAGCGGTTGACAGGGGAGTTGATTTCTTTGACTGTGTATACCCCACCCGCAACGGACGTCACGGCCACGCGTACACCGGATTCGGAAAGATCAATCTTCTGAATGCGCGTTACGAAACGGATGACAGACCCATTGAAGAAGGGTGCGGGTGCCCTGCGTGCAGGAATCATTCGAGGGCATATATAAGGCATCTTTTAAAGAGCGGAGAGATGCTCGGGTGCAGGCTGATGGTGCTTCATAACCTGTATTTTTACAACAACCTTATGGCACAGATTCGCAAGGCAATCGAAGAGGGCAGGTACAGCGAGTTCAAAAAGAACATGCTCGAATCGATGGAACGCGGCGGGGAATCCTAAGCCCGATGGATGATCGGAAAAGGCGGAGGTACGCCGACATGACACTGACACTGACACAAAGATGTGGTGTAAGATAGATGAAATATTGGAGGTAATTATGTTTTCTTTTTTACTTGATGAAGCGGCAGGAACGGCTGCAACAACAGGAGCTGCGGGACAGGAGGTCGGAGGCCTCGCATCATGGCTTCCCATCGTGATCTATGTTGTTATCCTTGGAGCGGTTTTCTATTTCCTTGCGATCAGACCCCAGAAGAAACAGCAGAAGCAGCAGGCAGCGCTTATAGAGTCGATCGCTGTCGGCGACAGCGTTCTTACAACGAGCGGTTTCTACGGAGTTGTTATTGATGTTATGGACGAAGTGCTCGTTGTTGAATTCGGAAATAACAAGAATTGTCGTATTCCCATGAAGAAGACGGCAGTTGTTGAAGTAGAGAAGCCCGTTAAGGACGAAGCGTAACAAAACAGATCCTTTTGTGACAAACATGTGACAAAGTTAGGTGGCATAATCAGTGCAGGATGTGGCGCATGGAATTACACCGGAGGATCGGAAAATGAAGCAGCTTAAGAACAACTTAATAAAAGTTCTTGGATTTATGCTTTTCTTCGGGTTGTGTATTTTCGTGGCCGGCGGAGTGAATGCTAAGGCAGCAGGAGCGGAACCCAAATTCGGTCTTGAATCGTGCAGCGTGGCTGTTGATTCTACATACAGATTGAAGGTTTATAACCTTGAGGGCCGTTCGGTTATCTTTCGTTCGAGCGATACTTCGATAGTTACCGTTACAAACAGTGGCAGGTTAAAGGGAAGAAACTGTGGCGACGCAGTTGTTACCGCACTTGTCATTGAAGACGGTTCAGTCGTATCGACTCTGCAGTGCGATGTTCATATAGGACCCGCAGCAGTAAGCGTCAAGTTTACCGTAAAGAAACTTGTGCTTAAAGAGGGAGCGGCAAGGAAGATTTATCCACTTGTTATTCCCAAGAACACGGTTGAGACACCCATCTATTGGACGGATGACTCCTCGATCGCAACAATCTCGTCTTCCGGAACTGTACGTGCACAGGGCGTTGGCTCTGTCGATATTCACGGGATGATTGAAAACGGTGATTCTGACGTATGTCAGGTCATAGTTCTCTCGAAGAGTGATTACGAAGACTACAGGAACGGTGAGAGAAGCCTGGAAGAGATCCTTTCGGGCGATAGTAATGAGGGCGTTCAGGACGAACAGCAGGAAGCAAAAGAGGAAACGGTTGATCCCAAGCAGAATGTAGCGGTTACAACCCCTACTCCTGCACCTACTGCAACTCCCGTGGCAAACAATACATCGGTAATTACTCCGATCATTGCCAAATGAGCGTCTAATGACTGAGAAGATCATGGATGGCCGTCCCGGAGCGTTTCGGGTCGGCCATTCTTCGTTTTGGAAGGAGGCTTTTCGATGGAATACATACTGATAGCGGACGACAATCCCGACATTACGGGTGTACTCGCCAACTATGCACGTAAGGAAGGTTACGAGCCTGTCATTGCCGCTGACGGTGACGAGGCACTCATAAAGTTTAAAGAGTATAAACCTGCCTGCGTTCTTCTTGACGTCATGATGCCCAAGAAGGACGGATATGCCGTGTGCCGTGAGATCAGAGAAGTCTCTGACACACCCGTTATCCTTGTGACGGCGCGTGGCGAAGATTTTGAAAAGATAATGGGGCTTGATATAGGCGCTGACGATTATATCTTAAAACCGTTCAGTCCCAATGAGGTTATGGCGCGTGTCCGTGCCGTTCTCAGACGTATGACAAAGACCGAAAAGAGTGACGGAGAGAACCTTACGATCGGATCGATGAAGCTCTCTCTCTCGGAATACTCTCTTTTCATCGGAGATACAAAGGTTAATCTCACCAAAAAAGAGATCGAGACCATGTGGATCTTTGCAAAGAACCCCAACAAAGTGTTTACGAGGGATAACCTCCTTGACAGTCTTTGGGGATATGATTATTACGGCGATAACAGAACCGTTGATTCGCATATCAAGCGTCTTCGCGCAAAGATAGATGCGGTACCTCACCCGGAGTGGGATATCAGTACGGTATGGGGAGTGGGCTACAAATTCGAGATCCGCGAGTAAAAGCGCCCCGGAGAGAAAGTAAACCGGAAATAAGAGGTATAGGAGAAGTGCTCTTTAAGAGGGGAATATGAGGAAGTTTTTGGGAAGACTCAACAACATATTCTTTAAAGTGTTCGGTGCCATTTCGGGACTGACGATTTTCTTTGCTCTTCTTTTGGGAATAGTTTTCATAAGGCTTTATACAAAATCGGCGCAGAGAACAAGACAGGAGCAGCTCTGCCATGTTTCCGAACAGCTCGCAACGAGGCTCGGAGATACGATCGCATACGGCGATTACGAAGGGACGATGCAGTTCCTTGAAATATACAATTCTTTTGAAACAGCGGAACTCTGGTTTGTAAGTGAGAACAGTGCGATTTCTGAGTTTGAGAACGACTTGCCCGGCCTCGATATGGCGATTGCGACCACTCAGGAAGAATTTCTTGAAGTTATCGATAAAACATATGAGGGAACTCAGGTAGCGAACGTCTTTTACAGTGATATCCACATGGCGACCGCGATCGTTGTCGGAACTCCGGTGAGAGGGTCGAGCGGTACGATCATAGGTGTTCTTGTTTCGATAGAAACACTTGAAGACCTTGACGGAGCGATCGAAGGTATCGGCCGGATGATCTTTGTCAGTTCGGCACTTGCGCTTCTTGTAAGCGGTCTGATCGCGTTTATGTTTGCCCGCAGGATCACGGAGCCCGTCAGACAGATGAGACTGATGACGAGGGACATGATCGAGGGAAATTATAAGCTCAAAACCGGGATCAACCGAAAAGATGAGATCGGAGAGATGGCCCGAAGCGTGGATATGCTTTCAGACAAGCTTTTGGAAAATGAAGAAGAACGCAAGAATATGGAGCAGATGAGGCTCGACTTCTTTGCAAATGTCTCACATGAGCTGAGAACCCCGATAACCGTTGTCCGTGCATATGCGGAAAGTCTTGTCGACGGAGTCGTGACAACGAAAGAAGAGCAGGAAGAATACTATTCAAGGATTCTCAGAGAGTGCTCAAATATGGAAAGACTTGTCGGAGACCTGCTTACACTTTCGAAGATGCAGAACCCGAATTTCAAGATCGAAAAGGAACTTGTCAGCCTGACACAGATCCTTGAGGATGCTGTCGGCGGAGTAAGTGCCATAGCGGCTGAAAAGGGAATATCGATAAGCCCGTCGGGACAGTTCGATGAACCTTGCATGGTCATGGGCGATTACGGAAGACTCAGACAGATGTTCATGGTCGTTTTCGACAATGCGCTTAAGTTTTCACACGAAGGCTCTACCGTTCATGTCGATGTCAAATGCAGCGGGAACGCTGTTGAGATCACCATCCGTGACGAGGGCGTCGGGATAGCGCCCGAAGAGCTTCCGAACATATTCGATAAGTTTTATAAATCAAGATTGCTTGATAACGAGAAGGGATCGGGCCTTGGGCTTGCGATCGCGAAATATATCTGCGAAAAGCATAACGGAACGGTCAGGGTAGAGAGCGAACTTGGCAAAGGAACGGCATTTACTTTCGTGTTTGGAAAAACATCGTAATTTCGCATACACATATGAAAAAGCGTCATAGTTTAGTATGCTCGTATGAAAAAGCGTCACAGTTTAGCGTACACAATTAGTGAACAGGATAGCAAATTGTTGGAAAACGTGTGAACAATTAAAATAATTTCTGTATTTTATAAAAAATACTTGCAATTTGTTAGATAATATGGTAGGATAGAAACATCAAAAAACACTTGAGTTTACTTGATAAACAGTATCCTGGGGTGTGCGAGATTCCTGAATTTTTGAACCTACATTACTTTAAAAGGGATTCCGAGATTTTTAAGTGGATGTCAGGCCGCCATGCAGCGGAAGGCAGAAGTTTAAGTGAGGTTACCCACCTAGCTTGGGCTAGGAGTCAAAGATCAGGAGACGGCACTTTGGGTAACGATTTACGGGACATGAAGTCCCGTATTTTTTTATATAAAAATCATCTCGGATTCATGTTTAATTCATCATTTCTTCACGGTTCGTTCTATTTTATTTTACTATATAATGTGATATAATACCGTTCAGTTTTAAGATAGTCGATCAGAGATTAACGGTATGTTGATTGCCGTAGCATATATATACAGGATGGTATTATAGATGAATGATTTTCGCGGAGACAATAATAACAAGAATGACGGAAAGCCAAACAGCCGTCTTATATTTATGTGCATCGGGATAACCGTTGTACTTATACTTTTTTTCAGCTATGTGAGCAAGAGCCTTCAAGCGGGGCTTCAGCAGGAGATATCATACGATCAGTTCCTCAGGATGGTGGAAGAGGACCGGATAGGTACGGTATACATCAAACCTGAAAAGATCGAGATAGTTCCGAAAACGACCTCAACCAACCCTTACGAGACCGTTACATATTATACGGGTACTCTTAACGATTTTGATCTTATCACCAGACTTTATGAATCGGGAGTTACATTCTCGGGTGAGATCGTTGATACCGGAACCACGATATTTGATATAATCCTTGCGTACGGACTTCCTTTCATAATCATTTACCTCATCATGTATTTCTTTATGAGGACATTGACGAAAGGCGGCGGCGGAGGGATCATGGGCGTTGGCAAGAGCAATGCCAAGCTTTATGATGTCGAGAAGGAAACAGGCGTTACGTTTAAGGACGTTGCCGGACAGGATGAGGCGAAGGAATCGATCTACGAGCTTGTTGATTTCCTTCATAACCCGGGTAAATACCAGCAGATCGGCGCGAGACTTCCCAAGGGTGCGCTTCTCGTGGGACCTCCCGGAACAGGTAAGACACTTCTTGCCAAGGCTGTTGCCGGTGAGGCACATGTGCCGTTCTTTTCACTTGCCGGATCGGCATTTGTCGAGATGTTTGTAGGTGTCGGTGCGTCACGTGTCAGAGACCTGTTTAAACAGGCACAGTCACAGGCGCCCTGTATAGTGTTCATCGACGAGATCGATGCCATAGGAAAGAGCAGAGATACGCAGTACGGCGGCGGTAACGATGAGCGTGAGCAGACGCTCAATCAGCTCCTTGCGGAGATGGACGGATTTGATACTTCCAAAGGTATCGTGATCCTTGCGGCTACCAACCGTCCCGAGGTTCTTGATAAGGCACTCCTCAGACCGGGTCGTTTTGACAGACGTATAATCGTTGAAAAGCCCGACCTTAAAGGCCGTATAGAAGTACTTAAGGTTCATGCGGCGCATGTTAATCTTGACGAGTCGGTCAATCTTGAAGAGATCGGACTTGCTACATCGGGTGCGGTCGGATCGGATCTTGCAAATATAATAAACGAAGCAGCGATACTTGCCGTTAAGAGCGGACGTAATGCCGTTTGTCAGGCGGATCTTATGGAATCTGTCGAGGTCGTCATCGCAGGTAAGGAAAAGAAGGACAGAGTTTTAAGTCCCGAGGAAAAGAAGATCGTTGCATATCACGAGACAGGTCATGCGCTGATCACAGCTCTCGAAAAGAAGGCAGAGCCTGTTCAGAAGATAACGATAGTTCCCAGAACGATGGGATCTCTCGGATATGTTATGCAGGTTCCCGAAGAGGAGAAATATCTTCAGAGTGCGGATGAACTTAAGGCTCGTCTTGTCACGCTTTACGGTGGACGTGCAGCCGAGGAGGTTGTGTTCGGATCGATCACGACGGGTGCGGCCAGTGATATCGAGAAAGCCACACATATCGCCCGTGCCATGGTCACCCAGTACGGTATGTCAAAGAAGTTCGGGCTTATAGCACTTGAATCGATAGAAAACAGATACCTTGACGGCCGCCCTGTTATGAACTGCGGACAGGAAACGATCAGCGAAGTGGATCACGAGGTTATGGAACTCCTTAAAGAGTGCCATGAAAAAGCGATCAGGCTCCTTGAAGAGAACAGGGACGTACTTGACGTCATCGCCGCTTATCTGACCGAAAAAGAAACGATCACCGGAAAGCAGTTTATGGAGCTCTACAAAAAGACCGTAGCGGAAAGAGATGCCGCTAATGGTGAGAGTGTGAGAGAGGGTGAGTCTTCTGAGACTTGAAGAGTTTAAGATGGAAAGGCCCGGCCTTGTGGAGGTTGGGCAGGAAGTCGATATAATCGAGCATAATACTGTAGCCTTTTATTACTATATCATTGTCCCGGCTGTGGCAATGTCCGGAAACTATAAGTATTCTGAGCGGATCAAGTCGAGAAAAGGTATTGTAAGGGATATAAAGCGGGACGAAAGAGGATATTTCGTCTCGGTAGAGTTTGAGGAATGATTTTAGTTTACCGGGAGAGACCATGTTTGATATCAATGAGGAATTAAAGAAGCTTCCGGATAAGCCCGGGGTTTATATCATGCATGATGCCCCCGGTAATATTATTTATGTCGGAAAAGCTGTCAGTCTGAAAAATCGTGTCCGGCAATATTTTCAAAAAAGAGTGCGCTCGCCAAAGATAGAACGCATGATATCACTCATCGATCATTTTGAGTATATCGTCGTGGACAGCGAGGTTGAAGCGCTTGTTCTCGAATGCAATCTTATAAAAGAAAACAGACCCAAATACAACACAATGCTTATGGATGACAAGTCCTACCCCTTCATAAAAGTGACGGTGGGGGAAGACTATCCGAGAGCATATCTCACTCATAACGTAAAAAAGGACGGATCGCGCTATTTCGGCCCGTATACCGATGTCGGCGCGGCGAAAAACGCACTTGCGCTCCTTGACAGTCTTTACGGACTTAGGCCGTGCAGAAAGACGATAGTAAAGGGAAAGCTCATAAAGCCCTGCCTTTACTACGATGTGCACAGGTGTAAGGCTCCGTGCGCAGGCTATATAAGCGGTGAGGAATATGCCGAGCTCGTTAAAAATGTGGTTGATTTCCTTTCGGGAAACATCGCGCCGGTGAAGCGTAAACTCAAAGAACAGATGAAGGAAGCCTCCGATAATCTTGAGTTTGAGTGTGCCGCAAAGCTACGCGACCTTATCGCCGATATAGAAAGAGTCACGGGATCGCAGAAGATCACAGCCTCGGACGAAGGTGACCGCGATGTTATCGGTATCGCCGCTCGTGACGACAGAGCCGTTGCACAGGTCTTCTTTATCAGAAAAGGAAAGATGACGGGCAGAGAGCATTTTTATCTCACCGAAGCGGCCGACGAGACTCCGAAAGCCCTGCTCGCAGCTTTTATAAAACAGTTCTATACCGGCAACCCGAATATCCCCGGAGTGATACTGCTGCCCGGAGAACCCGAAGAAAAGGAAGCACTCGAAGAATTTCTATGCTCACTGGCGGGGTACAAGGTAACCCTGAAGATACCCGCGAGGGGAGATAAGGAAGGACTTGTAAGACTTGCCGGTGACAATGCAAAGATGGTTCTTGAGAAAGACAGGGAGAGGCTTGAAAGCGAGTACGAAGGCGCGATGGATGCGCTGAGGGAGCTCGCAGGGTTGCTTGACATAGAGCCGCCCCGTAGGATCGAATCTTATGATATATCAAACACGAGCGGCGTAGAGTCGGTCGGTTCGATGGTCGTACACGAAGACGGGAAACCCAAGAAAAGCGATTACAGAAAATTTAAGATAAAAACAGTCAAGGGGCCCGATGATTATGCTTCTCTCGCCGAGGTGCTCCGCAGGCGCCTGACCCACAGGGAAAGGATATGCGACGGCGACGAGTCCTTCAGGGATTTCCCCGACCTTATCCTTATGGATGGCGGAAGAGGCCAGGTAAATGTAGCACTTGAGGTTATGGAGGAGCTCGGCATTGACATAAGGGTCTGCGGACTCGTTAAAGACGATCACCACAGAACGCGCGGGTTGTATTGTGACGGGATCGAGGTCCCCATAAACACAAGAAGCGCAGCGTTTATGCTGATAACAAGGATACAGGACGAAACGCACAGATTTGCGATAGAGTATCACCGGGAGCTCAGATCGAGAGGGCAGGTCCGGTCGATACTTGACGATATACCGCTTATAGGACCTAAGCGCAGGAGAGCGCTTATGAAGGCGTTCGGGTCGATCGAATCGCTAAGGGATGCCGATGTGGAGACGATCGCGAAAGTTGCGGACATGAACGAAGCGGCGGCTCAGTCGGTATATGAGTTTTTCCATGCAACGCCGGATCCGTAAAACAATTGGGGGGGGTAGAGATGGCACTATATCTGCATTGCGGTCCCGCGGGAAGCGGGAAGACGCACAGGCTCATGCGAACCGTTATAGAGGAAGCATCGAAGGACATTAACAGAAATGTCCTTCTTATTGTGCCTGAACAGGTGAGCATGCAGGCAACATCTCAGCTTATAAACGCTCATCCCGGCCATACGATCATGAACGCAGACGTTCTGAGCTTTATGAGACTCGCGTACAGGGTGTTCGATGAGCTCGGACTCGGGATTCCGGATGTGCTTGATGATACGGGAAAGAGCATGATCGTGAAGAAAGTTGCTCTTGATCTGAGTGATAAACTTACTGTCTATAGGGGACTTGTCAGAAGGCAGGGCTTTATAGATGAACTTAAATCGCTTATCTGCGAATTCTACCAATACGGGATCACCGATGATGATCTTTCCGAAATCCTCAAGGCAACCGACGGAAGTGACAGGCTTTTTGCCAAACTTTCGGATGTAAGGGTGCTGTTTGACGGATTCAGAGAATTCCTCAAAGACAGGTTCGTTATGAATGAGGAACTTCTCGATCTTCTCGCCGGAGCGGCTTTAAGGTCGTCTGTCGTCAAGGGTTCGGTGATCGCTTTCGACGGGTTTACGGGATTTACGGCTCCCCAGTACAGACTTATGGAAAGCCTGATGCGTGCGGCGGAGGATGTTCATTTGACTGTCACGGTCGATACGGAAATAGCAAAGCTATACGCCGGGGACGACGGTGATACTATTCAGAGCGGCCGGGCCGGGGACGGACGTCCGTATTCAAAGAAGTCTTTTGATAAAGACAGCTCAATGTTTATCCTGAGCGTGCAGACAATAGAAAAAATGAAGGAACTTGCCCTGCTCACCGGGCAGAAGGTGATCATGGACTGCGAGCCGCGCGAGGGATTCCGCTACATGAGAGGGAATAGTGGCGAAGAGCAGACAGGCAACCATGACGAGATACTGACGGGAAGCTTTGGGAAAGAGCAGACAGGCAACCACGACGAGATACTGACAGAAAGCCTCGGGAAAGTCCATACGGGAAATACACAAGATTTTGCGCTTGCTCATCTGGAAAAGAACATCTTCAGATATCCCGCCGTGAGGGCGAAAAACTGCGACGGCGTGGAGATCGCGGAGTGCGACGATACGGAAACGGAGATAGCATATGCGGTAACGCAGATAAAACGGCTTGTGCGTGAGGAAGGCCTTAAGTACAGTGAAATGGCGGTCGTGCTCGCGGACATGGACGGCATGAGCGTTAAGGTGGCGGGAAGCCTCAGAAAAGCGGGGATCCCGTACTTTATGGACGTTAAGAAAAACGTGCTCGGGACAGGACCTGCAGAGATGATACGCTCTGCGATCAGCGTTGCGCGGAGCGATTACGCCTATGAGAACGTGTTCAGGTTCGTTAAGGCGCTGCCCGGGGATATGCGCGAAGGTATGGAGAATATCGAAAACTTCGTTCGCGCGAGAGGCGTCCGCGGGGCACGAAGGTGGAGCAATGAGTGGACCGGAAAGGTCTACAGGCACTACGAAGTCGACATGGACGTGATAAACAGGCAGAGGGAAGAGATATATTCACTGCTCGATCCGGTAGTCAGGGTCATGAACGACCGAAAGTCGACAGTCAAAGATATGGTCGATGCCGCCAAAAAGCTTCTGGAAACGTGCTCGGTTAAAGAAAAGCTCGAGGCAAGCGTCGAGAGGATGCAGACCTCCGCAGACGAAACGGAGAGGCTGACGGCGAGGGAGAATGCACAGTTATACGACGGGATCATGGGCGTTCTCGACCATGCGGCTTCGCTGCTCGGAAATGATGTGATCAGCGCCAAGGAATTCGCGGATATTCTTGACACCGGCTTCTCAAGGCAGGAGCTGGCGCTTTTGCCGCCTTCGGGAGACTGCGTGCTCATCGGAGATGTTGAGCGAAGCAGGGTCGGAAACGTTAGGGCGCTGCTTGTTTTAGGGCTCGGTGATGATGTACTTCCGGCAAAAGGCGGGGGAAGTACGATACTCTCCGAGGCTGACAGAGAGCTCTTTGCAGGGCATGATATCGCGCTTTCGCCCACGAGAAAGCAGGCAATCCTCAACAATGAATTCTATATGTACCTTTGCTTTTCGAAGCCGTCCGAAAGGCTGCTTCTGAGCTACCACACAGGCAACGGGAAGTCGCACATCAGGCCGGCCTACGTGATCCCGGCAGTGACGAAGGTCTTTGAGGACCTGCATGTTCAAAAGATCGGAAAAAGGATGCGCGAGCTGTCGATAGGCGAAGACGGCGGGATCGCCCTTCTGGCAAGGATTATAGGCGAAAAGGAAACTGCCCTTTCGCCCGAAGAAATCTCGGTGCTCGAAGAGGTCAGGAGCGAGCGCCCCGAAACCTTTGACAGGATCCTTGAAGGCGCATTTTACAGAGCGGGAGGCAAAGACATATCGCCGCTCATAGCAAAGCAGATTTACGGCGAAGTTATAAAAAACAGCGTGACGTCGCTTGAACAATATGCGTCGTGCGCATATGCGTATTTCCTCAAGTACGGCCTCAAGTGCGAGCCCGAGGCCGAGTACGGGATAGCCGCATCGGATCTCGGAAGCATGTATCACAAGGCACTCGAGGTGTACGGCAAAACCCTGCGCCGCGAGGGGATCAAGTGGCATGACGACATAGACGAAGAAAAGAAGAAAACGCTTATATCGGCGGCAGTGGAGGAAGCGGCTCAAAACTATGCTGAGCTTATGGACGAGAGCGCCCGCAGCGCATATACGAAAACGCGTATAGAAAAAGTGCTGACGCTGACCGTCAAAGTCATAGGCGCACAGGTACGCGCGGGCATTTTTGAACCCGAATACCTCGAGGCCGGCTTCAACAGGGACTACACAGATATGGTCGCCGAAGGGCGTGTGGACAGGATCGACGTCTGCCGCAAGAACGGAAGAACTTTCCTCAGAGTTGTCGATTATAAAACGGGAAATCTGGATTTCGATCTTAACCTTCTCTACCACGGGATCAGGGTGCAGCTTGCGCTTTACACGAAAGTTGCGGTCGAGATGATAAAGGAAAAAGGGGCGGAAAACCCCGAGACTGCGGGATTCTATTATTATAAGATCGACGATCCCATAGTTGAGGGCGAAGCCGGGATGAGCGACGAAGAGCTGTTTGAGAAGAAGGTTAAGGCTCTGAGGCTCAACGGGCCGTCCGACAGTGAGCCCGTAAAGCTGATCAGCCAGGACAAAAACCTCGACGGAGGGGATGAGTCGCTCGGAGAGAAGAGGGATTCAAAGGTCATACCGGTTGCAACGCTCCAAACCGGGGAATTGTCGAAATACGCGAAAACCTTTAAAGCCAAACAGTTCGGCGAGATATTTGATTATGTGGATCGGGTCTTCAGGGATAAAACGGCTGACATCCTTTCCGGAAAGATCCCGGTAGATCCGTATGAGTATGATAAGAAGAGTTCGTGCGATTATTGTAAGTATAAGGGAATCTGCGGATTCGACGAAAAACTCGGGTCAAAATGCAGAAGGATAGAGAAGCTTTCGGCCGACGAAATATTTGAAAAGATGAGCAGCCGGGAGGAATAAAAAACTTCCGGATATGAAGTGCAGACAGAGGCCCCAAAGAAGAGCGCCGGAAGAGAGAGCAGACAGAGGCCCCAAAGAAAAGCACCGGAAGAGACAGGCAGACAGAAGCCGAAAGAAGTTTTTGAGAGGAAAAGATTTATGGGACAGGAAAGAGTGTGGAGCCCGCGACAGCTTGAGATCCTTGAAGCGGAACGGGAAAATATTGAAGTCCTTGCGGCAGCGGGCGCAGGTAAAACGAGCGTCCTTGTCGAGAAGATTTTCAGATTGATCAGCGCGCCCGACGGTACTGATGTTGACCGTCTTCTTGTCATGACATTTACGCGTGCGGCAGCGGCAGAGATGAGGGAGAGACTTGCCTCGAAACTCATGGACGCCATTGAAGAGGATCCCTCGAACAAGAGGCTGCTCCGTCAGCAGATGCTTCTTTACGGTGCACAGATATGCACGATCGACAGCTTTTGCCAAAGTGTTCTGAGGGAGTTTTACGGAAGTGTCGATGTTGATCCGTCGTTCAGAAACGGCGAGGAAGCAGAAATAAACCTTATGAAAACGGACACCGTGCGAGAGCTTGTCGAGGATCTGTATGCGAGGGGTGACAAGGAGTTCCTTGATTTCATCACTTGCTACACGGGAACGAAGGACGACGGAAAGATCGAAGAACATATAGAAGACCTCGCAAAATGCGCGATGGCGCACCCGGACCCCGACGCATGGCTCGACCGCCTGTATGTCGAGAATGAGCAGATCGATATTGACGGGCTGATGAGGTCGCGTGACATAGGCCTTATTATCGAACATGCGACGGAAATACTTGACGGCGCTTTAAACGAAGCAAGAAAGATCGCGGAGCTCGCGGACAGGGGTGGGCTTGAGAAATATAAGATCACGTTTGAGTCGGATGCTCAGCTCATCGAAGGGGCGAGAAACGCCCATGATTTCGTTAAACGGCAGGCTATGCTTGACGAACCGTTCCCGAAGCTGCCGGGGAAGGCCGGGGATAACCCTGATTACGACAAGGACCTCGCGGTGAGATGTAAGAACATCAGGGAAGGTTACAAAAAGAGGATCAAGAATCTGAAGGAGAAGTTTTACTCGTCGACGCCCGAGCAGATCCTCATGACGAGAAATATAGGCGCGGCTGCGGCGCGAACGCTTATATCGGCAACCCGCGAATACCTCACAAGGCTCATGGACAAAAAACTCGACAAAAATGTGCTTGATTTTGACGATGTTTCGCACTACGCTCTCAAGATCCTGACGGAGAAGGCAGACGACGGAAGCCTTCTCCCTTCGCAGAGGGCATTGACGCTTAGAAAGCGCTACGACTGGATCTTTGTCGATGAGTATCAGGACAGTAACGAAATACAGGAGGAGCTCGTGAATGCGATCGCCGGGCCGGCGGAATCGGCGCCGTATACGTTTATGGTGGGCGACGTAAAGCAGAGCATCTATAAATTCCGTATGGCGAAGCCGGAGCTCTTTATGAGAAGGTGCGAGCTGTACAGGAGCGACCCGCGGGAGGGAAAGGTGGTTGTTCTCGACAGCAATTATCGAAGTCTTGCCGGGATCCTCACGAGTACAAACAGAGTTTTTGAGCGCGCCATGCGCAAAGAGATCGGCGGGATCGACTATGATGAGGAAGCGGCACTCAAGCCGGGAACACCGGCGCAAACGGAAACCGAATGCAGGAAGACCCGTGTCGTGGTAGTGGAAGGCGAACGGGAAAACGAGATAGAAAAGGCGGCGCAGATCATAAAGGAAACGGCCACGGAGCGCGGAAGCTATGAGGGAATCGCGGTGCTTCTCAGAACCAAAAGCATGATCGGCGATTACCGGCGGGCGTTCGAAGAGAAAGGTATCCCTGTGGCTGCCTCCGAAACAACGGGATTTTTGAAAACATTTGAGATAAGGACCATGCTCGATTATCTGACGATCGTCGATAATCCCGCGCATGACATTCCTTTTGTCGGCGCGCTGGCTTCACCGATCGGCGGGCTTGAAAACGACGAGCTCGCGCAGATCCGTATTGAAGAGGGGCCCGAGCGTCTCTGGTTTGAGGTGGCGCGAAGCTACTCGGAAAGCGGAAGCAGCGCCGCAATAAGAAGCAAACTGGTTCGTTTCTTTAACGCTTATGACGCGATCAGGTCGATGAACCTCTGCCGCGATCTGGGCGAATGCATAGAACGCATATATGATCTCACGGGGTTCATGACATTTTGCAGGGCGCTCCCTAACGGGGATGTGCGTGCCGCAAATCTGAATCTGTTGATCGATTACGCATATGCGTATGAAAAAAGCTCTTACACCGGCCTTTTCAGTTTTGTGCGCTACATAGAGCAGCTCAAAAGATCCGACCAGGACCTTGACGAGAGCGAGGCGGTCTCGGGCGGAAATGCCGTTACGATCATGACTATACATAAGAGCAAGGGACTTGAGTTCCCGGTCGTTCTGATCGGCGGAATGACGCGAAAGCTTATAGAGATGGATTCGCGGGACAGCATGATCAAAAACAGCGATTACGGTATACGCGCGGTTGCGATCGATCCCGAAAAAAGGATCAAGCTCCCGACTGTTTCCAGAGCCGTGGTAAGGCTGCAAATGACATTGGAGATGAAGGGCGAAGAGCTCAGGCTTCTGTACGTCGGCATGACGCGCGCACGGGAGCAGCTGATCATGATAGGAAACGTAAAAGATCTTTCCTCCGGGAAAAATCACGAAGCATGGGAGCAGGCGGCAATCAGCAGTTCCGACGGCAGCGCCTATAGCTACAGCTATATCGACTCGGCTTCGAGCTACCTCGATTTCGTGGTCCCCGCCGCAATTTCGGACCCGGAGCACTTCGACCTCGAATTCGTGGCCCCTGCCGCAATTTCGGACCCGGAGCATTTTGACCCTGAAACCGAACACGAATCGGCAACTTCGGAAGCCACCCTCGCACCCGACCTTGATGCTGCGGGCATGGAAACAGCCGCCGCAGAAAATGCTTCAGGAGTAGGGCTTGGCTCTGCGGACAGAAAGAAGACACGGGAGGAACTTATAAAATTTTATAGGGAAGCGCTTTGCGAGGAAGAAACGGATGAGACGCGCGCCGTCAGAAAAAAGCTTACATACAAATATCCTTATGAAGAATATTCAAAGATCCCCACAAAGCTTTCTGTGTCCGATATCAAGAAAAAGCACATCGAAGAGGAGGGCCTTGTCTCTCAAATGTGGACACCCGGAAGAGGAGTTACGGAATCTCCCGAAAGAGTTTACGAAGGAAACGGAACCCAAGTGTCTGAAAGATCTTCCGAAGAGAACGTTTTCGGGACTTCAAATGCGGACGAGATGGCAAAAACTGAGCGGCTCAGCGGCGCAGAGTATGGTACACTCCTTCATAAGGTGATGAGATTTATTCCTTTTGATATAACAACCGACGGAATAGAGGATTATCTTGACGAGATTGAGAAACGAGGGATCATAGGCGTTCGCGAAAAAGAAGCGATCGATCGCTCGGATATTGCCGGATTTGTCGGCTCTCCCATATTTGAAAGGCTTAGTCGGGCTTCGGAAAATAGGACGATCAGGAGAGAGCAACCGTTTATCTGCGGGATCCTGGCGGATGAGATCGACAGCGAGAATTACGGAAACAGCAAGGTACTTATACCGGTTCAGGGTGTTATCGACTGCCTTTTCGAAGAGGACGGCAAGGTTTTTGTCCTTGATTATAAGACTGACAGAAAAAATGAGCAGCAGCTTCGCGACAGCTACAAGTCTCAGCTTGAGCTCTACATGAAGGCTGCAACGGCAGCGCTCGGAAAACCCGCGGGGGAAATGATCATTTATTCATTTAATATGAAAAGATCATTTGAGATCTGAGGGGGAAACCGTAGGGATTATAAGCCGGAATATGAAGCAATCGCCCAAAGAAATATTCCTGGAGAAATATAATTGCCGGAATAGTACAGAATTAAAAGCAAGACCGGACTGTTAGGAGTGGAGAAATGAAAGAGTACAGCGGATTCGCACAGGTCTATGATATGTTTATGGATAACATACCCTATAAAAAGTGGGGCAAATATCTGATATCACTGCTTCGATCGCAGGGTGTGGACTCGGGCATTGTTGCCGAGCTCGGATGCGGGACGGGTCAGATGACGCGACTGCTCAGGGATGCCGGCTATGACATGATCGGGATCGATAATTCTCCCGATATGCTCGGCGTTGCAAGGGGGCGCGAAGAGGATGAGAGCATCCTTTATCTGTTGCAGGATATGCGTTCGTTTGAATTGTACGGAACCGTTGCAGCTATCGTGAGCGTGTGTGACAGCCTGAACTATCTGACGAACCCTGAAGATCTGTACAAGGTTTTTAAGCTTGCGAAGAATTACCTCGATCCCGGCGGAGTCATGATCTTTGATATGAACACGAAATACTATTATTCTCATGTGGTTGCGGACAATACGATCTGTGAAAACAGGGAAGAGGGAAGCTTCATTTGGGAAAATGAATATAATGAGCAAACCTTCATAAATACATCATATCTCACGATATATCATAAAATCGAAAGCGGAGCAACACAGATTTACAACCGCCTTGAAGAAGAGCATAAACAGCGCGGATATAACAGCGGAGAAGTGCTCCATCACGCACGCAGAGCAGGGCTTACGCCTGTTTGCCTGTATGAGGCTTTTACCCGAAAGGCACCCGACAGAACAACCGAAAGAATGTATTTTATTCTCAAAAATGTGTGAAAAACAGATAACAAAAGCACATAGAATTGACGAATACATGAAAAAACAGTGGCTTCTTTTCTTTTTTTATGAAATTGAAAACAAAACTTGACAAATAACAAATTTGATAGTATATTGTTAGAAGATGATAGACCAAGACACATTTCGGGTGAAATCCCGTGATAATCATTTTATAGGAGAAAATATATGGCGAAGAGAGTTCTTGTATGTGATGACGCGGCGTTCATGAGGATGATGATCAAAGATATCCTGACTAAGAACGGTTACGAAATTGCCGGCGAAGCTGAAAACGGAGCTGTTGCTGTTAGTAAGTATGCAGAAACAAAGCCCGACCTTGTCATGCTTGATATCACGATGCCCGAGATGGATGGCATTCAGGCGCTTAAGAAGATCAAGGAACAGGATCCCGGCGCTGTTGCCATTATGTGTTCTGCGATGGGTCAGCAGGCCATGGTTATCGAGTCGATCCAGTCCGGTGCGAAGGACTTTATTGTAAAACCTTTCCAGGCAGATCGTGTAATCGAGGCCATTAAGAAGGTTATCGGATAACCGCGAAAAAACAAAACAGACAAACAAGGCGTGGCAGATGCCACGCCTATTTCTTTATTCGCATTAATATGTTATTATATAACTGAAACCCTTCGGATATGCTTGAGAATCGAGGTGTGTATGCCAGATATCCCTTACAATGTCAATGTATCCAAAATCGATGTTTCGGGCTTTTTAACTAACATTGGTCATGAAGTTCGCATCCCCATGAAAATGATCCTTGGGAGCGCTGAACTTATCTCTCATGAAAATATCAGCAAAAAGGTTCATGAGAGCGTCAATAACATCAGACAGGCTGCTGATATGCTTTTGGGAATAACCGAAGATATCATCGACCTGGTTCGTATGTGTAACGGAAACCTTGTTATTAATGAAGCTGAATATAAAACAGAGGAACTCCTCGTAGAGATCAGGAGCAACCTTGAAGGTCGCGCGACGGCTGCCGGCATAGACGTTGATATTTCAGTTGACGGCGCTCTTCCGTACAGGCTGTTAGGTGACAGAGAGAGGATCCGGTTAATGATCGAAAAGCTCCTCTCGAATGCGCTTGCGCTGACATCTTCAGGTAAGATGAAATTTGCCGTTAAGATCATGAAGGGCGGTCCGGGAACCTGTTTCGTGAAGTTTGACATAACCGACGGTTCCGACAGAGAGCTCCCCGATGAGATAGTCAAGATCGTCTCGGGCATTGAGATCAGTTCACAGGATTGCATCACGACATCCGACGGTAATGCGGTGAGGGTATTCCTTGTAAAGCATCTTGCGGAGATGATGGGCGGAAAGCTTACTGCGATCAGCACGCAAAGGGGATCAAATGTGCTTTCGCTTCTTATAGCACAGAAGACCGTCGGAACGGGCCTGAATTCTGACTATGAAGCAGCCGAGGAGGAACTCGGCGAAGAGGGAAAAGATGAAGTGTTTGCAGCTCCGACCGCCAGGGTCCTGATCGTGGATGAAGCGGAAGCGGCAAATCGTAAGATGATCAAAACGTTTAAAAAGTATTCGATAGATGTTGACATTGCAGACAGCGGAGCCCAGGCGATCGAGCTGTGCAAAAAGATCGATTACGATATAGTGCTCGAAGGAAAAAACGTTAAGGAGATCGACGGAGTCACACTCGAAAAATCGCTCAAATCACTTGACGGAAAAGAAAAACTTTGCGTCGCAACCTTCGGATTTGAGGCGGAGGGTTTTGACGGAATGTTTGATCCCAAGGCTTCTGACGAAGAACAGAAAAAATTCCTTGAAAAGCATATTCCTGCCGAAAAGATCAATGCCGTCAGCAAGAAGCAGTATACAGGCAAGGGGTTAGAAGCGCTTGAAGAACTCGGACTTAATACAAAGGTGGCCCTTGCCAATTTCAACGGCGACGAAGACGAATATAAAGACGTTCTTCTCACGCTCTGCCGAAGCAGCGACACGAAAGGAAAGCTTCTCAGTCATTATATAGAAACTCACGATTATAAGAATTATATCGTGGCGATGCACGGAATCCTCGGTGTTGCACGCGTTATCGGAGCCGACTGGCTTGCAACGAAATCGAGGGAACTCGAAAAAGCGGCCAAGCAGGGTATATATGGTATAATCGAAAAAGAAACCATGCTTCTGAGCGATTATTTTGAGAAGCTTCTGTCGTCTATCAGGACGGTGCTTTCAACCGAAAACGAAGAGACGATAAAGGGTGAGATCAACAAGGAAGATCTTATGGGAATAATCGAGGAACTTCGCGGGTATCTGAATGAATACCAGCTTGACGAGGTCGAGGAGCTGTTCTTCACGCTTGCCCAGTTCGCATATCCGAATCCGCGCGTTATGGAACTCATACATGATGCGGAAGAACATATGCTTGACTATAAATATGCAGATGCTGCATCATGTCTTGATGAAGTAACAGACGTTTTGGAACATGACGGGTAATGTTATCGGTTAAGATTCATTAATAAATGAAAAGCCCCGAGATTGCCGTATGAGCTGACCCGTGAGGACGGCTGATCTCGGGATTATTATGGTAAACGGAGGAAAGAAAATGGCAACAAAAACTGACCGTAAAACGGTCGATCCCAAAAAGAAGAAGACAGAAGATAAAAATGCGTGGTTGAAATACACGGCCGCTGACAGAAAAAAGCTCGATGCGCTTTGTAACGCATATATCGATTTTATTTCCGATTGCAAAACAGAACGCGAATGTACGGAAGAGATCATAAAGGAAGCCCGTGCACACGGATATAAGGATCTCGACAAAGTCAAGAAGCTCAAGGCGGGCGACAAGGTTTACCGCGTTAATAAGGGCAAGGCAGTGATCCTTTTCAATGTGGGAAAAAGGCCGATCAGAGACGGATTTAAGATCCTCGGCGCCCATATAGATTCTCCGAGGCTTGACGTCAAGCAGAACCCGCTTTATGAAGATACTCAGCTTGCGCTCCTTGACACTCATTACTACGGCGGAATAAAGAAGTATCAGTGGGTGACCTTGCCTATGGCCATTCACGGCGTTATCTGCAAGAAAGACGGAACGACCGTCAAGGTTGTATTTGGAGAAGACCCCGCCGATCCCGTTGTCGGAATTTCGGATCTCCTCATCCACCTCGCACAAGATCAGATGAAAAAGGATGCGCCGAAGGTAGTTGAAGGAGAGGACCTCAACGTTCTTGTCGGAAGCATTCCGGTAAAAGGCGAAGAGAAGGATGCCGTAAAGGCGGGAATCCTCAAGATCCTCAAAGACAAGTACGGAATGACAGAGGACGACTTTATGTCGGCGGAGCTCGAGATCGTTCCCGCGGGAAGAGCAAGACATTACGGCCTTGATTCGAGCATGATCATCGGATACGGGCAGGATGACAGGGTATGTGCATATACATCGGCGCAGGCAATGTTCAACGTTACCGATGTCGATCGCACGTCAATCTGCATACTTACCGACAAGGAAGAGATCGGAAGCGTCGGCGCGACAGGAATGACATCGAGATTTTTTGAGAATTCCGTAGCGGAGCTTATGGACAGACTCGGTTGCTATAACGAGCTTGACCTCAGAAGAGCCCTTGCGGCATCGCATATGCTTTCTTCCGATGTTAATGCGGCTTTCGATCCCAACTATCCTTCTGTTATGGAAAAGAAGAATTGCGCCTATTTCGGAAAGGGCATGGCTTTCAGCAAATTTACGGGGTCAAGGGGAAAATCCGGATCAAACGATGCAAATCCTGAGTTTATCGCACAATTACGTGCGGCGCTTGATAAACATAATGTTTCGTACCAGATGGCGGAACTTGGAAAGGTTGATCTCGGAGGAGGCGGAACCATCGCTTACATCCTGGCAGAGTACGGCATGGAGGTCATCGACAGCGGAGTCGGACTTCACAACATGCACGCACCATGGGAAGTTTCGAGCAAAGCGGATATCTATGAGACCACGAGAGGGTACGAAGCATTTTTAAATGAAATTTAAGGGAACCAAAAAGGAAGGGGGATCGTCTAATGGGTACAGAGACGAAGAGCGGCATTGAGCCGGAGACCGGACAGGTAAACAACGCTGCTCCGGAAACTGCGGATCGCAGCAATACCGCTTATGACATAGAGACTCTGATCAAAGAGTACGGTAACGATGTCCTCAGAACGGCATATTCATTCGTAAGAGACCGAGAGGCTGCGAATGATATGTTTCAGGAGACGTTTATTAAGGCAAATTACAACCTTGATAAATTCAGGGGCGACAGCTCGATCAAAACCTGGCTTATAAGGATCACGGTCAATGTATGCAAGGATTACTTAAAGAGCGCATACCAGAAAAAAGTCGTTCCGATGACGCAGGTTGAAGAGGACAGTCTCAGAGTTGAAGACGATTACGAGCAGATTGAAAACGCGGACCGCGATGAGCAGATCAGACGTACCGTAGATTCTCTGCCCGAGAATTATCGTGAAGTTGTTTTATGTGTATATTTCCGTGATATGAGCGTTGCCGATACGTCGGCTGCACTTGGTGTGCCCGAAGGAACGGTCAAGAGTCGACTCGCCCGAGCGCGTGAAGTATTAAGATCAAAATTGGAAGGGAGGCTGTAAGTCATGACTGATTTTGACAAGGAATTTGACGAATTATTAAAAAATGCACTTAACAATGACAGTGAATTGAACGGCCTCACTATGGATGATGAATTGATCGCATCCACCATGAAGGCAATTGATGAAGCCGCTCCCCGCAAGGAAGAAATCAGAGCTTCATATGACGAGAGTTTTGGCGACAGCGCTATGGAAGCGATCGCTGCTTCAAGTGACGGGAGCAATGACGGCAGCGGTAAAGGAACGCTTGTTGCTTTGCATGAGGAACGCCCCGTTGAAGGACGTAAAGAGAAGAAGAGCTTCTTTACAAAAGGCAATATCGCGATCATCTTCAGTGTGGTGGCGGGAGTTGCCGCGCTTGTTGTTGCAGTTGTGTTTATGAACGGCAATTTCGCTTCGAAGGAAGCTGCTGATATGAGCATGTCGGAAACTGCAACGTACGACTACGTAAGCACCGAAGCTGCTGCACCTCGGGCGATGATCGAGGAGGCTGAGCAAAATGAGACCGCAAAGTCGGAAAGCGCAGTTTTCGGCGGATATGTCGGTAGTGGCGGGAATGGTGGCAACGGCGCCGGGGTGAACGGTTTCACAGCGCCTGCCGATGACGGTTTGTACTATTTTGAAGACGAATCGCTTTATGCTAAGAAAGAGGAAACAAGCGGGCTTTTGGATAATGTTTATACTGTGTATGACAAGACTCTTTATAAGCCTATATATGACCTGATCAGATCGTCTGCGATCGGTGAACCGGTTGTCTTTGAGGAAGGAAAAGGCACAAACGAAGTTGCGGCAGACAGCACGAGTGTGCCTGAAGAAAACAGCACGGAAGCAGGAAGCGCTGTTTCGGCCGGTGATGAAAAAGATGACGAGGAATTAGATATCACAGATCCCCAAAAGCTTGCAGAAGCGCTCAAGGAATCAAAGGAAATGCTTGAAAATACGGGTGGACTTCCTTCTGAAAATGTAGAGGAAGTGATCGGTTCTATCGAGGTCGGAGACGAGACATATCCCGATTTTGAATATGCGCCGGAAAAGAATCCGTTCTGGACGCCTATAGAGGATGCGTCGGACGAAACACTTTCCGCTTATGCTCCCATAATCGTCGTGTACGACAAGGATGAACGGTCAGACTTTGATGTGTGCGTCCAGGTGTTTGAGGATAGGTGCGTGGTATATGATTTCGCTATCGGAAGTATGACGACATACACGGTAGAGAACGGAAAAGATCTTGCTGAAGAGATCCACCGGATCGTGTCTCAATAAAATTGCTTTTTACTATAGAAAACGCTTGTAACTGAATATGAAAAAGTTTATGATATTATTCAGATGATCAAGAGGGGATATTATTCACATGGTGAGAATGGCGCAGTTTCAAAAGGTTTCAAGTGCGCAGTTTGTCGAGTCAGCTGTTGACAAACTGGGGATCTCGGGAGCCGAGGCATTGCGCGTATATGATACGATCGTTCTTCCCAAGAGGGCGACGAGCGGTAGCGCGGGGTATGATTTTTATACACCCGTTCGGATCGAGCTTGCCCCCGGGGAAGACATGAGCGTTCCGACAGGAATAAGAGCCAGGATCGATGAGGGATGGGTGCTGATGCTGTACCCGAGAAGCGGTCTGGGCTTTAAGTTCGGGATGAGACTCAGCAATACGGTCGGTATTATTGACAGTGATTATTATCATTCTGACAATGAGGGACATATCATCGCGAAGATCGTAAACGGCTCGAAAGACAAAACGCTTGTTGTTGAACCCGGAAAAGGGTTTATACAGGGCGTCTTTTCGGGTTTCGGGATCACTGTGGACGACGAAGCCGACGGTGTTCGAAACGGGGGATTCGGGAGTACGAATTAAAGATAGGAAGCCTTGGGGATGCAAGATATGCGTTATGAGAGGCTTGACCGAAGGAGATAAAATTTTATGACAAGACTTGGTATACTCGGCTACGGTAACCTCGGGAGGGGAATTGAATTTGCAGCCGCACAGAACAGCGATATGGAGCTTAAAGCGATCTTTACAAGACGTGATCCGAAAACTCTGAAAATAAACAGCAATGCACAGATTTACAGTGCGGCAGATCTTGCTGCACACAAGGATGAGATCGACGTGCTCATCATGTGCGGAGGAAGCGCAACAGACCTTCCCAAGCAGACACCCGAAGCTGTTAAATATTTCAATGTTGTCGACAGCTTTGACACTCATGCAAGAATTCCCGAGCATTTTAAAAATGTTGACGAGGCAGCCAAAAAGTCCGGAAAGATCGGCTTTATATCGGTAGGCTGGGATCCCGGTATGTTTTCACTTGCAAGGCTTTACTCGAATGCGATCCTCGTTAACGGTGCCGATTATACATTCTGGGGAAGAGGCGTAAGCCAGGGACACTCTGATGCGGTTCGCCGTATCGAAGGCGTTAAGGATGCACGCCAGTATACAGTCCCCGTACCTGAGGCTGTAGCAGCAGTCAGAAACGGAGAGATGCCGCAGCTTACAACCGCACAGAAGCATACGCGTGAGTGCTTCGTTGTAGCTGAGGACGGAGCAGATAAGGCAAGGATCGAAAAAGAGATCAAGACGATGCCCAACTATTTTGCGGATTACAATACAACGGTTCATTTTATCTCACAGGAGGAGATGGACCGTGATCATAAGGGATTGCCTCACGGTGGAAGTGTTATCCGTACCGGAAAAACAGGTGCAGATAATGCCCATACACATACGATCGAGTACAGCTTAAAGCTTGATTCAAATCCTGAGTTTACATCGAGCGTGCTTGTTGCATTTGCAAGAGCTGCACACAGGATGAACGAGAGCGGTATGAGCGGTGCCAAAACAGTATTTGATGTACCTCCGATCATGCTTCTTAAGGATGATCCCGATTTCGCGAGAGCACATCTGTTATAATCGGCGAAGCGTCGAGAACGGATTTGCTGTAATCATTGAAGCCGATAGGGAACATTTGTAATAATCATTGACGGCCGCAGGTCGGTAATAGCTGCGGGAGGGAGAAACAAAGGGAAGAGAGGCCGAGCACGACATGTCCGGACGTATCAAGAGAGCATTTGGATCGTTAATCTGCATAGTTGCCGCTGCGGGCATCCTGACGGGATGCGTGAGCACAGGCGGTAAGACGACTGACGCGCCCGAAAATCTTAAAAAGACCGTGTCAGACGGCAGAATGCTCGTCCCGGATATCACAAGAGATACTCTTACACTTCCGCAGGATGCTTCGACATCTGCTGATGAGTCCCTCAAAACTCCCGGTAAATCTACTAAAAACGAAACTAAGGAACAGGTCGATGAAAAGATCATAGAAGGATCGCTCATTGACCCGGCAAAATACATCCCCGACCCCAATGCACGAATAAAGATCGTTCTCGATCCGGGACATGGCGGAGTTCACGCCGGTGCTTCGTGTGACGGGATCGAAGAGAAAGACATTAACCTCAAGGTAGCTCTTATGTGCAGAAACTACCTTGTAACTCATTACAGTGATGTTGCGGTATATATGACGCGCAGCATTGACAGGGAACTGAGCCCCACCCTTAAGGATGATCTTGAGGAAAGAGCAAATGTTGCGGAACACGCTGATGCTGACGCGCTTATAAGTATTCATTTTAACGCCTCGGAAAATCATGATTCATCCGGATCGATCGTTTATGTTTCGAAGCGTGACAATGTTCATGAGGAATCGGCGCTTCTCGGAGATCAGATACTCGGAAGACTCGAAGATCTCGGTCTGGAGAGCCACGGGATTTCGATACGTGACAGTAACGATCTGATGGACCCTGACGGTAATCCTTACGATTACTACGCGATCAACAGACATTGCGCGAAGAGAGACATCCCCGGGATCATTGTGGAACACGCATATATCGACAATCTCGCAGACAGGGATTTCATTGACAGTGATGAAGATCTGAGAGCCATAGCAGAAGCGGACGCACTCGGTATCGCAGCGCACTTTGAACTCACTTTGTATTGAAAGAGATGTTTTCAGACCGACACAGGTAAATATCTGTACTTTATGTTGAAAGAGATGTTTACGGCTTGACAAAATAGAAAGCCGTGTTAAAATAAGGAAAACGTTGAAGGAGAAGACACGGTTCTGTGGATCCGACAGAGAGGTCGCCCATTTGGTGGAAGGGCGCCATGGAAATCCCGACCAATGTGTTACCGCCTCCCGAGTGGCCCCAATCAGGCACGTCCCGATCACGTTACGATCATTTCCTAAAGCAGGGTTACGATACACCGGCACACTAAACAAAAGCCGCCGGAGAAGTGACCAAGTGGGGTGGAACCGCGGATAAAGATTATTCGTCCCCTTGAAAACAGAAGTGTTTTCAAGGGGATTATTTATTTTATGCAAAAACCCAACGAGTTCGCGCAGACAGGTGTACATAAAACCGACGAGTTCGCGCAGACAGGTGTACATAAAACCGACGAGTTCGCATAGACGGGTGCATATCATACATACTCGACGAATTCGCACAGACAGACATGGCAAAAAAGAAAGGAGTACATACATGGCAAATATTACAGAACCCAGGACGCTTTCCGGTTTTATGGAACTGCTTCCGGATCGTCAGGTCATCTTTGACAAGATAAGGAGGAAACTTGAGGACATTTACAGTCTTTACGGCTTTTATCCTCTTGATACACCCATCCTTGAGTACAGTGAAGTGCTCCTTGCGAAGGCAGGCGGTGAGACCGAAAAGCAGATATATCGCTTTAATAAAGGTGATACCGATCTCAGCATGAGATTTGATCTTACCGTTCCGCTTGCAAAGTATGTGGCAAAAAATGCCGGTGAGCTCACATTCCCGTTCAGACGTTACCAAATCGGTAAGGTTTACCGCGGTGAGCGCGCTCAGAAGGGTCGTTTCAGGGAGTTCTATCAGTCCGATATAGACATTATTGGTGACGGTGAGCTTTCACTCGTAGACGACGCGTAAGTAGGTGGAAGTATATACAGGATTTTTACTGAACTCGGAATAACCGATTTCACGATCAGAGTCAACAACCGCAAGGTGCTCGGAGGACTCTTCGAACTCTTCGGCCTCGGCGGAAATGAAGCCGAGGTACTTCGTGTCATCGATAAGATCGAGAAGATCGGCGGGGAGGCCGTTAAAGAAGAACTCAGCACGCTTGGGATCGACATGAAAGCTGCCGGGGAACTTCTTGAACTGTTGACACGCAAGTGCCCGAGCGCCGAGACGATCGAGTCGCTTCGCGCCATGAGCGGTAAGTCGGAGCTCCTTGATGAGGGAGTGAACGAGCTCGCAACCGTTACGGAGTATCTGACCGGATTCGGAGTTCCCGAGAAGAATTTCCGCATAGACCTTACGATTGCAAGAGGCCTTGATTATTATACGGGAACCGTCTATGAAACCATGATAAACAGTCACCCCGAGATCGGAAGTGTCTGTAGCGGCGGAAGATATGAGAACCTCGCAGGCTTCTATACAAACCGCAAGCTTCCCGGAGTCGGCATATCGATCGGACTTACACGTCTGTTCTATGTACTTAACGAAAACGGATGGCTGAATGAGGACAGAAAATATCCGTCCGAGGTCCTCGTAATTCCTATGGGCGACGACTTTAAGAGAGCTGTCGAAGTTTCGCAGTATCTTCGCGAACAAGGGATCAGCAGCCAGATATACTACGAAAAGAAGAAGTTTAAAGCGCGTATCGGTTACGCCGACAAGCTTTCAATTCCGTTCTGTATCTTCATCGGAGAGGACGAGATCAAGGAAGGCAACGTCAGCCTTAAAAACATGACGGACGGAACACAGGAAAAGTATTCGCTTGAGGATTGCGCGGCTGCCATTAAGAAAACGCTTACAGGCAAAGTCGGACAGGCGCTTGTGAAGTCCCTGTGAGTCGCAGCCGGGAAACAGAGCCCGCATCACATAGGCGTCAGAGAATGAAGTACTTAATAAAAGACGGGAAGTAAACCCGCATCACATAAGCGTTAGAAAAAATAAAGAGAAAAGACAGAAAATTTCAGGAGGAAAAATCATGAAGATCACGCTCAAAGATTCATCCGTAAAAGAATACGGATCACCCATGTCGGTTATTGACATCGCTAAAGACCTCTCCGAAGGACTTGCAAGAGTTGCTTGCGCCGGTGAGGTAGACGGAAAAGTTGTTGATTTAAGAACAGTTATAGATAAGGACTGCAACCTCAGCATCCTTACCTTCGATGATGAAAAGGGACGCGCCGCTTATCGTCATACGGCTTCGCACGTTACGGCAGAGGCTGTTAAGCGCCTTTATCCCGAGGCTAAACTTACGATCGGTCCTTCTATCGACGAAGGTTTCTACTATGACTTCGATATTCCGCCTTTCACAAGAGAGGATCTTGACAAGATCGAGGCCGAGATCAAGAAGATCATCAAGGAAAACAAGCCTATCACAAGATTTACGCTTCCCCGCGCAGAGGCTATCAAGCTTATGGAAGAGAAGGGCGAGCCTTACAAGGTTGAGCTTATCAATGACCTTCCCGAGGACGCTGAACTTTCATTTTACGATCAGGTCGGCTTCGTCGATCTGTGCGCAGGACCTCACCTTATGACAACCGGCCAGCTCAAGAGCGTGAAGCTCATTTCTTCGTCGGGCGCATACTGGAGAGGAAACGAGAAGAACAAGATGCTTACCCGTATCTACGGAACGGCATTTACAAAGAACGCCGATATGGACGCTTATCTTGCTCACCTTGAGGATATTAAGATGCGCGACCACAACAGACTCGGCCGCGAGATGAAGCTTTTCTGCACGGCAGACGTTATCGGACAGGGACTTCCGCTCTTTACGCCTAAGGGAACGAAGATGATCCAGATCCTTCAGCGCTGGATCGAGGATCTTGAGGATGATGAGTGGGGATATGTACGTACCCGTACACCTCTTCTTGCAAAGTCAGACCTTTACAAGATCAGCGGTCACTGGGATCATTATAAAGAAGGCATGTTCGTTCTCAATAAGGAATCTGAGGGAACTAAGGACGGCAAGGAAGTAATGGCGCTTCGTCCCATGACATGTCCTTTCCAGTATTACGTATACATGAACGAGCAGCACAGCTACCGTGACCTTCCCATGCGA
>JAILPE010000089.1 GCA_024699645.1 Lachnospiraceae bacterium
TTTACACCTTATTTTACACCTTTTGCTTACAAAACTATGCCATTTTATACCAATATATGCCAATTTAGCAGATTATAAAAATGGCTGAAACACTTGAAAATAAAGGAAAAAACGTATGATTAGAGTATTATTCATCTGCCATGGCAATATTTGCCGAAGTACTATGGCGGAAAGCGTTTTTACGCATATGGTCCGCGAGCGGGGAATCGCGAGAGATTTTGAGATCGCATCTGCGGCGACGAGTACGGAGGAGATAGGAAACACTCCTCACTACGGTACGGTCGATAAGCTGCGAAGGGAAGGAATTCCGCTGGTTCCGCATCGGGCCGTTCAAATGCGCAGAACCGATTACGATTATTATGACTACATCATAGGCATGGATTCTGCAAATATCAGAAATATGGGCAGGATATGCGGTGGTGATCCGTACGGAAAGTTCTACAGGATGCTTGAATTTGTCGGGTCGCAGCGTGACGTGGCCGATCCCTGGTATACAGGGGACTTTGAAACCACGTACAGGGACATTGTCGAGGGACTTGAAGGATTCCTTGAGTATCTCGGATACGATAAAGAGCGCAAATGAAAGCCGTGCGAGATTTCACGAACCGGGCCCGACTAAATGATCATAAACGTAGTGTCTTGTAAAGGATCCGGCCAAATGGCCATAAACATAGTGCCTTGCAGAGTATCCGGCTTAATGACCATAAACTTATTATCTTGTAAAGTTGGTCCAGACTCTGTCTTCGGTGGTAGGCAATCCGATTGTTTCTTTGCCGAGTGCTATGCTTTTCATAAGAAAAACCATATTTCGTGCAAGGACACGCATGACTTGCATACCCTCGAGATCCTCGATGCCTTCACCGGGATCCCAACCGTAAATATTGTTCCAGTATTGGCTTGTTGCAACGGGCATATTTGAAAGAGTAAAGAACCTGTTGAGCTCGTCAAATGTTGCGGTACATCCGGAACGTCTCGCGCTTACGACGCTTGCGCCGACTTTAAGACTTTTGTCGAAAGAAGTGCTGTAAAAGAGTCGTTGGAGGGCTGAAAGAAGAGTTCCGTTTGCTGAACCGTAATATACGGGGGAACCGATAACAAGACCGTCTGCGGCTTCAAACTTAACAGCCAGTTCGTTTACTATATCGTTAAAAACGCATTTGTGGCTTTTCCTGCATGTTTCACAGGCGATGCAGCCGCGAACATCGTTTTTCCCAAGCAGAATAGTTTCATATTCTACGCCGTTTTCTTCGAAAACCTTTTCCATTTCATGAAGGGCGAGTGCAATGTTTCCGTTTGCTCTCGGACTTCCGTTTATGATCAGAACTCTTGGCTTATCACCCATATTGAGGCCTCCCCTTGATAAAGTGTTTATATAAATATACAGTATTTTTCCCGACATAAACTTATTATTTTTTGCAAGGAAGTATATATTTTTTGTATGAGACTGGTGATGAGAAA
The DNA here is from genome assembly GCA_024699645.1 of Lachnospiraceae bacterium. Lineage (GTDB taxonomy): Bacteria > Bacillota > Clostridia > Lachnospirales > Lachnospiraceae > RUG11977. The sequence goes on from JAILPE010000089.1 coordinate 1,459, forward strand.
GAACCGCTTAAGTTCCTGCGGAAAAATATAGTTCTAAGGATTGACAAAGGGCCGGTAAAGATTATAATGGGGAAGTGGTGATATTCCTCGATAGCTCAATGGTAGAGCACTCGGCTGTTAACCGAGGGGTTGTTGGTTCGAGCCCAACTCGGGGAGTTTTGGGACGGTTGTTGCACAGGCTGCAACAACTGTTTTTTTGTTGAAATTAATTGACAGATTTATGCAGCTAAGACATAATTCGGTTAAAGGCTGATATTGAAATGTTCACACGTATGCGAGTGGGATGAAAGCGCTTTTATATGAGCAAGTAGCGGAGTGGATTGCAAATATCATTGACAGGATATGAGGCTCTGCTACACACCGAAATATAGTGATACGCAGAGGTCATAAAGAAAAGACAAGAGGTGCGTAATGCAGGAACAATTTATCAGAACGGCGATGCTTATCGGCGAAGATGGCGTTGAAAAGCTTCTTTCATCGCGGGTATGCGTATTTGGAGTCGGCGGCGTCGGAGGTTTTACGGTTGAAGCGCTCGCAAGAAGCGGCGTTGGTGCGATCGATCTTGTAGATGCGGACCTTGTTTCTCTCTCAAATATAAACAGACAGATCATAGCAGACCACAAAACTGTCGGCCGGCCAAAGGTTGAGGTGGCGAAAGAAAGAATATCCGCTATCAATCCGGACTGTAAGGTAACGATTCACAACATGTTTTTCCTGCCTGAAAATGCCGACGAGATCGATATGAACGCCTATGATTATGTCGTTGATGCCGTCGATACGGTGACTGCCAAAATTGAAATCATTAAAAGAGCAAAAGAAGCAGGCGTGCCGGTCATCAGTTGCATGGGCGCGGCAAATAAACTTGATCCGACGGCTTTTAAGGTGGCAGACATCTATAAGACAAGTGTTTGTCCGCTTGCGCGTGTAATGCGCAGAGAGCTAAAAAAGCGCGGCATCGATTCTCTTAAAGTGGTTTATTCTCAGGAGGAGGCCATGAAACCGATCGATGTGCTTTCGGAAGAAACCACAGGGGACGTAGCACGGTATCAGAAAGAAACCACAGAGAATGCAGCCGGTTCGTCGGAAGTGATCACAGGGAATAAAACTGAGTCGCAGGAACACGTGAAAAGGGTTACGCCCGCAAGCATAGCATTTGTTCCCTCAGTGGCGGGAATGATCGCCGCAGGAGAGGTAATAAAAGATTTAACTAAGTCGGGATCAAGTTCTGACTGACTTACTCTTAATAAAGGAGGTTTGTATGAAAACGTTATTTATCGGTGGAACGGGAACTATAAGCACTGCGATCGTTAAAAGACTTGTAAACGAGCTCGGAGCTGAGGTTTGGCTCATCAACAGAGGCAACAGGAAGGAAGTTGTCCCGGCGGGAGTTCATCAGATAATCGCGGATATATATAATGAGGCTGATGTGGCAGCAAAGCTTGAAGGACTCGAATTTGATGTTGTCAGCGATTTTATCGCTTTTGACGTAAACGCGGTCGAGAGAGATTACAGGCTTTTTAAGGGAAAGACAAAGCAGTATATGTTCATAAGCTCAGCATCGGCGTATAATAAACCGGCCGCAAATTATGTCATAACCGAGGGAACAACGCTTGCAAATCCTCATTGGCAGTATTCACGCAACAAGATCGCGTGCGAAGAGTTCCTTATGAAAAAGTACAGGGAAGAAGGATTCCCTGTTACAATAGTCAGGCCCAGCCATACATACGATGAAAGAAATATTCCGCTTGGTGTGCACGGAAAAAAAGGATTCTATCAGGTGATCAAGAGAATGAAGGAGGGCAAGCCCGTTATAATTCAGGGAGACGGCTCTTCACTTTGGACCGTGACTTTCAATTATGATTTTGCGATCGGATATACGGGACTTATGGGAAATCGTCATGCGATAGGCGAAGCTTTCCAGATAACGGGAGATGAGACGCTTACGTGGAATCAGATATATAATACGATAGCGGATAAGCTCGGAGTCGAATTAAAGCCTTATTATGTGGCCTCTGAGTACTTAAGCGCTGTAGGCGATAAATACGGATTTGATTTTGAAGGAAGTCTTTTGGGTGATAAGTCTGTTTCGGTCGTATTTGACAACAGCAAGATTAAAAGGCTTGTTCCGCAGATGACTACGAACATAAGGTTTGATACAGGTGTAAAGATCGCGATCGACTACATTGAGAGTCATCCGGAGTGTCAGGTGGAAGACAGGGAGTTTGATGAGTGGTGCGATAAAGTAATATCAGCGCTTGAAAAGTCCAAGCAGGAGATATAATAGCGAAATGCCTGATCGCAGGCAGCTACAAATAACATGTGAAATATGATCAGGGAGGAAAGAATAATGAGTTTTTTGGGAAATGTGATCTGGTTTTTGACAGGAGGATTTATCAGTGCTTTGGGGTGGTTTGTTGCCGGATTGCTCTGGTGCATAACGGTTATCGGAATACCTGTCGGAGTACAGTGCTTTAAGCTTGCATCGATCTCTCTTTGTCCGTTCGGAAAAAGTATCAGAGGCGGTGGCAGTGCCGCAAAGTTTATATTAAATGTCCTTTGGTTTATCTTTTCGGGACTCGAGCTAGCTATTGTTAATTTTTTGTTCGGATGTATCCTTTGCATTACGATAATAGGGATTCCTTTCGGAAAACAGTATTTTAAGATCGCAAAACTTGCGCTTGCACCATTTGGCGCAGAGGTGGTCAGGGATTAAGTGATTTCATTAAGCAATTGTTTAAAAAACGATTGACAAGAGACAATGAATTATTATATAATGCTCTCGTTGCAGTTCTCTGCGACATGAGTTAGGCTCCGTGGTCAAGAGGTTAAGACATCGCCCTTTCACGGCGGTAACACGGGTTCAATTCCCGTCGGAGTCATTTTGGACCTTTAGCTCAGTTGGTTAGAGCAACCGGCTCATAACCGGTCGGTCCTGGGTTCGAGTCCCCGAAGGTCCACTAAAATCCCTTAGGGGATTTGTTTTTAAAAAGAAAATAAGAATTGCTCCGTAATTCTTATGGCAAAGTGTGATAAGGAAAATAGTCTTCACTACAGTTGCCTATGCGACTTAGTTCAGACAGACGAATCCGGTTCCGCTTTGCTTCAACACTTCCTTTTTTGAAATGTAACGTTGAGTCGTTCGTAACATTTCGGGATTCTTTGGCCTAGTGGCTCAGTTGGTTAGAGCGCCGCCCTGTCACGGCGGAGGTCGTCGGTTCGAGTCCGATCTGGGTCGTTTGCTGAGAGCACGCAAACTTGCTCCGCAAGTTTGGTGGTCATGGGGTATCGAAAATTTTCATCGTCACCTAAAGGGTGATTCGAAAATTTTCTAATGACTCGCTTCGCAAAGCTCCGCGACTCTTCGAAAAAGATTGCCTTGAGGCATGTCAATCTTTTCCTCGAGCACGCAAACTTGCTCCGCAAGTTTGGTGGTCATGGGGGATCTTAGCTCAGCTGGGAGAGCATCTGCCTTACAAGCAGAGGGTCATAGGTTCGAGCCCTATAGGTCCCATTTTTTTCTGTTATGGTTTATGCCGGCGTGGCGGAATTGGCAGACGCCCGGGACTTAAAATCCCGTGAGGCTTACCCCTCGTACCGGTTCGACCCCGGTCGCCGGCAGTTTTCTTTTTTCCTTATTTATTTCCATTTTTTGAAACCCTTTTTGAGTTTTTGGCATGCGATCCGTCGTGTTGTAAAGTTATCACTTGTCAACGGGCCGCCGATCGATCTTTACGTGTTTCGCTGTTTCAGCTTACAAAAAATCTTGTTTTGTATAAGTTCAAAAATTCTTGACACCACCCATTATTTATGATATTGTATCTCATTGCGAGGCCTAATGCTTAGTCATGTGTATGACGAAAATCGGAAGCTGTTGAACGTATTCCGATAAGAAAAGACATTCGCAGGATGTGTGTGTAGCTCAGCTGGATAGAGCGTCTGGCTACGGACCAGAAGATCGCGCGTTCGAATCGTGTCACACACGTAAGCCATACCTTTCGTTGGTATGGCTTTTTTGTTATAATAGGGTTGTTAAGGGCAGAGGGAAACCTCGGACATGAACGTAATGAACTACTTCGTTTATGAAATTAAAATAAAGCGTGACTGAGTGGCCGCTTTACGCTGTAAGAGGGAGATAATAATATGGATTTGTTTAAACAAGGAAGAAAAGTTTTGTTTCGCAGACTTCTTCTTGCCGTGATCGATATTCTGACGGTTGCAGTTGCTTCGATAGGAGCGCTTCTTTTGAGGTTCGATCTTTCGTTTGATAAGATTCAGGAACCGTATCTTGGAGTCGTGATAAATCTTCTTCCTGTCGCTACGGCTGTGACGATCGTTATCTTGTGGATTTTACGCTTATACAGCAGTCTTTGGACATATGCCGGCATCAGAGAGCTTGAAAGAGTTGTATTGGGAAGTTTCCTTTCTACCGCTTTTTATGCGATGCTGATCTACGTTTTCCATTATGGGGAGTATACATTACCCCGCAGTTTCTATTTCCTTTACTTCTTCGTACTTGTCGTGATCCTTTCGATCAGCCGCTTCGGCTACAGGATTGTAAGAACCATAATTCGTAATTATGTTGATCGCAGATACGGCAGTAACGTTATGGTCATCGGCGCCGGCGAGGCGGGCAGCATGATCATCAGAGAAATGACCAACAATGATGATACCCATAAAACGGTTTGCTGCGTTATAGATGATTCAAGAGAAAAAATCGGCAATTATATACTCGGTGCCAAGGTCGTCGGAAGTACGGAAGACATTCCTTACTATGCTGAAAAATACAATATCAGGGAAATCATAATCGCTATCCCGTCCATAAGCAAGAAAGAAACGGGACGTATAGTAGGTATATGTAAGACTACAAAATGTGCGTTAAAGATATTGCCCGGCATTAAGGAGCTCGTTGACGGAGGAACAAAGCTTTCACAGCTTCGTAACGTGGAAATTGAGGACCTTCTTGAAAGAGGCTCGATCGATATAGATATTGATTCGGTCATGGGATTTGTAACCGGAAAGACGGTGCTTGTCACGGGTGGCGGCGGCTCTATCGGAAGTGAGCTTTGCAGACAGCTTGCAAGGCACGGTGTGGGCAGATTGCTTATCGTTGATATTTATGAGAATAATGCCTATGACATCGAACAGGAGCTTCGTAGGGATTATCCTGAGCTTGACCTTATTGTTATGATCGCTTCGGTACGTAATACAAAGAGGATCGATCTCATTTTTGAGCAGTACAAGCCCGAGATAGTATTTCATGCGGCAGCTCATAAACATGTTCCGCTTATGGAAGTCAGCCCCAACGAAGCGGTTAAAAACAATGTATACGGAACACTTAAAACTGTTCGTGCCGCAGATAAACATGGAGTTGAGCGCTTTATCCTCATATCGACGGATAAGGCAGTTAATCCCACAAACGTTATGGGCGCGACCAAGCGTCTTTGCGAGATGATCATTCAGACCTATGACAGGATCTCGAAAACTGAGTTTGTGGCAGTAAGATTCGGTAATGTTCTCGGAAGTAACGGAAGCGTTATACCGCTCTTTAAGAAGCAGATCGAAGAGGGCGGACCTGTTACCGTTACCCACCCCGATATAGTCAGATTCTTCATGACGATTCCGGAAGCGGTTTCGCTTGTGCTTCAGGCGGGCGCATTTGCAAAGGGCGGCGAGATATTTGTACTTGATATGGGCGAACCTGTAAAGATACGTACACTTGCGGAAAACCTTATCAGACTTTCGGGATATGTTCCCTATCAGGATATAGACATTAAGTTCACAGGTCTCAGACCCGGTGAAAAGCTTTACGAAGAAGTGCTTATGGACGAGGAAGGCCTTCAGAATACAGCCAACAGCCTTATCCATATTGGTAAACCGATAAAAATGGACTATGATGACTTCCTTGCAAAGATCGATGCATTATATGACTATGTCAAGGAAGAACCCGATGACATCAGAGAAAAACTGATGGAACTTGTTCCGACATATAAGCCGGCTAAGAATTAAGTAAAAGAGGGGAGATAAAGTGGCTGAGAGTATAGCAACATGGTTTGCGGGAGCGTTTGAGGGGCTTCCTCACGAACTTATTATATTTTTGGTGTCCATGCTCCCAATTGTTGAGCTTCGAGGAGGACTGATACTTGCACCGATATTCGGAATGAATATTGTGAAGGCGATTCTAATATGCCTTGCGGGAAATATCGTACCGGTTCCTTTTATTCTTTTGTTTATAACCAAAGTGATGTCCTGGCTTAAAACAACACGACTTCTTAAAGGATTTGCCGAAAAGCTTGAATCAAAAGCAATGGGCAAAAGTGAGAAGATTGCGAGATATGAATTTTGGGGACTCGTACTGTTTGTGGGAATCCCTCTGCCCGGAACCGGGGCATGGACGGGATGCTTTATCGCCGCATTACTCGGAGTCAGGTTAAAAAAGGCTTTCCCTGCGGTTATAATCGGACTTTTACTTGCTACAACGATCATGTGCATAATTACCTACGGAATCTCCGCACTCTTTTAACTCAGTCGGGGGAATCCCGCACCACCGGCCATAGGCGTAGGTGGGGTTTATGACAACAGTCCGAATCTATGGGGACGCATTTGATTGGGAGGTCGTTATGGGAAATGTTCTTACTAAAGAAGAAATCCTCAAAATCCTTGATCAGTACAAAATCGGAAGAAAACCTCTCGCCAAGCTTCTGGGATGGGGAGAGACTACTGTCATGCAGTATATAAATTGCGAAAACATCCCTGATAATGAATATACAAAAAAACTTAAAAGGCTTCTTGATGATCCCGGTTATTACAGGGAGCTTCTTGTCGAAGGAAAGGATAACATCACGCCTATAGCCTACAGGAAGAGTTTAGAGGCTGTCGACACCTGCTTTAAAGAATCGAAGATACTCATATGTGCGTTATGGGCTCGTGAATGCATGAACGAAAAGATGGCAGAGGTCGGAAGACAGGAGATTAGGTGTGCCTGCGAGTCGGGTCTTTTAAGACTGGAAACGGTTTTGCTGTGGTCACAGATATTTTCGCTGAGACTGCTCGGCTATCCTCTCTTTGAAGACGATTTTCAGCCGGGAAAGAACGGTCTTCCGTTTAAAGTACCGGAAGAGAATTATATAAAGCTTGTTACGCTTCCGACAAGCTTGGCGGATTCGCTTTCGCCTGAGGCCAAGGCGATCATTTCGAAGGTGAATGAAGTGATAATGTGGTACGGACCGACAGCCCTCGCAACGCTTATGAAAGCAGAAAACTACAGACTCTGCGGTTCACCCGGAGCCCGCAGAAGAAGGGTCGTAAAAACGGACACATTAAAACGCGCTTACGGCGAGGCATTTGACCAGACAGGCGTAAAGCGCCTTAAAGATATAGAGACATATCTTCAAAAAAGAATAGCATTTGTAAAGAAGAACCCGCCGCAATAGTGAACGGGGTCCTGTCAAGCAGATAGGTTATTATACAAATTAAGTCAAGAAAAATGGTGATCACCTCGTTTGAGGTGGTCACCATTTTAATAATTTAAATCATTTGGTCAAAAATCATTTCAGCTGCTCGAGTCTTGTTGTAACCTTTTCATACATATCTGTGTATTTCTCAAGCTTTGCTTTTTCCTCTTCGAGCTTTGCTGCAGGAGCTTTATTTACAAAGTTCGGATTGGAGAGCATACCGTTAACACGCTTTAACTCGCCCTCGAGACGGGCTTTTTCTTTGACAAGACGCTCTCTTTCTTTTTCGAGATCAACAAGATCTTCAAGAGGAATGTAGATCGTTGCACCGGGAATAACCGATGAAACCGCATCATCTTTAAGACCTGTCTTGTCGGCAGCGGCAAATACTTCGGAAGCTCCGCAAAGTGATGCGAAGAAGTTCTTTGAATTCTCGAATATTTTAAGTACGCCGGCATCTTCGGAAACCACATGAACGGCAGCTTTACGTAAGAGCGGAACGTTCATGTCGACTCTGAGAGCTCTGATCGCCTTAACGGCCTCTTTGATAAGTTCAACAGATTCTCTTTCCGAAGGGAAAAGAACGTCACTGCTAACTTCGGGCCAGGGAGCGATCATGATCGATTCGTTCTTGCCCAGAGTTCCCTGAGCTTCCTTCAAAGTACAGAAGATCTCTTCGGTGATGAAGGGCATGTAGGGATGAAGAAGCTTAAGCGAATCAACAAGTACGTGAGAAAGTGTCCACATGGCAGCTTTCTTCGATGTTACGTCGTCACCGTAGAGACGGGCTTTAACCATCTCTATGTACCAGTCGCAGAGCTCTTCCCAAATGAAATCGTAAATCTTCTGGGCTGCGATACCGAGTTCGAACTTGTCAATTGAATCAGTAACCTCTGCAACCACTGAAGCCGCTTTGGAAAGGATCCAACGGTCCGCATCTTCGAGAATATCGCGAACGCTTTCGAGGGGTGCTTCAAAATCAATGTCTATGCCTGCTTCCCTGCACTGATCCATGTTCATCATAATGAATCTGGAAGCGTTCCAAACCTTATTTGCAAAATTACGGGATGCTTCGACACGTGACATGTAGAAACGCATATCGTTACCGGGTGCGTTTCCTGTAATGAGCGTGAAGCGGAGTGCGTCTGCGCCGTACTTCTCGATGATCTCAAGAGGATCGATGCCGTTACCGAGTGACTTACTCATCTTGCGTCCCTGATCGTCACGAACGAGACCGTGGAAGAGAACGGTTTTAAAAGGACGTTCTCCCATCTGCTCGAAACCCGAGAAGATCATTCTGATTACCCAGAAGAAGATGATGTCGTAGCCCGTAACAAGTACATCTGTGGGGTAGAAGTACTTAAGTTCCTTTGTGTCCTCGGGCCATCCGAGTGTCGAGAAAGGCCAGAGAGCCGATGAAAACCAAGTATCAAGCGTATCGGGGTCGCGCTCTATATGAGTGCTTCCGCATTTCTCGCACTTTTCAACCTTGTCGCCCGAAACGGTTATATGACCGCAGTCGGCACAGTAATAAGCGGGAATCTGATGACCCCACCAGAGCTGTCTGGAAATACACCAGTCGCGGATGTTGTCGGTCCAGTTGAAGTAAGTTTTCTCCATACGCTCGGGGATGAGCTTGATGTCGCCGGTCTTGACAGCTTCAACGGCAGGTTTGATAAGCTCGTCCATCTTAACGAACCACTGCTTCTTGATCATGGGCTCTACCGTTGTATGGCAGCGGTAGCATGTACCGACATTATGTGAATGCTCCTCAATCTTAACGAGAAGTCCCATCTCATCGAGTTCTTTAACGATCTGTTTTCTGGCTTCGTAACGGTCGAGACCCTTGAACTTGCCGCCGTTCTCGTTGATAGTGGCGTCGTCGTTAAGGATGTTGATCTCGGGAAGGTTGTGACGTTTTCCAACCTCAAAGTCGTTAGGGTCGTGGGCGGGGGTGATCTTAACAACGCCCGTACCGAAAGTCATGTCAACGTAGCTGTCGGCAATGATCGGAATCTTTCTGTCTACAAAAGGAAGCCAGAGAGTCTTTCCGACAAGATCCTTATATCTTTCGTCTTCGGGGTTAACGGCAACAGCCGTATCACCGAGCATCGTCTCGGGACGAGTTGTGGCGAAGATAAGGAATTTCTCTTTTGAAATGCTTCCGTCATCCTCTATGAGCGGGTACTTGATATGCCAGAAATGGCCTGCCTGCTCTTCATATTCAACCTCTGCATCGGAGATGGAAGTATTGCAAACAGGACACCAGTTGACGATCCTGGAGCCTTTGTAAATAAGGCCTTTTTTATAAAGAGAGGTGAATACAGTATTTACGGCTTTGTTGCAGCCCTCATCCATAGTGAAACGTTCACGGTCCCAGTCACATGACGAACCGAGTTTCTTGAGCTGTTCAACGATCCTTCCGCCGTATTCTTTTCTCCACGCCCATGCGCGCTCGAGAAATTTCTCACGTCCGAGGTCTTCTTTGGAAATCCCTTCCTTTTTTAATGCTTCAACAATCTTTGCTTCCGTAGCGATGGATGCATGATCGGTCCCGGGCTGCCAAAGAGCGTTATAGCCCTGCATCCTTTTAGTTCTGATCAGGATGTCCTGCATTGTATTGTCAAGCGCATGGCCCATATGAAGCTGACCTGTGATATTGGGCGGCGGGATTACGATCGTAAAGGGCTTTTTGGTTTCGTCTACTTCGGCATGAAAGTATTTCTTATCAAGCCATTTTTTGTATATACGGTCTTCGATTTCCGAAGGGTTATAGGTCTTGGCAAGCTCTTTTCCGGCTTTGCTGTTAGAATTATCTGGCATATCTGCGCCTCCGCACTTCTTATTATAATAGTACATAGAGTTGATAATATATTGAAAACACTGTATTTGTCAAGTGTGTAGTCACAAGTGGCCGTGTGGTTCCATGGGACCATACATGTAATCGACAGCAGGCTTTCGTGATGGTATACTGTAAACAACACTGTTTACAGCTCGGTGCAACAAAGGAATCAAAATGACAGAAGAACGAAGAAGAAAACGCTTATGCATATCGCTACTTTCTTTTACGATTTTTGATGTGTGACAAAGGTGGCGATTCCGGGGACCACCCAACTCTTGCACTTTGCGATAAATATGATATAATCTTCAAGTTGACTTTTTGATAGAAATTAATTTAGGAAGAGAAAAAAATATATGAAAAGGGAAGATGTAAGAAATATAGCCATTATCGCCCACGTCGATCATGGCAAAACAACGCTCGTGGACTGCCTCTTAAAGCAGAGCGGTGTATTCAGAAGCAATCAGGTTGTTGAAGAGAGAGTAATGGACTCAAACGATCTTGAGAGAGAGCGTGGAATAACAATACTTTCAAAAAACACCGCAGTAAATTATAATGGTGTTAAAATCAATATCATTGACACTCCCGGCCACGCCGATTTCGGCGGTGAAGTTGAGCGAGTGCTCAAGATGGTAAACGGTGTAATACTTGTGGTTGATGCTTTTGAAGGTCCCATGCCGCAGACCAAGTTCGTGCTGAAGAAGGCTCTTGAGCTTTCACTCCCCGTTATCGTATGCATCAATAAGATTGATCGTCCCGAGGCAGACCCGGAGAGAGTTATCGATCAGGTCCTCGATCTTTTTATCGAGCTCGATGCAAGCGAGGATCAGCTTGATTGCCCGTTTGTTTACGCTTCGGCCAAGGCAGGGATTGCGATCCTTGAGCTTTCGGACAATAGGGAGAATATGAAGCCTCTCTTTGATACGATACTTGAATACATACCCGCACCCGAAGGAGATCCCGATGCGGGAGCACAGGTACTCATAAGCACTATCGATTATAATGAATATGTCGGCAGGATCGGATGCGGAAAGGTTGACAACGGAACGATAAAAGTCGGCCAGGATGCGGTGATCGTAAACTATCATGACCCCGACAAGCAGAGAAAAGTAAAGATAAGCAAGCTTTATGAGTATGACGGACTTAAAAAAGTCGAGGTTGAATCGGCTACGGTCGGTTCGATAGTTGCGATATCCGGTATTGAGGATATTCATATCGGTGATACTATCTGTTCAGTAGATGCGCCGATTGCGATACCGTTCCAGAAGATATCTGAACCTACTCTGTCCATGAACTTTATGGTAAACGATTCACCGCTTGCAGGTCAGGAAGGTAAGTGGGTTACGTCGCGTCACCTTCGTGAAAGACTTTTCAGGGAGCTTAATACGGACGTGAGCCTCAGGGTTGAGGAGACGGACACGACGGAAGCTTTCAAGGTTTCGGGACGTGGTGAGCTTCACCTTTCAATCCTTATCGAGACAATGCGCCGCGAGGGCTACGAGTTTGCAGTCAGCAAGGCTCAGGTTATCTATAAACAGGGCGAGCACGGCGAAAAGCTTGAACCAATGGAACGCGCGATCATTGACGTTCCCGACGAGTTCTCCGGTAACGTAATAGAAAAACTCAGCCAGAGAAAAGGTGAGCTGCAGGGTATGTCAAATGCGGCAGGCGGCTATACAAGACTTGATTTCCTTATTCCTTCGAGAGGACTTATCGGTTACAGAGGAGAGTTCCTTACAGATACAAAAGGAAACGGTATAATCAATACGATATTTGAAGGATATGCGCCCTTTAAGGGTGAGATATCCGCGAGAAAGCAGGGAAGTCTTATCGCGTTTGAGGACGGTATAAGCGTTACATACGGCCTTTATAACGCACAGGAAAGAGGAGTTCTCTTTATCGGAGCCGGTGAAAAGGTTTATTCCGGCATGATCGTCGGACAGAGCGGAAAGGGCGAAGACATCGAGCTTAATGTTTGCAAACGCAAGCAGATGAGCAATACCCGTTCTTCAAGCGCCGACGAAGCATTGAGACTTTCACCGCCCAGGATCCTTTCGCTTGAACAGGCTCTTGACTTTATTGATGACGATGAACTTCTTGAAGTTACACCTAAAAGCCTTCGTATAAGGAAGAAGATCCTTGACAGCACACTAAGGAAAAGGGCAAATCGCTGATATAGGCGTTATTCTTAAAAAATGGCAGATTGCCGGTGCAGGCGTCACTTTTTGAAACGGAATGCGGACAACTGATGTCCGCTGTACACAAAAAGATTTATTATCCGATTTACTATATGATTTGGCAGGAGCGTAAACCTGCGGAAAGGACAAAATATGGAGAGAAGACTATTTACATCCGAATCGGTGACGGAAGGTCATCCCGATAAGGTTTGTGATCAGATTTCAGACAGCATCCTCGATGCGCTGCTTGAACAGGATCCTTATTCGAGAGTAGCATGCGAGACCGTTTGCACAACGGGTCTTGTACTGGTTATGGGAGAGATCACATCAAAAGCAAATGTTGATATACAGGGAATTGTACGTGATACGATCAAAAGGATCGGATACGACGATTCAAAATACGGTTTTGATGCCGAGTCATGCGGTGTTATGACAGCTCTTGACAGGCAATCCGATGACATCGCCATGGGCGTTGATAAAGCTCTCGAGGCAAGAGATTCGGCAGACACAGATATAGATGCGATCGGCGCCGGAGATCAGGGAATGATGTTCGGATATGCTTCTGATGAGACACCCGAGCTTATGCCTTACCCCATTTCTATCGCACACAAGCTTACAAAACGACTCGCACAGGTCAGAAAAGAGGGAGTGCTTAAGTATTTAAGACCTGACGGAAAGTCTCAGGTCACCGTTGAATATGATGAAGAGGGAAAACCTGCAAGGATTGAGGCTGTTGTCCTTTCAACACAGCATGATCCCGATGTGTCACAGGAAAGGATACATCTCGATATCAGAAAGCATGTGATCGATCCAATAATCCCCGCTGATATGGTGGATGAGAATACCAAATATTTCATCAATCCCACCGGCAGATTTGTTATCGGAGGACCAAAGGGAGATTCGGGACTTACGGGACGTAAGATCATCGTAGATACATACGGCGGATATGCGCCTCACGGCGGCGGAGCTTTTTCGGGAAAGGATCCGACAAAGGTTGACCGTTCGGCAAGTTATGCGGCACGCTATGTTGCAAAGAATATCGTAGCGGCAGGTCTTGCGAACAGATGCCAGATACAGCTTTCGTATGCGATCGGTGTCGCACATCCCACATCGATCAATGTTGATACGTTCGGAACCGGAAAGGTATCGGATGCGAAGCTGCTTGAACTCATAAACAAGAATTTTGATCTCAGACCGGCGGGTATCATAAAGATGCTCAATCTGAGAAGACCGATATATGCGCAGACGGCTTCTTACGGACATTTCGGACGCACAGACGAGGATCTTCCGTGGGAGAAAACCGATAAGGCCGATGCACTTCGTGCACAGGCATAAAAAGATAATCCGAGAAAACTACAGCAGTGAAAGAGGGTAAAAAGATGGATCAGGAAAAGAAACAGGTAGAGGCGATCACTTCAATGAAAGATGATTTTGCCCAGTGGTATACCGACATAGTCATTAAAGCCGAACTTACGGACTATTCAAGCGTTAAAGGTTGTATGGTCATAAAGCCGGCGGGGTATGCCATTTGGGAGCTCATTCAGAAGCAGCTTGACGAAAGATTTAAGGAGGTGGGCGTAGAAAACGTTTATATGCCCATGTTCATCCCCGAGTCCCTTCTTGAAAAAGAGAAGGATCATGTCGAGGGATTTGCCCCCGAAGTAGCCTGGGTTACTCAGGGTGGTCTTGAGCCGCTTGCCGAAAAGCTTTGCGTTCGCCCTACTTCGGAAACTCTTTTCTGCGATCTTTATAAGAATATAGTTCAGTCTTACAGGGATCTTCCCAAGGTATACAACCAGTGGTGCAGTGTTGTGCGCTGGGAGAAGACAACCCGTCCTTTCCTTCGTTCGAGAGAGTTCCTCTGGCAGGAAGGTCATACTGCTCATGCTACGGCAGAGGAGGCTGAAGCACGCACGATACAGATGCTTGAGCTCTATGCTAATTTCTGTGAAGAAGTTCTTGCAATCCCGGTTGTAAGAGGACAGAAGACCGAAAAAGAAAAGTTTGCAGGCGCAGAGGCTACTTATACGATCGAAGCGCTTATGCATGACGGAAAAGCACTTCAGTCCGGAACAAGTCACAATTTCGGAGACGGTTTCGCTAAAGCATTTGATATTCAGTTCACTGACAAAGACAATAAACTTTCATATGTATATCAGACCTCATGGGGAATGACCACAAGACTTATCGGTGCCGTTATCATGGTACACGGAGATGACAGAGGACTTAAGCTCCCTCCCAAGATCGCACCCACTCAGGTCGTTATCATACCCATTATGCCGAACAAGGAAGGCGTTATGGAGAATGCCCAAAAGCTTGCCGATGCCCTTAAAGCAAAGGGAATCAGAGTTAAGATCGATGATTCGGATAAGCGTCCGGGCTATAAGTATTCCGAGCAGGAGATGAGAGGATTCCCTATAAGACTTGAGATCGGACCTAAGGATATTGAAAGAGGAGTGTGCGTTGCGGTAAGACGTGATACTCTCGAGAAGAGCGAGATGGCGCTTGACGGTGTTGCAGATGCAACCGCAGAGCTTCTCGACACGATCCAGAAGGATATGCTTGAGGCAGCAAGAATACACAGAGACGCTCATACATACGAAGCAAAAGATTATGACGAGTTCGTCGACACGATCAACAACAAACCGGGATTCGTTAAGGCTATGTGGTGCGGTGATCCCGCATGCGAAGAAAAGATCAAGAAAGATACGGCAGCAACATCACGTTGCATTCCTTTCGGAGATCATAAGCCGATAAGCGGGAAATGCGTATGTTGCGGACGTCCCGCAAAGCATCTTGTATACTGGGGACGTGCATATTGATGTTGCATGACGGGCTTGCAAGACATGTAATTGGGAGAATGCCATGATTGATTTTGATGAGGAAGTATCAAGATTTGAAATGAGTCAGGAAACAGACAGTGTTGAGGAAAACATACTTAAGACTGAGATAAAGGATCTGGCTGATCTTCTCGATCAGTTTACGGGTGGATATCAATATGAAGAATAAACCTTATGACAAGCTCATGAGGATATCCAACCGCCTTTACAACGATGGACTCGAAAAGGCAAAAGTAAGGGATCTTTCAGGGGCTGCCGAATCTCTTAGAAGAAGTCTCTTATATAACAAGTGCAATACCGAGGCGAGAAACCTCCTCGGTCTTGTTTATTATGAGCAGGGAGAAGCGGTAAGTGCTCTCACGGAATGGGTCATAAGCAGGAATCTTGATAATTACGAGAACGATGCGGATTATTTTCTTGAGCGTATTCAGGATGATCCTGAGGAACTCGAGAATATAAACGCAGCGGTCAGAAAGTACAATCTCGGACTTGAAGCGGCTCGTCTCGGCAATATAGACACTGCCGTTATACAGCTGAAAAAGGCGGTCGGTATCTACCCGCATTATGTTCGCGCAATGAAGCTTCTGGGCCTTCTTTATATCAGACAGGAAGAATTTCAAAAAGCAAAAAAAGTACTTGTTGAAGCAAGAGCGATAGACCACACGGACACAGAGGTTTTGCGTTATCTTGCGGAAGTGGAGAAAAATCTGATTCCCGAAACCGTAAAAACCGGGCTGTTTCAGACTCAGACACCGGCAGAGACGGAATTCGACGAAGAGATGGGGATCGATCATTCCCGAAAAGGATTGTTTTCGTTTTTCTTCAATGATGAAAAACCGAATATGTTATTGTTCATGAATCTTATTGTGGGTGTGCTTATCGGAATCGCAGTGGTATATTACCTTATCGTTCCATCGAAGGAAGCCCAGATAAGAGAGGAATACAGTGCTTCGAGGGTTGATTACAGCAGCGAACTGAGTGCAAAGACTGCTGCCATCTCTCAGCAGGAAAAAGAGATAACGAGCCTCAGAAAACAGGTTGATGAACTTAAATCACAGCTAAACGGAATAACGTATGATACGATCGAAATTGCGGTCGGAGATGAGACGTTTTCTGCTTTTTTTGATGCATGGAATGCATATAATGAGCTTAGATCGAAGGAATATTCTGATGATGAGCTTATGAAGCTTTCAATGGATCTTTGGACACTTGACCTAAAAGGGATCCAAAGTAAATATGCGCAGGATATCCTCAAAAAGATGAGAGACGATATATATCCGGTCGCGGCAAAGCTTGTATATAAGCGTGGCAAGGACCGACTCGATGAAGGCAACATACAGGAAGCCATTGAATATCTGCGTGCGGCCGCTGATTTCGACCCCGAATCGGATGTGGCATTATATTATCTCGGTAAAGCTCTTGAGGAAGACGGACAATATAACGATGCCATATATTGCTACAGACATATGCTTACCGTTTCTCCGAGATCTACTTTGAGGGATTATGTGCCTCAGAGGCTTGAAGAATGTGAAGCGGCTCTCGACGCATTGAAAAATTCTGAATCTGAGGAAACCGAAGGCGATACACAGGGACAGGAATGACCTATATTATTACTGGATTTCTTCGCTCCAAAGGACAGAACGGTTCCTGCCGTGTTGTTTAGCATAGTAGAGTGCTTTATCGGCATGTTCTATAAGATCTACACGTTCAAATGAATTATTCCAAATTGAAACACCGACACTGATCGTAACCGAAACCATGGTAACCTCGATGCCGTCGTTGAAGGCAACGGTTGAATTTTCGACCGTTTGTCTGAGCTTTTCGGCTGTTTCGAGAGCAATATCGGGATCGCTCGTGTCAAGGATGATCACAAATTCCTCGCCGCCGTAACGACAGGGAACACCGTGCTCTCCGCTGATACGCTTCATAACATTTGCAATCATCTTGAGAACCTTGTCTCCGAAGGGATGGCCGTATGTGTCGTTGAATTTCTTGAAGAAATCGACGTCGATCATAAGAGCGGAAAGTTTAACGGAACTGTCGCTCGTTTTGTCCATGATCAGGTTGTCGAGATAAGAACGACCGTAAATACCGGTGAGACCGTCCGTGATGGCTCTGTGGTAAAGACGTGCGTTCTCGATCGGGGCTCCGCCCTGGTTTGCTATGAATTCCATAGTTTCGAGATAATCATCGCTGAAGATCTGTCTGACGAGTCGCGAATCAAGGTAGATCACACCGAAAAGGACGCCCCTGACGAACATGGGCATAGCCATAGCGGATTTGATCCCGTAACGTATCATGTTGGTGTAATTCTTTCTGAATTCGTCGGACTGCATATCGTTTATAACTATGGGACGCTTATTCTTTTCAACTTCTTCGAGCATCCAGTCATATGTGTTACAGTCGAAATTGCCGAGATTGTATACCGATGCAACATAGAGGCGTTTCTCACCGGTTTCGGGGTAAAGGAAGAGAATACCTCTCTCTGCACCGACAAGCTCGACAGCATCCTTGAGGATCCTCTTTTGAAGCTCATCAAGTTCAAGCGTTGATGTAAGGATACTTCCGAGATGAAGGAGAGTATTGACCTTTCTGTCAACGTTCATTCTGTTTCTTCTTGCCGTAACGTTCGCAATAAGAGAGTTCTCTTTAAAATCATCCTGATATTTCTCGGCTATAATGGCTTCACATTGCTTGAGGTAAACAGATGAAGAAAGCGATGAGAAAGTCATATATGCTTCAAAGGTATAATATCTTGCCTCGTGGCTTCGATGCATAGAGGTGAGGTAGCACCCGTATTCGTAGTCGATAAGAGCCGATTCATAGCGAATGCCCGAATCGGAGGCAAGAGAGGAGCCTTTCTTGTAAAAATAATCAGCTTTTTCGTTTTTGTTGATGATTATGCAGTAAAGCGCGTTTGCTCTGTATGCCGGGAATAAAAGGTTCGGTCTGCCTTCAATCTGTGAAAGGGCTTTGTCGCAGAGCGAACCGATATCAAGCTCGTGACTTTGTATCTCGTTGATCGCGAGTTCGCCTCGCTCTGTGTCGAGCAGCTTTATCTTTGCGATAGCGAGGTACCCGAACAGCGAAGCGGTGAATTCCTGAACGAATTCGTTCGTTTCGTAGTAAATCCTTGCAGCATCAAGATACTTAACGGCTTCGCGGTATTTGCACTGCTCGATAAGGAGTTCCCCGTATGTGAGATTGAATAAAGTTGTCATGTAGGGAAGCCTCATCTGACCGATGAGCATTTCACAACGCGAACTAAGCTCAGAGGCCTTCGGGTAGTTCCCTCTGTGAGTGTAGCTCCTTATAAGCGCCGAATATGCCTGGGACTGGGCAAGGCTGTCGTTGATTTTTTTTGATATCTCTATTACTTCAAGAGACAGCTTCTCACACTTGTCGTATTCTCCGGCGTAGAGATAAGCCAGTACGAGGAAGGAGTTGGTATTATTGATCTCCCAAAGATCTCCGACTTTGGTAAATCCATCTACAGCTTCGTTAAAGAGCTTTATGCTGCGTTCGATGTCGCCCTGGCAGAGCTTGCAAAGTCCAGACATAAAGAGACTTCTGGATATACCGAAATCGTCGTTGTTGGAACGACGCATTTTGAGCGAAGTATGCTGAGCCGAGTCGGAAAGAGAATCGTCACCGTGGAGCATGTAATAGAGTGAAAGCGCCGAAAAAGCGGCCGACATCTGCGATGATTGACCAAAATTCCTGACCGCAAATTTGTACATGGTCAGGCATACATAATCAAAACGGGTCATGTCGCTGTATACGTAGATCCAGCAAAGTACCTCGTATATGGAAACGATTGTTACGGCGCTTTCAAGCGCATCTCCGCTGAGCGGAGCTTTATATTCCTCGACAGATTTGTTCTTCTTGTTAATGACCTTGTCTATTTTGAGGAAGAGCGACGAAGTCTTGATGGCCATGGTGTTCTTGGGAAAATTCTGCCCGAGATAATCAAGAGCCCGAATGAGAACCTCTTCTGCTTCCCTGAAACGACTCTGTTTGAAATAACCGAGTCCGATATAATAGAGCAACTTGGCTATCTGTGTGTTGTCACGAAGGAGCGCGAGCAGATCGTTTGCTGCCGCAATGGCTTCATCAAAACGTCCACATGTAAGATAGAGCTGAATAAGCGACCTCTTGCATTCCTTCCATTCCGAATTACCTGTAGATGCCTGCTCGTCAAGAAGTCGAAGTGCCGTAACAAAGTACTTGATGGCAGATTCGACAGCGTTTGAAGCGAGTGCGGCGCGGGCAGCTGTCATGATATGTACACGGAGTCCGCCGTATGCACGGGCTGCCTCAAGATGACTGCAGAGCGCAAATATATCGGTGGGGCGAGAATCGATCGTAAGCTCGATCGCTTTTGCAATCCAAAGGTGCAAACTCTCAAGCCTCGGTTTTTCTATACGCGAGATCACGGCATCATAGATGTCGGAGTGTGAAAATATCAAAATATTCTTTGAAGAGCTGAATTCTACAAGGTGATGCTCTAAGGGCGGATCAAACATGCGAAGCAGCTCGTCGATGCTCAGATCGGTAATGACGGAAAGCAGATCGAGCGAAAATTCGTTGCCGATTACCGAAGAGATCTCAAGAAGGGTTATCGTATCTTCATCGAGACTGTTGATCCTTCTTTCGATGATCTGCTTCATGTCGCTTACGGTATTAAGCGCTTTGAGTTGTTGCCAGTTCTGCTCGAGATGGCCGTCACGGATCGAGATGACATCGTCTTCGAGCATGGAATGTATGATATTGACCGCATAGTAAGGATTGCCTTCGGTCTTCGGAAGCAGGTAAGAAGCGAGGGCGGAGCAGTCGTCGTGATTAAGGTTGAGGAGATCCTTAAAGAAGTCGGATAGTCTGACTTCATCATAAGGGAAAAGGTCAAAAAAGTTGTTGAACCCTTTTTCTATAAGACTGTCAAGGAATGGCTTGAGGTAGTCGTTATTCGATGAAAGGTTATTGCTGTATGAACAGATGACAAAAACCTTGTACGAAGAAACGCTGCGAGCAATTTCTTCGATCAGGGAAAGGCTTGCCGGATCGGCATTGTGAATGTCGTCAAATATATATACAAAAGACTTCTTCTGTGTGTAAAGCGATAAGAAGAAGGATGAAAGCTGCATAAGCGTATGCTGCTGATCTTTGAAAGTATCGGGAGAGGCAAGACCTCCGGTCCTCTTCGGAAGAACGGCTTTCATCTCGGGGCAAAAAGACAGAACCGTGTCGACACTTCCCGAAAGCAGGCCTGAGAGTCTGCGGCCTTCGGTGATCTGTAACTTTTTGTCGTATTTATTGAAAAGTGCAATGTAATCTTCAAGGATCTCTCCGAAACCCGAATAGGGTATGGATGACGAGATCTGTGAAAAATGACATCTGAAGAACGGTACCGAAGCTGCAACGAGTTCCGAACACAGATTTGTGAAAAGATCACTCTTTCCGCAATTCTTGGGACCGCGTAAAAGATAGAATATGCCGCCCTTTTCAAAAGCATTTGTTACTTTTGACTTTATATCGTTTAATTCATCGCGTCGACAAAGATATTTTGAATCGGATTCGAGCGCCTTGAGTATATCGAGCGATCTGCCGGAAAGGAAACCGATGTCGACATTTCCCGACAGGAGCCTGTCTATATCGCTTATCAGCTCGTTACAGGTCTGATATCGCTGATCGGGGTCTTTTGCGAGAAGCTTTGTCGTGATCCTCGAAGTTTCCTCCGAAAGTCCGCTCACAAGCTCGTGAGGAGGACGCACCGGAACGGCAACATGCTGATATACCATGTTGTCTATGCTGTCCGAATGGAAAGGCAGTGTACCGGTGATAAGCTGATAGAGCAGAGCACCGAGAGAGTACAGATCCGAGCGACCGTCTATTTTTGTGTCGAGAAGACCGGTTGCTTCGGGAGCCATATACCCGAAATACTCATCGACCTGCTTGCCTGTGGCGGTTGAAAAGTCGACCATATACGACAGACCGAAATCAAAAAGCTGAGCCGAGAGTTCTCCCTGATCGTTTTCACTGAGAGTAACACAACCGGCGCTTATGTTACGATGATAGATATGCTGTTCGTGCGAGTACCTCAGCGCATATGCAAGCTGCCGTACAAGCTTGAGGGCAGTTACGGTATCGAGTCTTCCGTATTTTTCGAGATGTTTGGAAAGAAAAACGCTGTTGTTATACTCGTAGATGGTACATATGGTGTTTGCATAGTTGCCCGATTCGAGCATGTGCAGAATATTCGGGGATTCAAAGTGACGTATCACACCGATATCTTTGACATAACTGATCTTGTCGATCTCGTATTTTGTAACGGCTGAGGGGTTGATAAGGCGGATCAAAACATCACGATTGGCAGCCAGATCGTGTCCGATGAGAGACACGTAAAAAGAACCGTCTTCAAGCGTGTGCTCGACCTGATATCTGTCGAAAAAAATGACATTCTCGTACGGATCCATCAGGAATAACCCCTCCTTTTCCCCATAATCACCATAATTATAAATAATAATAGGTAAAAAGACAAGCGTGATTTCATGTATTATCTTAATACTTTTTAACTTATCGGAGACATAGATGCGACGAAGGAACCTTCAGTTTCGTACGGTAACTTATGAGCGTCTGAGAGGGAAGATAGAATATCCATGTCATAAAGATCGAAGCGGAGAAAACACCCTGCGAAACAAGCCCCGGGAAAAACCCGTTTAAGTTTCTGATCAGAACGTTTATGTCACACAGAATGAAAAGCGAGAGTCCGATGGCAAAAGTGAGGTCATAAGCGTTTCCTGTTCTGCGGAATATAACCCAACTTCGAACGGTGTTGGCGATGAACATTAAGGCGTAGTACGGAAGGACCGCTATGAGCAGCAACGTATCGGGACCGGGAATAAACGATGCTGCGAAAACAGCTGCACACAAAGAAATGACGCCGATCGAAACGGGCAGGAACAAGCGTGTCTTTCTGTCACCTTTTTTTGTGGTCATGAGCATGTAAAGAGTCTGGGTTATGCAGAACGAAGCAATCCCCGGGATATAGTTTTCGGGGAAAAAAAGCAGAAAGATATCGGCAACGGCTGTGAAAAACAACGCACAAAGGGTAAGAAGACGGTCGCGGCCGGAAAGACGCAGATACATCAGGAAGGCATGAATGAGAGCAGTCAATACGCCAAGATATTTAATCAAGTCCGATGCGGAGGGAGAAACATCCGTCAGATCGAAAACGATAAAGGTAATGTATATGACTGCTTCCAAAACGATAAAGATCATGTCGCCTCCGTGCATCCGTGTCCCGCTTACGGAACGTTACTTGTTGAACAATGATAAATCAATGAAGCCTGAATGTCGAACTTTTTTTTCCTTGACATTTTTTCGGGTCGGTTTCATAATAACAGAGGTTTGATTACGAGGTGTGGCTCAGTTTGGTAGAGCGCTACGTTCGGGACGTAGAGGTCGCGTGTTCGAATCACGTCACCTCGATCGGGCCGGATAGTCCGGCCCGTTTGTTATTTATGGCAGAAGGATGCGCGGTAAGCGCACTCGTTCGGTCGTGTCGAAACTATGAATTGTTGAGGAGGTTGGGATGCAGGATTTTGAAAGTGCTTTTATTTTTGACCATCCGCTCATTCAGCATAAGATTTCGCTGATGAGGGATATCAATACTACAACAAAGGATTTCAGAGAGCTTGTTTCGGAAGTGGCTATGCTCATGGCCTATGAAGTAACAAGAAATTTCGAGCTTGAAGATTGGGAAGTTGAAACACCCATTTGCAAGACTACCGCAAAGGTCCTCTCGCACACCAACAAAGTAACTCTTGTACCCGTACTCAGAGCCGGACTCGGTATGGTTGACGGCTTCCTCAAGATCCTTCCGCAGGCGCGTGTCGGTCATATCGGACTTTATCGCGATCATAAGACATTTGAGCCTGTAGAATATTATTGCAAGCTTCCCGATGATGTTACCGAAACACAGGTTATCCTTCTCGATCCAATGCTTGCCACAGGCGGATCGGCAGCAGCCGCTACGAACTTTATCAAGCAGAGAGGATGCAAGAATATCAGATGGGTGTCGATCATTTCGGCACCGGAAGGCATCAGGGCGCTTCATAAAGCTCATCCCGATATCCCTGTTTTCTGCGGATGTGTTGATGAAAAACTCAACGAAAACGCATATATCGTACCCGGACTCGGAGACTGCGGTGACAGGCTCTTCGGTACGAAGTGATAAAAGACTGTTAATAGTTACAATGATAAAAACCGGAGCTCCTTCCGCTTGTTCGGAAGGAGCTCTTAGATTTCAGAAGGAAGACAAAAAAGGGCCGAGAGTATCGGGACCGAAGTCGTTAGGATAGCGGTAGATGTTGTCGGAGAGGATCTCTTCGGGCGGAACGATCGTTTTGTTGACGTCCTCAAGCATATCTCTCAGATGCATCGAATCCGTATGCGACGAAGGAACGATGATCACTTCGTGGACAGAACTCGGAATGATATAAAAATCCTGGTTGAGTTCGTCTCGGATCTTTTCGAGTACTCCGGGGTAAAGCATGGATGAAGCACCGTAGTATTCATGGTTGTTTGTAAGAACGCTCATGGGTGTATGAAGAGCATCTCCACCGATAAAAGGCGGAAACATCTCTTCGGGGACACCTTTCTTATCCATGATCTTAAGAAGCAGTTCGTCAAGCTTTTCGTAGCTGTAAGCATAGATCTTCGGGGTGTTCTTTAACGCATATGATAAGAGTTTGTCTGCATCCATCCCGATGATGGAAGCGAGCTTGTCGTCTATGCGGATCGTTCCGGTTTCGTCACCGGAGATGGAAACACTCAGACAAAAGATCATGGCGAGATCGAGAATGCGAAAATGAGGACATGATCCGAGCATATCGCTGTTCCGCTCGAAATTGATAAGTCTGTAAATGATCTTGTCTTTGAGTTTTTCGGGATCGGAATAAAGATCCTCAAGTCCTGAGGTGTCCCCACTCATTCCGTTATAAGCTTCGGAAATCTGCCGGGCTATCTCCTCGATTCCCATAAACCCTTTTTTGTAGGTGGAAAACAGATCGTCAATCCTGATGTTCGGTGATATCTTACGGCTGCTGTGACGGAGGGTAAGACACGGATAAGAGATCTGATTGTTCTTGGTCTGTTCTGATGTGATTATCTCGACATCAGGACCGAGTGTTGCAGAAATACATTGCACCAAGGTGCAAATGAAACCGTCCATATCGAGGGCGGGTGATGCTGAGATGTTCATATTACCTCTTTCTTTCGGAAAGCGGCGGTGATCCTTTAATGCAATGGTATCATCCGGATTGGTTTTATTCCATTGACGTATTAGACAAACCGACCCTTGTATTTTTGTACAATATGACTACATTCGCATTTTGTGGATGACAGACGGATATTTGCAACATAAACAAATCTTGTAAAGAGAAAATGAATGTGATAGACTTAACTGTGTATAAGGATAGGCGGAGGAAAACAGCCATGCAGCTTTTGGAAGAAAGAATAATGAGAGACGGGATCGTTAAGGCGGGCAATGTCCTGAAGGTTGACGGATTCCTGAATCATCAGATAGATGTTGAGCTGCTTGATGAGATCGGAAAAGAGTTTGCAAGACTCTTTAAAGGGGTCAAATGCACTAAAATCCTTACGATCGAGGCATCCGGAATTGCTTTTGCCTGTGCTGCGGCAAGGTATTTTAACAATGTTCCGGTAGTGTTCGCAAAAAAATCCCAGAGTATCAATCTTGACGGAGAGTCGTACGTTACAAAGATCGAGTCATTTACACATAAAAGAGTGTATGATGTGATCGTTTCGAAAAAGTACCTTTCAAGCGATGATCACGTGATCATAATAGACGATTTTCTGGCCAACGGTTGCGCGCTGATGGGGCTTGCGGATATCGTAAAGAGTGCGGGAGCCACGATCGAGGGTATAGGCATCGTGATCGAAAAGGGTTTCCAAAACGGCGGACAGATCATCAGGGATATGGGCATCACGCTTCATTCTCTGGCAATAGTCGACTCTATGGATGAGAAGACCGGCACTGTCACGTTCAGAAGATAAAGATTGGAATGGGATACGGATATTTATGGAGAATGATGAGAAGGAAAAAGTGATCGTTGACCGCAGAGGCAGCGGTGCGTGGAAAAAATATATTGTCTGGGGAGTGACGGCGTTTTTGGTTCTTGCGGCCGCGATCGTCCTGATCTTCCTTTTTGTTCAAAAGGAAGATTTCTCGGATATATTCGGTAAACTTACGTCAGCTCTGTCTCCGGTACTTGTGGGTGGATTACTTGCTTATGTAATGAATCCGCTCATGTCTTTTTTTGACAGAAAGATTTCTCGTTTTCTCCTTAAGAGAGTCAAAAAAAAGAAACGTGCGCTCAGTTTTTCGAAAGGGCTCAGTCTTATCCTCACTTTGATCGTTGTGGTACTTATCATAGGCGTTTTGGTATATATGCTCGTACCCGAGATCACATCGACTGTCAACAGGCTTGCAAATGAGGTTCCGGGACAGGCGGAAGCATTTCTTGATTGGTTCAATGATACCGTGGGTGACGGATCATGGTTCGGAAATCTTCTCAAAGGCATTGTTGAAAAGATCACCGTTTGGGTGGAAGAATTTATTGATAACGGACTTCTCTCGTTTACGGGAGGCGTGCTCGAATCCGTTGCCACGGGTGTTATAAGCGTTGTCAGTGTTGTTTACACGATCGTGATAGGTTTCGTGTTCAGCATCTACATATTACTGGCAAAAGAAAGATTTACGGCGAGTGCGAAAAAGGTTGTGTTTGCGCTTTTTAAACGCAGAAGGGCAAACAGGATCGTGAGGACCGCAAGGGACTGTCACAGGAAGTTTACGGGAGCAATTACGGGCAAGATTCTTGACAGCGCCATAGTGGGTATACTGTGTTACGTGGGCATGACATTGTTTAATTTCCCTTACACGGCACTCATAAGCGTTATCGTCGGAGTAACGAATCTTATTCCGTTCTTTGGGCCATATATAGGAGCTGTGCCGAGCGCACTGCTCATATTGTTCGTTGATCCGCTTCAATGTTTATGGTTTGTTATATTTATCATTGTGCTTCAGCAGATCGACTGCAATATTCTCGATCCGAAGATCGTCGGAGATTCGATCGGGCTTTCGGCATTTTGGGTTCTCTTTTCGTGCGTTGTGTTCGGAAGTCTTTTTGGGATCAAGGGACTCCTTCTCGGTGTTCCGACGATGGCATGTCTGCACATGATCTTCGGTGAGATAATGGACAATAAGCTCCATAAGAAGGGATTGCCGACACAAACGGATGAGTATCTTGCCATTGACAGGGTAGATGAAACGGAAATAGTTGTGATAGATGCCTCGGAAAATGTCGAAAAGGTTTCAATCAACATGGCATCGGTGAATGACACGGACGATCGGGAGCAAGAAGATAATAGGGAAGAATCATCAAGGGAAGACTAAATGATCGAAAGGTGAATTTTTATTATGGCTAATCTTTTAAGCCCCGACAGTAAAGTAATGACGGGAATCAACAAAGTTGTTGATGTCATCTGGATAAGCGCAATTTGGAGTTTCTTTTGCTTACCCGTGTTTTGGATTTTTATGGTTCTTTCGGTGATAGCAGCTTTCGGGGGGGATACGGAAGGCTTCATCGAACTCTACAGATCGGCTTTTGCGGCAGATCCGGCCAACAATATGGAAGTCCTCGGATGGATGTTATCCGATACATATTTCACGCTTATGATCGAAATGCTGATACGAGGAGTCATCATAGGCCCTTCAACGTCGGCTCTTTATTATACAATGGTAAAAGTTATCAGAAGGGAACGCGGATACGCTACGAAAACATTCTTTCACGGTTTCAAGGTCAATTTTAAGACCGGCGCGCCCACATCCCTCATATTCGTTTTATTTGCCATACTGATGGTTGTGGATTTCAGATATGTCGACGCTATACAGGCCGAGAGTCCGACCTTTTCGAGTGTACTCAATATCGCGCTTATGGTTGTGTCGATATTTGCTCTGCTGATATTGGTTTGGATATTCCCTCTGCTGTCGAGGTTTACGATAAATCTCAGAGGGCTTTTTAAGAATACCATGTTAATATCGATACGACATTTTATCGGAACGTTTATCCTGGCCGGCGGTCTTGCACTTATAGTTTGGCTGATCGTCAGATTTTCGGGAGAGATGGCAGGAATACTGATAATACTTCCGTTTTCGCTTCCCGGCGGGATAGCTCTCGCATCGTCGTTTATCATTGAGCCCGTTCTCAAGAAATACACGGGAACCGGGAATAAGACAGAAGCGGCTGCTGCAGATGAAACAGCCGACTCGAATGATGACGGAACAGATGAAAACTCAGACGATACGGGATCGGATGAGACTGCGGAAGGTGAAGAAGATGCTTCGCCCAAAGCCGAGTCTGAGGGAGAAAACGCGGAAGAGGAGAACGAATCCGTGGATGAGTGGTATCTGGAGTAGTTTACGTAAAGATTATCGCGTTTTGCAGCACTCGGACTGATTGGTGATCTGACAATTGTTTCTTGATAAACACCTTTAGAGGAGGTAATTGATATGATTGAAGAGGACAATGTTCTGTACAAGTACATGAACTGGGGTGCTATGGAAGCGCTTATATATTCCGAGCATGACGACCCTCATTCATGGCTGGGACCTCACGAAACGGAAGAAGGAATGCTCGTCAATGCTTTCCTGCCCACGGCCAAGGCTGTAAGTGTTTTGATAGGCAAAAAAGAATATCCGATGAGCAGTATTGACGATTCCGGTAATTTCTCGGTCCTTCTCGGAAAAGAAAAGCCGGGTCATTATAAGCTCGATGTTACTTACAGAGATGATTCGAAAGCGCTTCTTTACGATCCGTACAGTTTTGCAAAACAGATATCCGAGGAAGACGAAGACAGGTTCATCCGCGGTGTTCATTACGAAATATATGAAAAGCTCGGTGCACATGTCATGAGCGTTGATCGCGTAAAGGGAACATATTTTGCGGTATGGGCGCCCAATGCACAGAGAGTCAGTGTCGTCGGCGACTTCAATACATGGGACGGCAGAAGACATCCCATGAGAAAATTGCGTGCTGCCGGGATATTTGAGTTATTTATCCCCGGAATCGGTAAAGGCGAGATCTATAAATTCGAGATCAAGGCACAGAGCGGCCTGACATATCTTAAGTCGGATCCTTACGCAAACGCTACAGAGATGAGACCCGGCAATGCTTCGATAGTCGCAGATCTGAGTTACGACTGGAAAGACGGCGATTATATGTCGAAGCGAAAGAAGCTTGATATCACTAAGAGTCCGATGTCCATCTATGAAGTTCATCTCGGATCATGGATGAGAAAAGGAGATGGGGACAACGACTTTTATTCTTATGCCGAGACGGCGAAACTCCTTTCGAAATATGTAAAGAAGATGGGCTATACGCACATTGAACTGCTTCCTGTCATGGAGCATCCGTTTGACGGTTCATGGGGTTACCAGGTGACCGGCTATTTTGCTCCCACTTCGAGATACGGTTCGCCCACCGATTTTATGGCATTTATGGATCATATGCATAACGAAGGGATCGGCGTGATCCTTGACTGGGTTCCCGCGCATTTCCCGAGAGATTCGTTTGCGCTCGCCAGTTTTGACGGGACTTGCCTTTATGAGCATCCCGACAGAAGACTCGGAGAACATCCGGACTGGGGAACTCTTATATTTGATTTCGGACGTCCCGAGGTTTCGAATTTCCTTATCGCAAGCGTGCTTTTCTGGACAGAAAAGTATCATGCCGACGGAATTAGAATGGACGCCGTGGCTTCGATGCTCTACCTTGATTACGGTCGTAAGGACGGAGAGTGGCTGCCCAACAGATACGGCGGAAAAGAGAATTTAGAGGCTATAGAGCTGCTTAAGCATCTCAACTCGATATTCCACAAGAAAAAGAACGGTGCACTCATAATAGCTGAGGAATCAACAGCATGGCCGAATGTAACAAAGCCGGTTGAAGAAGACGGTCTCGGATTCGACCTTAAGTGGAACATGGGATGGATGAACGATTTCACATCTTATATGAGACAGGATCCCCTTTTCAGAAAGGGATGCCACGGACAGCTTACATTCAGCATGATGTACGCATACAGCGAAGACTTTGTGCTCGTACTTTCGCATGACGAGGTTGTTCATGGGAAGGGTTCAATGATAAATAAGATGCCCGGAGAGATCGAAGACAAATTTGCAAATCTTCGTGCCGCTTACGGTTTCATGATGGGGCATCCCGGTAAAAAGCTTCTCTTTATGGGTCAGGAATTCGGGCAGGTAAGAGAATGGGCGGAAAACAGGAGTCTTGATTGGGATCTGCTTGACGATCCGCTTCATTCGAAGCTTTCAGATTATGTTGCAACGCTTAACAAAATGTATCGTGACATGCCTGCATTTACCGAGCTTGATTGCGATCCCGACGGATTTAAATGGCTCGGATGCCTTGATGCGGATCACAGTATAGTAAGCTTTGTCAGAAAAACACACAAAGAGGATGAGACGCTCTTGTTTGCGTTCAACTTCACTCCTGTTGCATATGATGATTACAGACAGGCCGTTCCGTTCCCCGGAACATTTAAAGAGATACTGTCCAGTGACGCTGTAAAGTACGGCGGTTCCGGACATGTCAACACTCGTACAAAAACATCGGAAGCCGTTGAAAAAGACGGATGGGATAATTCAATAGTGATCAAATTGCCGCCTCTTGGCATGACGGTATTCAGCTGTGCACCGCAGAAGGACGAAGGATCCGAAAAGAAGACCAAGATAAGGGGCAAAAAGGAAAATAAAAAATCCGGCGTAAAAGCGCAGGCAGCGGACAAGAAACCGATAACAAAGGCCGTAAAGGATTCGGCGGAGAAAGAATCGGAAAAAAGTGCAGCCGTAAAAACAGTAAAGAAGGCTGCTGAGGAGCCGGTAAAGAGCGAGCCGAAGAAAGAGACGGCCGAGAAAACGGTAAAGAAGGCTGCTGAGGAGCCGGCAAAGAACGAGCCGAAGAAAGAGACGGCCGTAAAAACGGTAAAGAAGGTCTTAAAGAAACCGATAAAAGCGGCCTCGAAAGAACCGGTAAAAAACGAGCCGAAGAAAGAAACGGCCGAGAATCCGGAAAAAAAGGTCAAAAAAGAGCCGGTAAAAAAGGCAAAAAAAATCGTTGACGGAAAGGTGGAAAAAAAGACTGCATCCGAAATAAAGAACGAAAAGAAAAAAAGTTGATTTCGGAACAGGTCATACAATATTTTTCGGGCAGGTTTGGGTTCAAGGGAGGACGTGCCATGAAGAGTGTAAAAGAAATAGTTGAAACGGGGATGTGTGAAGGCTGTTGCGAGTGTTTGGGAGCATGTAGCAGAAATTGTATATCCATGATATACAGTCTGGAATCAGGTCATCCGATTCCGTACGTCGCATCGGATTGCATCGAATGCGGAGAGTGCGTGAAGGCGTGCGGAAATCGGCAAGTACAGAAAGCGGAAAATCTGTGATACATTTCTGGTTGTGAAGTAAAAAAATATATGATCGTTGAGATCCCCGGCATATTGTTGCCGGGGTTTTCTGTTCGGGATTATAAGCGTGGAATCCACTCCGGCGGGTTTATCGGTCGGTTCGCTGTCATTAAGGTGGATTAAGTGACTTACTTTACGTATAACTTAAAATATCGTATAATATTATAATTATTAGCAGAGTGCCTGTAGCACGGGAAGCGGAGACCCCAAGTGCAAAATATGATCAGACACTAAAAGCGTAGATAACAATTATTTACGGAGGGTGCATGGTTCGAGCAAAATTTTATGCCGAAGTATCGGAGCTTTCGAACGTTATAGACTATATAAATGAAACGCTCGAAAAAAACGGATGGGAGAAAAAAGAAATGCCGGTCATTGATGTCGCCGTTGAAGAAATCTTTGTGAATATTGCGCTGTATGCGTACGAAAAGATATCGGACGGCGAAAGTTCGGTCGTTGTTTCGTTGGAAACGTTTGATGATCATGTTGAGATAAGTCTGGAAGATTCCGGAATCGAATATAATCCACTGCTTAAGGAGGACCCCGATGTAACCCTTTCCGCACAGGAAAGGGAGATCGGCGGACTTGGAATATACATGGTAAAGAAGAGTATGGACGATGTGACATATAAGCGTGTGGATGGAAAAAACATACTTACCTTGAAGAAGAATAAAAGTAAATAAATGAAGTGTTAATGGGCAGGAAGTCGTCCCGTGGGGATGCAGAGCTTGCGAGAAATACAGTCAACAATACGAAAAGAAATTTTCTCTGCGAGAGAAGACCCTTACTTCCTTAGGCGGGGGCTTGGTACAAATTTGAATGGAGGTTGCGAATGAACATTAACAAAGCATTCAAGATTGTAACGATACTTCTTATCGTCACAGCAATCTTAGCGCTTATAGCCGGTGTTGTCGCGATATTGTCCGATGATCCGAAAGAAGAAAAGAGCAAAAAGCAGAATGAGGTAGTAACTCCCGATACTTCCGATGTGGTCGTACCCGCAACAACAGACGAAGCACTCAACGGTTCCGACGCGAGTGAGAATACTTCGATTGGTGGCGATAAAAACGGTAAAAGTGAGGGAGACTCTCTTGAGGACTCCGAAGCAGTGCCGGAAGATGACAAAACGGATGTAAAGCACTCGGATTCGGGAGATGCAGGTGATACTGTGTTAACGAATCCTGAGGATGGATCCGATACGGAAAAAGAGGATGCTTCGGTGAAAAATACGGA
The DNA here is from genome assembly GCA_024699645.1 of Lachnospiraceae bacterium. Classification (GTDB taxonomy): domain Bacteria; phylum Bacillota; class Clostridia; order Lachnospirales; family Lachnospiraceae; genus RUG11977. Next base: position 33,560 of record JAILPE010000089.1, read on the forward strand.
CGCGACACCTTCGCAGACTGCAGAGGGCCTTCCGATAGGACAGAGTGTATCTGTCGAAAACCTTAAATTTGACGGTAGCGAAGAACACTTCGTTCTTCAGAATATCGAACATCATGTAAATGTCCGCAAGGAAGCGAGCATCTCGTCAGAAAAAGTGGGAGAACTCCTCAAAGGAGCATACGGAGTGATTCTGGAAAAAGGTGAGGATTTTTCCCGCGTAAAGTGCGGTGACCTTACCGGATATGTTTTGAATAATTACCTTATGACGGGCAGAGCTGCTGACGAACAGATACAGGGAGTCAGCGCGAGAAAGGTAAAGATCGACAGGGCAGTCTTCATACGTGACGATGCAAATATGGAATCAAATAAGATAGCGATCGCTCCGGAAGGCTCTGTATATTCTCTTGATCCTACGGCTCCCGAGGTGCACGGTTGGGTTGCAATCGTATATAACGACGCGCCGAAGGCATATGTGTCGGCAAGCTTTTGTACAGTGGAAGACTGATGAGGAGGAAAATGAACAGAAAAAAAATACTAATTATTGTGATTGCTGTTGTGGCGGTGTGTGTGATCTGTGTAAACCTGATATTTATAATGAATGGTGACGACAAATCTAACGTTGAAGACATTTCATTGGTCAAAAAGGATAAAACAGGTATTAATGCTGATAAAGCCGTGGAGAAGAAGCCTTCACTTGATGCGAAAGAGAATAAGAAGAAAATGTCTTCTCCGCCCGGGTTGACTGTGATGAATCTTGATGAAAGCACGGAAGCCACGCAGGGAACCTGTTCATGGACGATCCCTCTCGAAGACGGCAAATATAAATCTACAGAAGCGGACAGCGATCATGTCCTTTGCCTGAAGGAATACATGGAGCCGCTTAATCTGATACCAACCACCAAATCTTCGGTTGATCCCAAAGCCGGATATCTTAAGTGGGAAGACGATCGTAAGCCTTCAAGTGTAACGGTAAAGTGCTGGGGCGAAGAATATTGGGGAAACATTGAGAATGTTCCGAAAGGGGAGACTGTGGAAGTAAAAGCCCTCAGCGAGGAAGACCTCTCCAACGGCGCATCCTACAGGATTGAGCTGAAGGACGGCAATTATCTTTATGAAATCCATGCATATTTCGCCTCAAGCGGCGACTTGGGCTTCGGAGACGTGTATTACGGATTCTATACTTCCGGTTTGCAATTTGATTTGATAATATGAATAAACCAATATCTGATGAAGGGCCGCGCGTGTCATCTCACCTGTCTTGCAAACAATCGAAAATTAAGGTACAATAAAACAGTGTGCGCTTGTGTTACTAACGCACACTGTTGCTACGTTAAAAGGCAACATAAATATTTCAGGAAATACCCGGTCCGAAGGAACCGGACGAGTTAAAAAAGGAGTTTATAATGATCGCAGCATGTAACGTGACACTGCGTCTTGGAAAGAGAGCACTCTTTGAGGACGTGAATATTAAATTTACGGAAGGAAACTGTTATGGCCTTATCGGAGCAAACGGAGCCGGCAAGTCTACATTCCTTAAGATCCTTTCGGGACAGCTTGAACCTTCAAAGGGTGAGGTTGTGATCACCCCCGGACAGAGACTTTCATTCCTCGAGCAGGATCACTTCAAATATGATTCATATGACGTTACGGATACGGTAATTCTTGGAAATAAGCGTTTGTATGAGATAATGAAAGAAAAGGACGCTATCTACGCCAAGGAAGATTTCTCGGATGAGGACGGAATAAGGGCCAGTGAGCTTGAGGCAGAGTTCGCAAACATGAACGGATGGGAAGCGGAATCGGAAGCAGCCACACTTCTCAACGGACTCGGAGTAGATACGGAATATCATCATATGATGATGTCACAGCTCAAGGATTCATTGAAAGTCAAAGTACTTCTTGCGCAGGCACTTTTCGGAAACCCCGACATCCTGCTCCTCGACGAGCCTACGAACCACCTCGACCTCGAAGCGATCAGCTGGCTGAACGAGTTCCTGATCAACTTTGACAATACCGTCATAGTCGTATCGCATGACAGATATTTCCTTAACAAGGTCTGCACACAGATCGCCGATATCGATTATCAGAAGATCCAGCTTTACGCAGGAAACTACGATTTCTGGTATGAGTCAAGTCAGCTCATGATCAGGCAGATGAAAGAAGCAAATAAGAAGAAGGAAGAAATGATCAAGGAATTGCAGGAATTCATCCAGCGTTTCTCGGCAAATGCTTCGAAGTCAAAGCAGGCTACATCGCGTAAGCGTGCTCTCGAAAAGATCGAGCTTGATGATATCAAGCCTTCGAGCAGGGTTTATCCTTATATCGATTTCAGACCCAACCGCGCTATCGGAAACGAAGTGCTTACGGTAAGCAATCTTTCAAAGACCATCGACGGCGTAAAGGTCCTCGATGACATAAGCTTTGTTGTGGGCCATGACGACAAGATCGCTTTTGTTGGCGGTAATAATCAGGCGACAACGGTTCTCTTTAAGATACTCAACGAAGAGATGGAACCCGATGAAGGATCGTTTAAGTGGGGTATCACGACGCAGAGAGGCTATTTCGCGAAGGACAATACCGAAGAGTTTAAGGGTGAGGAAACGATCGTCGATCACCTTATGCCTTTCTCGCCCGTGGACGATCAGCAATATGTCAGAGGCTTCCTCGGACGAATGCTCTTCAAGGGAGAAGACGGTGTTAAAAAGGTCAATGTGCTTTCGGGAGGAGAGCGCGTCAGGGTTATGCTTTCAAAGATGATGATCCTCGGTTCAAACGTGCTTGTAATGGATGAGCCCACGAACCACCTTGACATGGAATCGATCACCGCGCTCAACAACGCGCTTATAAAGTTCCCCGGTGTCGAGCTCTTTACGGCACTCGATCATCAGTTCATACAGACAACCGCAAACAGGATCATGGAGATACTTCCCGACGGAAGACTGATCGATAAGGTTTCAACGTATGACGATTATCTTGCGAGCGATGAGATGGCACGTAAGAGAACCGTACTTGCCGTTAACGAGGAAGAGGAAGACTGATGATTCGGACGTTTTTATATAAGCGTTGAGAAAGAAATACGCCCATATAAAAGACGTTGAAAGAAAAGGAAGCAGAACAGATTAGGGGTTTACTATGATAATTGACACAAGGTCAGCCGGGCTGACAAGGGAAAACGGGATGATAAAAGCATCCGTTTTCGCGCCCGGATCAAAGAGCGTTAAGCTCATGTGCAATAAGAAATCCATCGCGATGAAGGAAGCGCCGGAACAGCCGGGCTGGTTTGTTTGTTCCTTTAAAGATGAAGGGGTACCCGTTATCTATCATTTTGAAAACGAAAACGGCGCATTTACAGATCCTTTTGCGAAGCTTCTTTACGAAAACAAAGGATTCGGAGAGAGAAGTGAAGTGCCGGATGCGGTTCTTTTACCTCAAAAGAACGGCAAAAAAGCAGGCAGAAAACCGTATAAGCCGCATGACTTACGTTCGTCTGTCATATACAAATTGCATGTAAGATGCTTTACCGCACATCCATCATCGGCGGTTGCGGCACCCGGAACCTTTGCGGGCGTTGCTTCCAAAGTAAGATATCTTAAGGGGCTTAAGGTTACGACCGTGCTTCTTATGCCGTGTTACGATTTTGACGAGATCGTTCGCGAGAGGGATTTTACCCGTCCGCCCGTAAGAAAGCAGGCGGCACCGTTTGAGTCGGTGCTTTCTGGGAGCGTGCCTCCCGTAGAGGAAACAAAAAAACTGAATGTCTGGGGATATTCGGCACCCGCGGCATACTTCGCGCCGAAGGCCTCATATGCGTCTGAGCCGCTCAAAGCCAATGAAGAATTCAGGGCGCTTGTGAGAACGCTTCACAGGGCCGGCATAGACGTTATGATGGAAATGTGTTTCCCTGCCGACGTAGCTTACTCGTTTGTGACGGGTGTGCTCACATTTTGGAAGGATGAGTATGAAATTGACGGATTCAGGCTTATGGGAGACAATCCCTGCATCCCGATGCTTGCGCTCGATCCGATCCTTACAGGCATAACGCTTATATCTCACGGTTGGGATACCGAAGGCATCCCCGACGAATGCCGCAGGGAGAGACTCGGAAGCTGCAATGACGCATTTATGGTAAATTGCCGCAGACTTGTCAAGGGCGATGAAGATCAGATCAAGTATTTCGCCGGATCATTCAGAGATAACGGCGGTGATATCGCAAGGATAAATTATTTCGCCGATCACGACGGATTTACGCTTTACGATGTGTTTTGCTATGACGTGAGACATAACGAGGAAAACGGAGAGCGAAACCGCGACGGCAGAGAGATAAACTACAGCTGGAACTGCGGAGTGGAGGGACCCACAGGCAAGAAGAACGTCAGGTCGCTCAGGCTTAAGATGTGCAGGAATGCGCTTATGCTTTTGTTCCTTTCGGAGGGCGTCCCCATGATAAATGCGGGAGACGAGTTCCTCAACACGGCAGGCGGCAACAACAATTATTATTGTTGTGACAACGAGACCGGATATGTTGTCTGGGAGAAAAACGCACAGGCAAGAGAGCTTACGGCGTTTGTCAGGAAGCTTATCGACCTCAAGCTTTCACATCCCGTTTTCTCAAACAAAGCAGTTCTTAAAGGGCAGGATTACGCCGGACAGGGACTCCCCGATATTTCGTTCCACGGGATCAAAGCATGGATGCCCGATTACGGTTATTACAGCAGAACGCTCGGTATACTGCTTAACGGGCAGTACGCCATGAAGGACAGGAGAAATGCCGATGTCAGCTTCTTCGTCCTTATAAATATGCATTGGGAAGCACATGAATTCGATCTTCCCACCATAGATGAAAAACCCTATACGGCGATATTGGCTTCCGATGATTCGGGAGTGTCGGTGGGTGAGAGAACATGCGTGCTGGAGGGGAGGACGGCTGTGCTTTTCAGAGTCGACGAACCTCAGGTAAAGCCTGCGAGCCCGAGAAAGAAAAAGCAGCGTGAATAATGCCCGTCATGAAAGGAATCCGATATGACTGCAATTCGGGTAAACGATATTAAAAGATTCATGGAGCTTCTCCTTTCGGGAGAGGCTTTCGACAGTTTTATGTTCATCGAGGCCGAAGTAGGCATGGCTATGGACTACAGAATCTCGGGACGCATTAACAGAGGCTTCTTTTCTTCGGATGAAAACGAAACCCTCGGTGAGGGAACATACCATACATGGGCTGCCGCAAAGGAATATGTGCGGCAGATCGTCAAGGGAAAGCGCCTTCCGGTAAGAATGAGGGTTGTACTCCAGAAAGAGGGAGAAGCCGGTACGCAGATAATAAACATACGTTTTGATATGACGGGACTCAGTGTAGTCACGGCATTTGCGATGAACGGTTTTGATATGGACAAACAGCCCGAGAGAGATTGGGACAGGGAAGCTTATGATTTTCTTAAGAGTTTGGGACTTGATATTGAAATTTGTTAGCACTCAACATAAATGAGTGCTAATTTTTTGTTGACATGCGGCGTTCAAGTGGTATATGATAAGAACAGAAAGTTTCAAAAGAACGCCCGGTCAATATTTTGGCCCGGGTAAGAATAAAGAAGCGACAGATAACGCTTCGAAAAGGAAAGAGAGTGAATTATCTATGAGTACGGAAAAAGGCAGTCTTTCAATCAATTCGGAGAATATCTTCCCCATTATCAAAAAGTGGCTCTATTCGGACCATGACATTTTCTACAGAGAGCTCGTATCGAACGGATGCGACGCTGTCACAAAACTTAAAAAACTTGCCCTTATCGGCGAATTTGAAGAACCCGAAGGCGAGCAGTACCGCATTGACGTAAGCATTAATCAGGAAGAAAAGACGATCACCATAACAGATAACGGCATAGGAATGACAGCCGATGAAGTCAAGGAGTATATCAATCAGATCGCATTCTCGGGAGCCGAGGATTTCCTTAAAAAATATAAGGATAAGGCAAGTGAGGATCAAATAATCGGTCATTTCGGACTTGGTTTTTATTCTTCGTTTATGGTTGCACACAGGGTTACTATTTCAAGTCTTTCATATAAGAAGGATGCTAAACCTGTTTTCTGGTCATCCGATGAAGGCATGGAATTTGAGATGGGCGAAGGTGACAAGACCGAGAGAGGAACGACCATCACACTTTATTTAAATGAGGACAGCTACGAGTTCTCGAACGAGTACAGAGCAAGAGAAGTCCTTAACAAATACTGCTCGTTCATGCCGGTTCCGATCTACCTGAAGAATGAGAACGCTCCCGCGCCGGAGAAAAAAGAGGGAGAGGAAGACAAGAAGGAAGAAGAGAAGCCGTTAAACAATACAACTCCTCTTTGGAACAAGCATCCCAACGATTGTACAGAGGAAGAGTACAAGGAGTTTTACAGAACGGTATTCCATGATTACAGAGATCCGTTGTTTTACATACATCTTAACATGGACTATCCTTTCAACCTTAAGGGAATACTTTATTTCCCCAAGATCAATCTTGAATACGAGAGCCTTGAAGGAACAATAAAACTGTACAGTAATCAGGTATTTATAGCCGACAATATCAAAGAGGTCATTCCCGAATTTTTGATGCTCTTAAAGGGAGTCATCGATTGCCCCGATCTTCCGCTCAACGTTTCGAGAAGCGCACTTCAGAATGACGGATTTGTAAAAAAGATTTCGGACTATATCACGAAGAAAGTTGCGGATAAGCTTACCGGCATGTTCAAGACAGATCGTGAAAATTACGAGAAGTATTGGGACGACATCGCACCATTCATCAAATATGGTTGCATAAAAGACACCAAGTTTAAGGAAAAGGTTCGTGATTACTGCGTATATAAGGACCTTAACGGTAAGTACCTGACCCTTGATGAGTATATGAAGGAACAGGGATATAAGAGCGACGAGGAAGGCGGATCAGACGCCGTTGATGATAAGAACGGAACGGAAGACAAGCCTCAGAGCAAAGAAAACGAAGGAATTGAAAGAGCAGAGGGAGAAGTCGTATCGGATGATAAGGATAAGTCTGATGCTGATAAGGAACCCGTAAAGAATAAAATATATTATGTGACAGATGAAAAACAGCAGAGCCAGTACGTGAATATGTTTAAGTCACAGGGGCTTGATGCGGTATTGCTCACACATAATATAGATCAGCCGTTCATCCAGCAGATCGAGCAGGATAACGACAAGATCGCATTCCTCCGTATCGACGCCGACATCAGCGATTCCTTGAGAGAAGAGGGATCGGAAGAGGAAAGAAAAGATAATGAGGAGACACTTTCGAAGCTCTTTAAAAAGGTTCTCGGGAAAGACAAGCTTGTAGTTAAGGCCGAGAATTTAAAGGATACATCGGTATCGTCGGTCATCACACTGTCGGAAGAGAGCAGACGTATGATGGACATGATGAAGATGTATAACCTTTCGGGTATGGATGCGAATATGCTCGGAGAAGGAGAGACTCTTACACTTAACCTTTCAAATACGCTTGTTAAATACCTTCTTGAGCATAAGAAGGGTAAGAAAGTGGAGATAATCTGCGAACAGCTTTATGACCTGGCGATGCTTTCACACAAGCCGCTTTCACCGGAAGCGATGACAAAGTTTGTAGCCAGAAGCAACGAGATCATGGAGATGATCTCAAAGTAAAAAGGAAAAGATGGAACGAAAAGAATTCAGTATTGAAAGCCTTGAAAACTTCAGCCTGGAGCAGCGTGTGGGACAACTGCTCCAGGTTTGGCGCGATTATTATTCGGAAATTTTTGAAGTAGATCTGCGGACAGGAAGCTTTGAATCCCTTATGGGCAGTCAGCAGAGCTATTGGGCAAAAAAAGGATTTGTCAACATTGAGATAATCCTTATCGCCGAGAAGAGGGTTCATCCCGATGACAAGCAGGCGTTTAAGGAGTTCTTTGATCTTGACAAGGTCGGCAAGCTCATCAGCGAGGGAATCTATGTTACAAAACTCAATTTCAGACTGATGGATGAGAGCGGTAACTACAGATGGATAAAGGTCAAAAACATCGTTCCTACAAAACACATTACCGATAATGTGCGCTTTTTTGCATGCTTCAGGCTTGTTGACGAAGAGACGGGTAAGGATCTGCAAAACCGCCAGGAACTGAAAGATGCCATAGATGAGGCAAAACAGAAGCTCGAAGCCAAGAATGCGCTGTTGAACCGGATATATAAGGAAATAAAAACTCCTCTGAACGGGATCATAGGAATGACCCAGCTTGCCGAGGAAAGCGACGACGATCCTGCAAGACTGGCTGAGAGGATCCGAAAGATCAGCGATGAAGCGAGAAAGCTTGATTCTTCGATGGCGCTTATACGTCAAAATGACGATCTTAACGAGAAATCGGCCATCGAAAACAGCGAACTCAGCGATGCTGCGATCAACAAGATAACATACAGCGTTCGAAAGGAAGTGTCCGACAAGGTAGACACTGATGAAGAGCGAACCGAGATCCCCGAAGATTTTGTATATACGTCGGGGACAAAGAAAAAGGCGGGAAAGCAACCTACATATGACTTTACCGGTAAAAGGATACTCGTAGTGGAAGACAATGAGCTTAACATTGAGGTTATGAGGGAGCTTCTCGAAGGAGCCGGAGCTAAGGTCGATATCGCCGAAGACGGACGGAAAGCCGTTATTCAGTTCGTTTCCATGCCGGCCGGAACATATGATGCGATACTTATGGACATAGATATACCGATACTTGACGGATATTCGTCAACGCGATGCATAAGGATCTCGGGCAAGGACGATTCGAGAGAGATACCGATATATGCGGTAACATCCAATAATTTTAATGAGGATGTCATTAAATCAATCGAATACGGATTTTCGGCATTTTTTGCGAAACCCGTTGATTTCAGGACTCTCTTTGAAAAACTGGCGATCGATCTAACAGAAAAGCCCTGAAACGAAACGGTTTCAAGACTTTTGATAAAGAGCTGAGAAAGGGACTTGAACCCTCGACCTACTGATTACGAATCAGTCGCTCTACCGACTGAGCTATCCCAGCATCAACATTAATGAATTGTACAGATTGAGGTCGTTATTGTCAAGACAAAAATCAAAAAGGAGAAGGAGCTGATCCGATGATTGGACCGGCTTATATGATAACATTATGAGGATTGAAGCCGGAAACAAGAAGAAAACCACATTGTCCGATGACTCAAAAATATACCAGAAAAGAGAAGAACGATCGGCAAAAGAGACATTCAAAAGCCTGAACAAAAAAGAAAAGTGGCAGTACTTTAAGGATTATATCCTTGGTAAGCTTTTGCTCGGCATTGCGATCGTTGGGATACTGATCTACGCCGGAGTTACGATATTCGGACCCAAAGTAGAACCGGTGTTCTACGGGGCTGTTTTTGCAAATCCTTTTACTGAAAGAGATCTCGACAAGTTTAAGGGTGGATTTTCCGAGCGTGTAATAAACGATCCGGACCTCGAGGGAGTTTATTTTGATACAGGTTTCACCATGGGAGACGGCGGAGATTCGGCGGGGCGCTATAAGTTCGTCACACTTCTCGGCGCCGCAGAGATAGATGCGCTTATCAGTCCGATGGACGAACTTGTGGCAGATGTCAACGGAGAAGCGTGTGTTGATCTCAGAACGATACTTCCCGATGAATTATACAAGAGGGTTGAAGATAAGCTGTTTTGGATTGAACCGGAGGTTTTTGATTATGATACCGAGACGACGGTAAAGATGCCTTCGGCGCCGTACGCGATTGATATGTCGGATTTTGTAAAGAAGTATTCTTCGTATGATGTAAGGTTGAAGTATTATTATGCAGTGATCATAAACGGGCAGCATAAGGAAAATGCGGTCAGGTTTATTGAGTACATGGCCGATTGTCTGGATGGAAAAGTAACCGCAAGTGTGCCTGTCCTGTGAGGAGATTTTGATGGAGATTGAGAGTAAATATCTGATAGACGAGTGCTTGCCGTTTGATCTTGAATCGTTTGAAAAGAAAGAGATAGAGCAGGCATATATAAACAGAAAGCCGACTATCAGAGTCAGAAAGCAGAATGACAGATATATCCTGACCGTAAAATTCCAAAACGGACCCGATAATAATGATGTCCTTTGCAATGAGGAACATGAGACGGATATCGATGTTGAAACATATGAGCGTCTTAAGGCAAAGAGAGACGGAAACGTGATCAAAAAAACACGGTATTTCGTGCCTCTGAGTCCCTATGAATGTCTTGGGAGCACGGTTGAGGTAAAGGCAGAGATCGATATCTTTCACGGACAACTTGAAGGATTGAGGTTTGCGGAAGTGGAGTTCCCGAGCGTGGAAGCTGCGAGTGCTTTTGAGCCTCCGAAGTGGATGCGTTTGAACGTTTCGGGAGATAAAAAATATAAAAACGGTTATCTTTCGACAGTGACAGATATTTCAGATATTGCATCACGGGCCGATAAGTGATAAACTTCACGTATTGTTTTTTATTCCGTGAAGAATAGGAAGAGTAATTACCTCCGATGGAATAAGCGTCGGAGGTGTTTTTTCGAATGGAGGGATTAGTATGTCAGCATTGCAGATACCCGAGGGGTACAAGCCTTCTCTTGATATTAAAGAAACTCAGATCGCCATCAAAGAGATCAAGGATCATTTTGAAAGAAGACTTGCGGGAGAGCTCAACTTGACCAGAGTTTCGGCACCTCTTTATGTCAGACCCGAATCGGGACTCAATGATAATCTTAACGGTGTTGAAAGACCGGTATCTTTTGAAATAAAAGAGATCGGAAGTACAGTCGAGGTAGTTCATTCGCTTGCAAAGTGGAAGAGAATGGCGTTAAAGAAGTACGGATTCCTTGTAGGAGAAGGTCTTTATACAGATATGACCGCGATCAGAAGAGATGAGGAGCTTGATAATCTTCATTCGGTATACGTTGATCAGTGGGATTGGGAAAAGGTCATCGACAGGAACGACCGTAACACAGACACTTTAAAAGGTACGGTAAGAGCGATATACAGGGCTCTTCGTGAAACAGAGCATTATATTGCGGGACTTTATCCGTATATCGGGGAAATGCTTCCCGAGGACATTACATTTATTTCGTCACAGGAGCTTGAGGACATGTGGCCCGATGCCACTCCCAAGGAGAGAGAAAATAACATATGTCGCTTGAAGAGGGCGGTTTTTGTTACGCAGATCGGAGGAAAGCTCAGATCCGGAGAAAAGCATGACGGAAGAGCTCCTGATTATGACGATTGGTCTTTAAACGGCGATATCCTTGTTTATTACCCTGTGCTTGACAGAGCGTTTGAGCTTTCGTCAATGGGTATCAGAGTTGATGAAGAATCTCTTGTTAAGCAGCTTAAGATCTGCGGCAACGAAGACAGACTGAATCTTGATTTCCAGAAAGCGGTGCTTAACGGTGAGCTTCCGCTGACGATCGGAGGAGGTATCGGTCAGTCCAGAATGTGCATGTACTTCTTGAGAAAGGCTCATATCGGTGAAGTACACTCTTCGGTATGGCCCGATGATATGATGAAAAAAGCTGCAGATGCAGGAATTGCTATCCTGTGATCGTGTTTTTATCTCAGTTGTGAATCGAGAGAGAGACTTGAGATTGAGGGGCGGCAAGTCTGCTTCCCTCTAAGCGGTTGTATATATTTACCAAATAAGGTCCGTCATTTTCATGAAAAATGACGGACTCTTTTTTCTTTACATGACAGATCCAACCGTGATATCATAAGTGCACCGACCGACTTAAAGGGGCTGACAGAAGGAGTGTTAGCGTCCCGAGGGAAGGAGGTATGGTATTCTAAAGTATTCGTGGCATGTCGTCATTGGTTTCCACTCGGTTGTTTTATACAGGGGGTTTATGAACAATTTAAAAATCGTAGGAACAAGGGGAAAGAAGCAAAAAAAAGCAATTAAGCTTCTTGGGTTTCTGGGAGTGGCCGTCTTTGCAGTCTGTTTGTTGATCATTTTTATTCCTTTGGGTTTGGGTTCGGGAAATGCGTTTGCCGGAGAAAATCTCGGTCCGCCGGGAACAGACTTCCCCGGCGACCCGAATCCGTCAGAAACGATTCCGGCTGTAGATAACGGATCCGCAGAATTGGGGAGTGATCCGATTATCGGCCGGATATCAACTGTTGATGAAGACGAAAGGGAAATATCGTTCGGGCCCATAGGGATCGGTCCCAATATTCAAACAGGTGATTACATAGACATTCGCTTGATGTGCGCTGACGGGACGGATTATGTTGTTGTATCGAAAAAAGAATTGCTCGATTACAACGCAGCTACGGGGATGTCCGTTCTCAGAGTTCATGAGAGTGAATTGTTGACACTCAACAGTGCGATGGCTGACCGTAATACCATAGCGGGGGTTACATTGTATGCGGCCAGATATGTGGATCCGCTCCGTCAGGAAGCGGCCGATATCTCGTACCGTCCCAATGAAGCGGTGAGCGATCAAATAAGGGGGAGAAATGATGTTATTGGAAGATAGGTATATGGTTGCTTTTTGCGGCGACTGTATGGAGGATATAGTCATTTATGTATCGGGACTTCTGACAAGACTGGGGTTTAGCTGCGGTATAGCGGATTTTACGAGAGAAAAGAGAATATCGTCTTATATCCCGATACCGAGACCACAGGGTATAGATAAGCACACAACATATATGGGGACGGTTTATTTACCGTGTGACGATGATACGATACTTGACTCGGAAATGTTTGTTTCGGATGTTGTGATCTGCCTTTGTGACAATATTTCGGACGAAAGACTGGCACAGGTAAAGATGGACAAGACATATCTTGTGCTCAACGAAAACATATACTCGCTTAGAAGCGAGAGTGCACGCGAAAAATTCATAGGATCGCCCGACGGGATAGTGATAAGAAACTATACGGGGCAGAGTCTCGGACTTATCACAATGATAGGAAGTAAGTACGGTATCAAAAACATATACGCGCTCGAATACGACAGTGTTGATGCGGTTACACTTTTTAGAAAGGGAATATGCAACAACACAGAGACATACAGAGTCTCGCCCGGAATGAGAGAGGTCGTAAGAGGTCTGATCTCCGAGATACTTCCGGGGATGGATGAGATAATCGTCGGTAAGGCCGTTACAAGATTGTTCGGGAGATGGAGGTAACTGCATGAGGATCGCTTTCTGGAGCCCCATGCATGGATGCGGAGTGACAGCAGGTATGCTCGCTGCGGCCGTTGCCTTTGCCAATAATGGAAGGAGTCTTCTCGTTACCCAAACCCATTACTGCATGAACAACCTTGAGTTACCGCTACTGCCGGTCGGGAAGGGTGAAAAGATGCTGGAAGGGAAAGGCATAGATTCCCTTGTCAGAGACTTTAAATCCGGGCAGATGGCTGAAAAACAGATCATTGAAAACACGATAAAGATATCCGAAAATCTGAGCCTTTTACCGGGAGGTAAAAACAGGTGCAGGGAACTTTATGATGACAAGCATACACGACAGGTCGAGAGAAGGATACTAAGCCTGGCTCACGATACATTCGGGAACATGTTTACGGAACTGAATCCGGGTTATTCGCACAGAACCGTAGAACAGATAGAAATGACCGATCTTCTTGTGATATGTATAAAGCAGAACATACGCATGCTTGACGAGCTTGAGCACTGGGGAGTCCCCGAGGGAAAGAAAAAAACGATCTTTCTTATTGGGATGTATGACAAAAGAAGCAGATATTCATCAAGGTATATTGAAGGTAAATACGGTTTCATGAAGAAGAAAAAGGTATATACCTTACCGTATCTGAGTGATTATCTTGATGCGATAAACAACTGTCATGTTTCGGAATTTTTAATTGAAGGTTTGTGCTGCAGCTGGAAAGGAAAAGAGAAGGAATTCTTCGATGCGGTCGGAAAGATCTCCGACGGGATAGGAGAATGCTTATGATATGGATCGTACTTTTTATCGCAGCAGGAGCGACTCTGATATTTTTGATCATGTACCTTCCGGGAAAGAGTAAGAAGAAGGACCGCGAGCCGCCTCCCGAGAACCTTGACGAATTATGTGTCAGAGTAAGGGATAAGATCGATGCATTGCTCCTTGATACCGAGACGGATAACGAAAAGGAAAGGCTGCGGATAATGCGTGCAGTGAGAGAAGCGTGCCTTGGTGATCAAAGTGAAAGGGAGTTCTTGAAGGACCTGATTAAATCGCTGATCATCGAAATGCTCGGAGACAGATACGGAAGAGGAAATTTATTTATCCCGTTTGATGACCCGGACAAGATGAACGCGCTTATGATGTTTGAACATCTGTATATGAAGCTGGCATCGGAGGGAGACAGGGGTGTCTTTGCCCGGATGGTGAAAAAATACGGATGGAACGAACTAAACATCATTACTTCGGAAGACATAAAAAAAGCGTATGATATCGGACCTGTATCGGGGAATTACAACGAAATGCTCGACACGCTCGTTCAAAGAGTATATGAGCTGTTATACGGGCACGATTGTACTGATCTTTTGATTAATGATACATCAATAGACGGTGTCAGCGCGGGGGTCGGAGGAAAAACAAGGTTTGAGTACGATTACCTCAGTATCCTTGAATCCGGAGAAAACAGGGCAAGCAGGTCGTTTGATACGGTGTATTGTGTTTACGAGGGCCGAACGATCAGGATGAGATTCCTTTCGTTCGGAAACAATGCGGCATTGGAACGTGTGGTAAAGAATATATACAGATATAATTCGAGAGCTGCATTGTCACAAAAAAATCCCGTTATCCATGCCACGATGAAAGACAACTCACGTGTAATGGTATCCCGACCTCCGGTGTCGGACGGGTATGCATTTTATGTGAGAAAATACAGAAGTTCATCGCCGGCAGATATAAAATCGCTTCTTGTACACGAGGGAGCGGAGGAAGTTATAGAAATACTTACATCTCTTGTCAGGACGGAGCAGAGTTTTTGTATCTCCGGAAATACAGGAGGCGGAAAAACCACTCTTCTAAAAGCACTCGTTGCGTATATAGATCCTTTATATGCGATCAGAGTTGTAGAAAGTTCTTTTGAGCTTGATCTAAACAATCTATATCCGGAAAGAAATATCCATATGCTTCAGGAAAGAGGAGAATTCAGTATATATGATGCCATCACGGCAACAAAAAAGATGGATACTGACGTCCTGCTTATCGGAGAAGTCAACGAGCCCAAAGTTGCAGGCGCGTTTATACAGATATCTCAATCGGGATCCCGTATGGCGATAACAACGCTTCATCATGAAACCACCAAGAAGCTTATCGAGTATATGCGCAATGCTCTTATGTGTGAATTTGGTATCAATGATGCTTCCGTGGCCGAGAAACAGGTGGTCGACAGCATCAGTTATGACGTTCACATGGTAAGAGATACCCGCGGACGCCATTATGTCGAGAGGATCACTAAGATCATACCGAACGATTCGCAACATTCGCCTTTTTATAAACTTGTGGATCTGATCGTATTTGATCCGAGCGCTTCCCGTTACGTAAAGACATCTTTTGAATGATACGGGAAGATACGGAAAGACAAAATGCGCGGGAGGAGGCGTAATGTTTAGCATGATTCTTTTTGATGCGGTCGCGGTCGTCCTGGTCATTTATGTGGCAGGATCCGCTTATCTGGCATCGCGCGCGTGCAGAAGACGACTCAAGTACCTTTCGGAGCTTGAAGAGTATTGTCTTGATCTGCGTCATAAGTTCGGAGAACATGCAATACTTTACGATGCGATATTTGCGTCTTTCAATCCGGAGAGAAAAAGGGTAAAAGATTTTGCACATGGGATGACAAGGGTTTTCGGCAATGACAGATCCGTATATATGTCACCTTCTCTGTTCGGAGAATCGCTCGAGGAACCGTATGAGAAGCTGCTTGTTTCTGTTTGTGCGCTGGTAGATGAATACGGAGACAATGGGGGAAGCTCTCTTGGAGAAGCCCTGCTGAAGATTGTAATCGATATCAGGGAAGAAAGAAGATATCTGTCAAAAAGGGCACATGGATTTAAGGGTTTGGCGGCTACGGCGGTTATTCCCTGCCTGTTCGTAAGGTTTCTGGGCAATTGGAGCATGGATACGATACCGTCTCTTGTGTCTTTCTATCATGGCAGAGGCGGTGTTTATATCAGATGTATGATATTGGCACTAAGCCTGATATGCGGGATGTTTGTGCAGATCCTTGCCGATCCCGTTATGTTCAGAAGAAAAACGGAGCGCTCGAAAAAGGGGGCGGGTGTATTAAATGTCCCCGAAGGAAACGGGAATCTTTTGATCGGTTACATTGGGAAAAAGCTGGAGAAGCTCGACATCAGGATCGGTGTTGGCAGGATATTGTTTATCTCATTTTGTTTCATGGGTCTTTTCTTTTCTGTTTCACTCGGGAGTATTATACTCGGGCATCTTGAGGTAAAACACGACTGTGTATATGACACCTCGGATATAGAAAACAAACTTGGCATTGCCGATTCGGCACTTATCGGAACAGCTCGTCGGGTTATTCCGCGTTTGATGGAAAATACTGTTGAAAACGGCCGGAACTACACTGACTCGGAGTTGATCGAAATAATAACGGAAGCCGGAGTGAAGACGGGAGAAGAAGCGGGCAGGGTCGCCATGGAATTCTATGAAAGACTTATCTGTTATGAGAACGAGAAGACGGACCTTATCGATGTGCTGTTCGTCATATTTTTCGCCGCAATAGGTTTCTTTCTGCCGATCGGTGTTTTGTTTGCTCTCGGCTTGGCTCTCGACAGCAGGGTCAGGGAAGAAGTAATGCAGTTCGAGGCGGTTATAGACATAGAGAAGGATATAAACGGAATGACCGTTCCGATCATGCTCGAGAGTATGCTTTGCTTTGCATCGGTCACGCGAAGGATACTCATAAAGACGATCATGGATTACAGCAGCGGTGAAGAAAAGGCATTTGCAAATATGTATGAATACAGCGATGACAGATCGTTCAAAAGACTTGCGGGATTCTTTTTGATGACAGACAAACTTGGGATACGTCATGCTTTTGACGAAGTCAGCGCCGAACTTGAGGGAATGCGTGAGGAACGAAGACTTGACAGGGCTATACGAACGGAAGATGAGGTTATGCTTGCGGGGATACTCGGGGTGATTCCGGGAGGACTGGTTATATTCGGGTATCTTTTGGTACCTTTTATCTCAAGATCGCTTGAAATGTTCAATTCCTACAGCGATTCACTCGGAATGTTCTGATGAGCGGAACAGGGAGGTATTGAGCCGGAGAATGTTCTGATGAGCGGAGCGGGGAGGTTTTGAGTTTGATAATAAGAAACAGATTTGAGGCAGTGGGGCAGTCTTTGATATTCGCTGCCGGAGTGATTGTGGCGCTTGTCTTTGTCAGCATTATGATCATGGAATTTGAGAATTCAAAAAAATTGTCGGATGCGGTAAGCGAAAACATGCTCGAATTGACTTCCGACATAAAAGACAGCGGGATCATGATGTATGACGGCGTAAAAGTGACGGGAGCCGATGTCCTGAATTTCGGGAAAAAGTATTTCTACGATACCGGAAGCTCGCGATCGTTTGTCATGGTCGTGACGACAGAATCCGGAACAACACTCGAGATCGAAGGGAAAGAGGATATGAGATCGCTGGTGCGGGCAAGTGCTTTGACCGATGCCAATGAAGGAGCGGGGGTGTCGAACACGTCGTCTGTCGATCCGTTGTCAAGCTACATAGGGGATGTGATACGCAATGAAAACGGGATGATCACTTCCGTGATATTCACATATGTATAAGGCTTTGCTTCTCTAAGGCAGAATTTCGCTAAGAGAGTTGCATGGCAAACGTAAAATCAATATGAGATAGTGTCAAATGATCCATGAAAAAACTGAATCAATACGAAAGGAAGAGAAGGTTATGATAAACAGAAACAGAATAGAGATCAGTGTTAAAGGGCTGATCCTTGCGGTAGTGGTGATAATCGCGCTTATCCTCAGTGCTATCGCGCTTTATATGGTAACGAAGGCAAAGGGGACGATCAATGACGGTAATACACAATATTCCGAGCTTATGAGCGATTATTCGGAAATCAGTGCCACACTTTATGACGGACTATACGTTTCGGGAGAGAAGGTCAGGGATGTGATAGATAAGATGACACGCAGTGATGTTATATCCGTGACCGTATCCACAAAGCTTAACCAGAAAGGAACGACACCGGGAGGGACAACTTATGCCGGAGCGGATCACGAGGCTTCTTCGTATGATATGACATCCCTGACGAAGAGAATACAGGGATCGAGAACTTCGCCTTATGATGCGAAGGAATATTCGCCCGCGGACGATAATTACATCAACCCTTCGGCGACCTTTGTCGGGAAGGTTTATAAAAATCAAAACGGAATGGTGGTAAACATCACCTTTTCACAACAATGATATGACAGCACTGAAGTATGTGACAGGTTTGTTCGCGATATTCATGCTTATGCTTTTTCCGGTAAAGATAAAGGTGGCGGACATCTGCGAGGACTCGGTCGACCGTGTTGAGGCATATGTATCGTCGTTTGCGGATGAAGTATCGGCTGAGAAAAAAATAGATATGGCAGGAGTGGAAAAGCTTGCGGGATTGCTGGCAGTCGAACCCGATATTTTTGATCTGAGAATAACCGTTGCCATAAAGCATCTTGTACCGGGAGGAGGGAGTTACAGTGTCGGTATCGATCATGATGAGATCACAGATATTCTGGAAAGAGAGGGACAGTTAAGTCTCAGCGAGGGTGATAGTTTGTATATCGATGTTTCGGTGGTGGAGCCTTCGGTTTTTTCCCGTATGGCGGGCAGGTATAAAAACGAGAGGGAAAGAAAAGCCGGAAAAATCAGTATCGGAAGACGCATTAGATGGGAGAAGCTCAGATGAATGTGATCAGAAAAATGATCGTTGGGGGTTCTGTCGCGATAATCTTTATCTGTTTTGTTACCCTTTTGATCTTTGCTTCGAGGAACAGGGAAAAGCTTGAACGATCGATATATCGTGAAAACAGGCTTGAAAGATTGATACCTATTAGCGAGATAGATTTGAAGGACAGACACCTGTAAGAAAGATGAATTTGAGAGACAGACACATATATGAGAGATGGTTTTGTAAGACTGATGATCTTAATGGTCATATTTGTGACCGGTTTCTCCGCTATTGCGCGGGTTGATACGGAAAGGCTGTATTTTGATGAGGCCAAGATCGATGCGAGGTCTTTTATGCGGACAATGTGCAGGATGGGAGAGGTAACACGCGCTTCTTACACAGCGTTTATGAATGAACTGCCACGAGGGATCGGATCTTTTGATGTTAAGATAAACGGACCTAACGGACCGATCGAAGAGAAAAAAATCTGCGAAGGCATAGCTTATGAGTTCGACAAGGGAGATGAGATAATTCTCGAAATGCTTTATAAAGACCGTGTCTTTGTGTGCAGGGGGATGGTAAACGGGATCAGGAGATGAGGATAGAGATTTTTACGGGAACTTTGATCGTTATACTTTCGGTTTTGCTGGTCGTGGGTGAAATGGCATTGATCGAGCACAGATCGGTCATGAGGATGTACAATAGGTTTTCTGATGCGGTAGAGGTTGCCGTCGATGATGCCTGTGAGTATCTCGGACCGGTCGCTTCGGATAACGAAATTGACCTCGGCGGTGCAGAATACATTGAAGAAGTATTTCTGGAGTCATTGGCAGCGGCACTCGGACTGGACAGCTCCGTTGCCGGGAAAAAGCTTGCGGATATGACCGATCTGTTTGTGATATCAAACGGGAAAGGTCTGATGCTGGTGCACCGGACTAGTCAGAGAGGCAAATGGAAGACTTTCGAAAACGTAGAAACGGCCGATGAAGCAGCCGATATAATCATGCAAAATACGGGAAAGAAATTTTTCCTGCCAGATAAAACAGGATTGATACAAAACAAAGCAGCAGAAGGAATGTCGGTACTTGTCCTTACTACATTTGCCGGAGGAAGGGGTATCACAGGTAACAGGAATTTTATCTGTATAAGAAATTCACAGCTCAAGAGGAAAGTATCATGAGCAAACTCAAGAGAAAGGCATCATGACCAAATGGAGTAATTTCTGTTTTATGTTTGATAATTGCAGTATTACAAATTGATAATTGCCGTTTTACGGGGGTTATAGACATGGACACAAAGAAAAACCGGTAGAGGGAGCTACCGGTTTTTCTTATGGGTACTTATATATGACATCGAGAAAAAAGAATTAAGCGTTGATCATTCTTGACTCACCGAGGTGGAAGAGTGCGATCGTTCCGGGACCTGAGTGAGCACCTATTGTGGGAGAGATATCGTTGATGATAAAAGCATCTATTCCGAATTGTTCTTTAACCTTGTCACGAACATACTCGGCGTCTTCGAGAGAATCACCGTGACCGATGAAAACTATATCGTTTTTATAATTGCCGATCTGTGCGGCCATATTTGCAACAAGTGTATTAAGAGATTTTTTACGACCTCTTACGTTGCTCATGGGAACGAGACGGCCTTCATCATCGACATGGAGTACAGGCTTAACGTTTATGAGTGTTCCGAGGATTGCGACTGATTTTGAGATACGTCCGCCTCTGTAAAGGTATTTAAGATCTTCTACCGTAAACTGATGGCAGAGGTGAAGCTTATTGTTCTCAACCCATTCGGCGACTTCTTCAAGGCTTTTCCCTTCTTCTTTAAGCTTAACGGCATAGTGAACAAGAAGACCCTGACCGAGAGATGCGGCAAGTGAATCGATAACCTTTATATTTGAACCGGGATGAGATTCCATTACTTCGCGCGATACCACCATCGCATTATTGCAGGATGATGAAAGTGCCGAAGAAAAACCTATGTGAAGTACGTCATATCCTTTTTCAACTTCGCTTGTAAAAATGTTGGACACGACATCGGGATTCGACGCACATGTTGTGGCAACAGCACCTTCTCGCATTCTTTGATAAAATTCCTTTTTGGGGATCTTTCGTTCTCCGCCGTACTGAAAATCATCCAGGATGTAATAAAGTGGATGAATGGAAATATTGTGCTGAGCTACATAATCATCGGGCAGATCTGCCGTAGAATCCGTAGAAATGATATAATCTCTCACTTAAGTGGCCTCCAAACCGGTTGGTTAAACCGAACTAATTGATGTGGTTTTTAAAACCGTATAACACGATAACATAAATCCCGTTGTATTACAATTAAATAAATATAAAATAAGTGTAAAATTTTCTCGGAGTAGATCAATCCGGGCTTTTTGTGCTGCTGTTTCACTTGTCCGGGATGGATGATTTCGGATTAAGATTTTACATATATATTTTTCCTTTACCTTTTTTGACAGCTGTGATAAAATCACACGAAGTG
>JAILPE010000114.1 GCA_024699645.1 Lachnospiraceae bacterium
CTGCTGTAATACCTACGCAACGAAAAGATTTAAAAGCACTTAAATCAAGGTCAACATGTGTCTGTATGTAGTAAGTATTTTCACACTGTTCCTTAGAGATCTCGAAAAGCTTTCTCGTATTAGAGCTGTGCTTTCCTCCGACAACGATCATCGCATCGGAATTCTTGGCGAGTTCCAACGTTTCCTGTTGTCGTATCTCTGTGGCATTGCAAATCGTATTCACAACAGTGACATTATACCTCATGTTCGACAAGATTTCAACTAATACTTCAAATTTATGAGTATTATATGTTGTTTGCGCAACAATGAATATATCTTTATCATTTTTAGATGCAAACTCTCGCGCTTCTTCTTCGCTGTCGATCACAATAAAGGGGCTGTTGCACCAGCTGCAAATGCCTATAACTTCAGGATGTACGGGATCTCCGATGATAACCGTAAAAGGTACGCTTTTCGATTTTTCATCGACCGTACGATGTATTTTTTTCACGAACATACATGTAGCATCAACAATCTCATTGCCGCTTTTTTCAATGGCTTTGTAAACATCTCTTTCGACCCCGTGAGATCTGATGACGATCGTAGCGCCTTTTATGTCTTTAAGTTCTTCTACACTGTTTACGATCCCGACGCCCATGGCCGAAAGTTCGTCGACCACAGTCTCATTATGTGTGATGGGACCGTACGTATAAACTTTTTTGCCTTCCCCAACCCGGGATTTGACAATGTTTACCGCTCTTTCAACGCCGTAACAGAATCCGGCGTTCTCAGCCACGCAAATCTTTCTGTCTGTCATCAAACTTCCTTTGCCATCTCTTCTTTCACAAGATCTATTACTTTCTGCGCAACTTCATCGATCGTCATATCGGACGAATCGATCAGGGTAGCTTCCGGAACTCTGACAAGAGGAGAATTCTCTCTGTGCATATCACGCCAATCTCTCTCTTCGATCTCGTGCAATACTGCATCAAAACTACACTCGATCCCCTTTGCGACAAGTTCGTCGTATCTCCTTTGCGCACGGATCTTTGCTCCCGCAGTGAGGTATATCTTTACCTCGGCGTTCGGAAGCACCACGGAAGCGATATCACGTCCGTCCATGATCACATTTTGAGATTCCGCAAGCCTTCTTTGAAGTGCGACAAGATTTTTTCTGACATCCTTATAGACTGAAACAGCAGACGCCATATCTCCGACTTCCTGTGTACGAAGTCTGTCGGTGACATCAACTCTCTCGAGGAAAACACGCTGAACGTTTCCGGCATCGTATTTGATCTCGATGTCTATATCCTTGCATGCTTCACTTATCTTCTTCTCATCATCCTTGTCGATACCGTGGTCGAGGAAATATATCGCCATAGCCCTGTACATGGCTCCGGTATCAATATAAACGAAACGCAGTGCAGCCGCAGCTTTCTTTGCGATCGTACTCTTTCCCGCACCTGCGGGTCCGTCAATTGCAACATTATAAATTCTCATATATTTACCGTTTCAACATCCCTTTGGATTTAGCTGCCGCTAAGGATGTCATTGTTTTACATATTCGGAAGCGCTTAACCCTGCCGCATAGCCCGTCGACCAGGCGATCTGCAGATTAAACCCGCCGGTCAGCGCATCAACGTCAAGGACCTCGCCGGCAAAGAAAAGCCCTTTTACAATCTTTGATCCCATACCCGAGGGATCGACCTCTTTAACGCATATACCGCCTCTTGTAATAACCGCCTCGTCAAATCCGCCTGTACATTTAAATGTGAGTGGAAATCCCTTAAAAAGCTTAACAAGCCTTTGTCTTTCTTCACGGGTGACAAGATTCACCTTTTTGTGAGGATCGATACCCGATATCTCTACCATAACCGGGACAAGCTTGGCCGGAAGCAGTTTATCAAGTGAATTGGCGAAATCTTTGTTCATATTATCATTAAAATCACTTGTTATCCTCTTGTCAAGTTGTTGTTCGTCAAGTGCCGGTTTTAGATCTATAAAGAACGAGCAATCGGTATTTCCCGTGAGTTCTTTAGCGCACACTGACGAGAGAGTGAGCACGAGCGGTCCCGATATTCCTCTTCTTGTAAAAAGCATCTCTCCTATTTCATCATATTTCTTTTTTCCGCCGCATTTCATTATCAGTCTGACGTTTTTAAGCGATAAACCTTCGAGTTCGGCAACAAATCCCTCCACGGTCCTGAGCCCCACCAGAGCAGGAACGGTTTTTGTGATCGTATGACCGAGTTCCCTTGCCATGGCGTACCCGTCTCCGGTCGACCCCGTCGAAGGATAAGAAAGACCCCCTGTTGCCAGTACGCAGGCACCGCCTTCAACAGCACTGCCGTCTTCGAGTACCACATGTGAAAAACAACCGTCTTTCGCAACTATATGCGTGACACGGCAGTTAAGCATTTCCCTGACTCCGCTCTTCTTTACTCCGGCTCTCAAAGCATCCGTTACAGAAGCGGACATATCGCTTTCCGGGAAAACTCTTCCTCCGCGTTCAACCTTGGTTTTAAGTCCTATATTATTAAAAAGCTCTATCGTGGCCTGAGAGTCAAGCACATGATAAGAGCTGTACATAAATCTTTTATTGCTTATGACATTGTCAAAAAAGACCTCTTTAGTGCAGAGGTTTGTGAGATTGCATCTTCCTTTTCCTGTTATATATATCTTCTTACCTGTTTTTTCGTTTCTTTCGAGCAATATGACAGAAGATCCGTTTTTTGCAGCTGTGAGCGCTGCCATTAATCCTCCGGCTCCGCCGCCGATCACAAGAACTGGTTTCATCGTGTGTTTTTCGTTTCCCCCGTTAAAATTTCCGGCATGTCAGTCGTCCATATCGGATATATAAACATAATCCATTTCCAGATCATACTGGTCGGTAACATATGCTCCTTTTCCGATCCTTACGATAACTCCCTTGGACTCGAAATTGTCGAGTATGCTTTGTCCGCATGCATCAAGGATCAGCGTCTCAAGATTATGATCTTTCAACGAAATATCTTTTATGGAGTCGTTAAATTCTATAACGCAGTATCCGTTTTCATCGTAATAAGCATCGTCAAAGCCTATCACAATCGAAGAGTCCCTAAGAGAATCGGACACAAGACCGAGAACCTTGACAGGCTCGAGACTTGCTCCGCCTTTAACAGCCGATACGGACTGTACAAGCTTTAATGCCTTCGTATCAACTGTATAATATGTCACTTTATAAACGATATCACTCTCTACACCCGAACTGTTATCGATCAGTTTGTTGTCATTGAACTGTTCGCTCCCCGCAGTCACGGTCGGAGTCAACTCTTCGTTAACACCCATATCTGTTTCGCCGCCTCGGTCCGAGCATGAAGATGCAGTGACCACGACAGTAACCGCGATAAATACTGCCAGGATTGTCCTTTTAAATCCATATGCCATTCTCACACCTCCACGTAGTGCTCCGTTCAACTGTCAAACAGACCCCATCCCCTTGCATAAACTATCGCATTGGTCAGTTTAGTCATGACATATGTCATTAATATGTTATAAATGTGGCATCACTTAGACGCATTTTTAATGATATTTCTGTTCCTGATTATATAATCAAGCAGTGAAATAATCGTGAGTACTGTAGCCGAATACATAAGAACCGACTCTGAAATCCTGAACCAGTCGTAAGGCAGATCCCAAATGTAGAATATACACAAAAACATCTGAACGACAGTTTTTGTCTTTCCCCAATACCCCGCCTGAATTATCGTGCCTTTCTCGGCTGCAAGCTGTCTGAAACCGCTTATGATGAACTCTCTCGAAATGATCACGATCGCGCACCAGCACGGGAAATTGTCTCTTATCTCAACGAAACATATAAGCGCTATGCATACAAGCAGCTTATCCGCAAGCGGATCCATCAGTTTGCCGAAATCGGTGATCAACTTGTCTTTTCTTGCAATATAGCCGTCAAAGAAATCAGACGCACATGCCACACAGAAAATAACAAGTGCAGTCACATTACACCATGACTCGTCCATCAAAAATATAACTGTAAAGATCGGTATTAAGAAAAACCTGAAAACCGTGATCTTATTGGGTAAATTCATTTTTTCATCCTCCATTTGTTTCTTTTCCCAAACCCCATCATACATCAGTCCTCAACCATCGAACCGAAAAGATCGTATTCGTCCGACTGTTTGATTCTTACTTTTACTATCGTTCCCGATATTATCGTCTCGCACGTGCTGTCAAAGTAAACACAGCTGTCGATCTCGGGTGCATCCATGTACGATCTGCCGACGAACATCCTTCTCCTGCTGTCGTAGCCGTCAACTATAACATCAAGGATACTGCCGGGTATCTTTTCCTTTTCGGATTTGCTGATACTCCTCGCCAAGGTCATTACACCCCTGTATCTCTCTTTCTTGACAGATTCCTTCACCTGACCGTCAAATCCGTAAGCAGGTGTATTCTCCTCTTTCGAGTATCTGAACACTCCGAGGTTGTTAAGCCTGTACTTGCGAACAAAATCGAGAAGATCTTCGTAATCTTCCTGCGTTTCGCCCGGGAATCCGACAAGAAGCGTTGTCCTTATGGACATATCCGGTATCTCGGCTCTGAATTTATTTATGATTTCTTCAAGCCGGGCGCGCGTCATCTTTCTTCCCATTCGCTTTAATATTTTATCACTCGAATGCTGTATCGGCATATCAATATAATGGCAAAGCTTTTTTTCTTTTTTGAATACTGCTATAAGATCGTCATCGATCTCCTCGGGATAGCAGTACATGACTCTTACCCACTTCAAAAACGGCAACGCACACAGAGCGCTCAAAAGCTCGGGAAGCCGTTTGCGTCCGTATTTTTCGATCCCGTAGCGAGTCGTTTCCTGCGCAATCACGATCAGCTCCGTAACACCTCTTGTTTCGAGCAAACGGGCCTCTTCCATGATCTTCTCAAAATCAAAGCTTGTATATCCACCCTTTACATAAGGTATGGCGCAATATGTACATCTCCTGTCGCAGCCTTCCGCGATCTTTAGATAAGTATAATGAACAGGCGATGATATTCCACGTTTCAAAGGAAGCGCCTCATCCTTATCTCCGTCTCCTTTTATAACGATATGCTCTTCACCTTTTTCGAGTCTTTCCATTACATCACAAAGTGTTGCAAGCCTTGATCCCGAAATGACCGCATCAACCTCGGGTATCTCTTTTATGATCTCGTCCGAATATCTTGAAGCAAGACATCCGACAACAATGAGATATTTGAGCGA
Source organism: Lachnospiraceae bacterium (assembly GCA_024699645.1). Classification (GTDB taxonomy): domain Bacteria; phylum Bacillota; class Clostridia; order Lachnospirales; family Lachnospiraceae; genus RUG11977. Next base: position 5,237 of record JAILPE010000114.1, read on the forward strand.
TCCGCCGTTTTTATACTCAGAGAGCCCGAGTATAGCCTCTATACTCTCTGTTTTGGCATCATTGATAAAGCAACACGTATTGATCACGGCACATTGCGCGTCAGCCGGTTCCTCCGTCAGCTTATGACCTCTTTCGTCGAGGAGAGTCATCATTTTTTCGGTATCGACAAGATTCTTATCGCATCCGAGAGATTCAAAATAAATATTCAAAACATTCTCCGCCATTCTTGGTCAATCAACATAATCATAATCGGATTCTTCGGGAAGAAGGACAAACGTATCGTCGAGGTTTGTGTCCTTCGTACTTCCGAAAAGCACCGTTCCGAGCTTGGCCTTAAGATAAAGCTTTCCGTCTTCCTCGTAAATATCTATGTCCATATTTCCGTTAAAACTGCCCGTGATATATCCTTCAAGTATCTCAATCTTTGAAGGAGCATCTTCAAAAGCAACGCCTATATAGACCTGTGCTTCTTCATTGGCCGAAAGGTCTATTCTGTCAAATTTGCTCTTTACAACGCTGTTTGCTGAGACTTCTCCTTCGTAAAGGACTTCTATATCCATTATCTCTTCATCGACCACTACGACTTCCATAGATTTGATCGCTTTGCCCGTCTTATTGTCGATCACGCAGTTTCCGCCTCCGAAAGCCTCAACGGTGACCATAATGATTACAGCCGCCAAAGCCGCAAAAAGCAGGAAATATATTAACAGTTTAATCTTCGGAATCTTCATCTTCGTCATCTTCTCCTTCGGAATGATTGATATTTATGGTCTCAAAAGAATCGGCTATGTCCTTTTTGTCAGTGCGGTACGTCATAAGCGACAGCATATGGGTAGATACCGGTCCCGTCAGCCACATAAAAGCGACTATCAGGAAAAACTTAAATACGGTAAACGACCACCCCGTAAGGAAAGCAGCCCCAAGTGCGACCAAAAGCAGTCCCAATGTATCTCCGATAGCAGCCGGATGCATTCGCATCAATGCATGTTTATACCGGAATACTCCGATGATCGCGGGGATCTCACACAGGGCTCCAAGGCATATCAGAACCAAACCTATTATATCAGTCACCGTCATGCATGCTCCCTTCCCGTGACAGGTCTTCTTTTGCTTGTGCTCTCTTCTTTACAGAAGAAATATGAAGCTTCGAGAAAACGATCACGCCGACGAACGATATAAGCGCATATATGGCGGCAATGTCGGCAAGCCACGATTCGTCCAAAAGGACAGACAATACTATGGTGATCATTACAACGATCGTAGTTATCATATTGACAGCGACAAGTCTGTCCGCCGGTTTTTTCCCCGTAACTGCCCTGACGAGCGCAAGAACGATGCAGACAGCAAAAAAGAAAAGAACTACAGTCAGTGCTGTTTTGATCGTTTCATCCATAAACTCACCTTTCGAAGGAAGATCGTCATACTTCTTCCGACACCTTCCCTGCTTCGTTCCTTTCTTTGTTTATTTTTTTTCCATTCACTATAGCTTCCATCTTCGATATTCTGCGGATAAACCCGGATGCTTCGATCCCAACATCAAACGATTCATCAAGGCAATGAACCCTGTAGGTTCCCTTGTTGAGAGAAACCGTGAGGGTACCGGGAGTAAGCGTTATGGAATTGGCAAGAAGAGTGCGAAAGAATTGCGACTCAATATCCGTGTCAAACGTAACAATAACGCTCTTAACTTTCCTTTTAGGAGATAAAGCAAATCTCATAACGGTAAGATTGGCAATGATAAGCTGACCCAAAAAATAGAAAAAATATGATATCAAACGCGGAATAATCCTGATAACCCTGATCTCTTTTTTGATCGGATACCCGAGAACCTTGCATGCAAACAACACAACCAGACCGGAAAGAATGATCCCGATCACTGCCGTCTCAACGGTGAATCTGCCGTTAAAAATGATCCATACAGCAAAAACAAGGAAAAACATAGTGTCTAAAACCTCATACTCTAACATACAAATCGAGTAGGAGAGATTTACCTTCCTCCTACTCGTAGCAATCGGACTTTTAGTGGCCCGACCGGGTGCCGATTACCTGTTTCCCTTATTTTTCAGGAAATCAGGGATCTTTATGCCACCCGATTCAGGTTGGCTCTGCTGTGCCGGTGTCTGTCTCAAAGGACTCGACATCGAAGAGTTAATGTTTTGTCCCGAACCGGTCTTATAAACATCGATCGGTTTTTCAAAGGCACCGTTCGATAAGTTCGGACGATTGGTCGCATTTCCGGGATTTCTTGCCTGTCCGCTGAGGAATCCGAGTCCTCTTGTCTGCTGCGACGGCTGAGGCTGTTTTGAAGGTGCGGCGGGTGCCGATACATCTTCAATACCGGTTGCGATGATCGTAATGGTAACATCATCGGTTGCTCTGTTCTCATCGGTAGTACCGAAGATAACGTTTGCATTCTCTCCGATAAGACTTCTTACGTACTCGGATGCTTCCGCAACTTCTATCATGCCGACTCTTCCGGCAACATTGATGATGACATCCTGAGCACCGTCGATCGTTGTCTCGAGAAGCGGTGAAGAAATAGCGTCCTGAACTGCCTTGAGGCATCTGTTGTCGTCACCGCCGTTGCAGTAACCGATACCGATATGTGCAAGACCCTTGTCTCTCATGACTGTGCAGACATCGGCAAAGTCGAGGTTAACAAGACCCTGATAATTAATGAGGTCCGTGATTCCCTGTACACCCTGCTGAAGTACCTGGTCTGCCATTTTAAATGCATCCGCCATCGAAGTGGTGCGCGTTACCATCTCAAGCAATCTATCATTCGGGATAACGATCAGGGTATCAACGTTCGATCTGAGCTTTTCAATACCCGCAAGAGCATTATCCATACGTCTTACCGCCTCAAATCTGAAAGGCTTTGTAACAATTCCGACTGTAAGGATACCAAGATTCTTTGAAATCTCGGCAACAACCGGTGCTGCTCCCGTACCCGTTCCGCCACCCATACCGCAGGTAACGAAAACCATGTCCGCACCCTTTATGGCTTCCGAAAGCTCTTCTCTGCTCTCTTCGGCGGCGTTCTGCCCGATGGTAGGAACCGCGCCCGCTCCAAGACCTTTTGTAAGTTTTTCACCTATCTGGATGCAATTGCTTGCCTTACATGCACGTAAATGTTGCTTATCAGTATTGACGCAGATGAATTCCACACCTGCAACTCCCTCGTCGATCATCCTGTTAACCGCATTATTTCCGGCTCCGCCGACACCAACAACAATAATACGCGCTGAAACGTTAGATGCTGTATCCTTGATCTCGATCACGTTTTGCGTCCTCCTTAAGCTTACTTTCTATATAAATACGTATCTTTCAAATCAGTATATAAACACACACTCTATATATTACATTTCATTCAATGAATAATCAAGAGTTAAACTCAAAAAAGCAATTAATTATCTATCGGTTTTGCGGTAACTGACATATTCTCACTATTCATGTAGCGCATATCAAACCTGAAAGCTCCTTCTCCCATCGATGCCATGATGTTTTTCAGATTGTTTATCTCAAGATCATAGTCTTCTTTATCGCCGAGGATTACCTCGTCATCACCTATCATAAGCGTTATGTTTCCTCTGAAATCAAAGGATATCTCATCTGTCTCGATCCCGTTCTTATTAAGGAGCGAGACGATCTCCATAAGGCTTGCGTACTTTTCGTTATCCGAACCGATCTTTTTCCCGATGACGATATCGTCTATGTCTATGCCGGTGACAAGCACTACGCCCTCGGGCAGTGCATCAACGCAGTCCGTTACGATCCCTTCCCTGTCAAAGCAGAAATACTTTCCCATGACCGGAACGCTGCCCGCTATCTGTCTTTCATAAACATATAGTCTGAGCGTATTTTTGTCTACGATCTCATAATCCGTTTTTTCAATAAACGGTATATCATCAATACCTTTTATCTTTGCTTTAAGTGCAAAGATATATGTAAATTTGCCGGCAAATCCGTTCAAAAGTCTTTTTTCTATCTCTTCGTCGGAATAATAACTCCCGGTGTTGACGACTTCGACCTTTTCAAGTCTGAAAAATGTTGCAAAGATCACCGCAAGTATAACCGGCACAGCGATCAAAAAACAGATGACCGCGAGTTTTACTTTTCTGTCGTCACGCATCGCTTACCCCTTCCTTGGGGATCTGTTTCGACACATTCAAAACCAGTCCCATCTCGGCCATCAATACAACGAGCGAAGTACCGCCGTAACTGATGAACGGCAGAGGTATACCCGTGGCCGGGATCATATTCGTAACAACCATGATATTGAGGATGAACTGGGTCGCTATGTGAGCAAACACACCAACGCATATGAGCCCTCCGAACATATCTCTCGCATTGACGGCAACGACGTATATCCTCCAAAGCAACAGTAAAAAAAGAGTGATTACCGTGATCGCGCCTATGATGCCGAGTTCCTCGCAAACAACGGTAAAGATCATATCGGTATGAACTTCCTGTATCTTTCCGAGCTTCTGGATCCCTTCGCCGAGACCCTTTCCTCCGATCCCGCCCGAAGCGATCGCATAAAGTCCCTGGATCGTTTGGGAACCGGTATCGAGAGTATCCGAGTTCAACCAGTCGATTATTCTTTCCATTCTGTACCCTTTATACAGAATGAGCACGAGACCGCCGGCAAGCATTACACCGAAAATGCCCAGATAATACTTGCGGAACCCCGTCACAACAAGCGCAACGACAAACATTATAGCAAGAAGCACTATTCCCGTTGAAAGATCGAAATAAGCGACAAGCATGACGAGAGGCGTAAATAGGATCAGCATAGGCGTGATCCCGACAAGGGTTTTCATATATTTGACACGGGTTGAAATAAGGTAAGCCGACATCAGTATTATACAGATCTTTGTTAACTCTGACGGCTGAAACCCCACCGGTCCTATGTTGAGCCATCTTGCGGCTCCGTTAGACGAATAACCTATAAAGACAACCAGTATCTGGAGCACCATGCACAAAACATACAGCACATATAACAGGTTTATCGATCTCCATATTCTTTTCGAATACAAATGGTAATCGATAAGCGACACCATTATCATGGATGCGCCTCCGAAAATGATATTTCGGATCTGCAGAGAATAATACTTCGTCGATTCGGAATAAAACCTGTCGGCATTGTAATAGCTTGTGCTGAATACCATAACCGTGCCGAAAGCGCACAATAACGCCACGATCAACAAAAGCGATATGTCGTAGCTGCCAACGACCTTTCTGACACGGGTATTCTTCATAATCATCCGACCGAATCCTTAATATTCTTTCATCCACAATATATAGTGGTATTATCATCAATTACCTACAATTATATTTTTATTCAATTTCATCGTCAATACCTTCGGGAAGCACATCGGTATTCTTCTCGTCCTCAAACGGATCGTAATTCTCATTTTCCGAATCGTCGATCATCGTAAGGTCAACATGGTAATCTATATCTCCGTCCGGATAAACACCTAAATAAGGAAGTATCTCTTTCATTATCGCCGCGCAAAGCTTTGTTGCCGGAGAACTGCTCGCGGAAAGCTCGGGATCGGCGACTTCATCGATGACTATGTAAACAAGGACCTTAGGATCCGTAACAGGCGCGAATCCCGCAAATGATACAACAAATCGCTTTTCTTCACGAGGTCGTTTCTGAGCGGTTCCGGTCTTTCCGCCGATCAGATAGCCCTCAACCTTGGCAGGTGTGGCAGTTCCGCTCTCAACCGTAAGGAACAATGCGTTTTTGATGAATGACGCCGTTCCCTCGCTTATCGTCTGTCTGACGCCCATATCGTTATAGTTTGACACGACCGTCTTATCGCTGCGTCTGATCTCTCTTACAACATGCGGCTGATAATAGGTTCCGCCGTTGATTATCGACGCATATGCGGCAGCGATCTGTATCATCGTCACGTTAAACGTTGTACCGAAGCTGCTCGTTGCAAGCTCCGTCTCGTTAAGGTTCTTCAGAGGTATAAGGATACCCGAACTTTCTCCCGGAAGATCGATCCCCGTTTTGGCACCGAAACCGAACTTGCTCTGATATCTGTAGAAGCTGTCTTTTCCGAGTTTAGCGGCAATTTCCATGAGCGCACAGTTACACGATTTCATGAGCGCCTGACTCAAAGAAAGTGTACCGTGACCGTATTTATTGTTACATCCGATCCTCCAACCTCCGACCTCACTGTATCCGGCACAATAGAAGGTATCATCGGTATCAATGGCATTTTCATCGAGAGCTGCGGCAACTGTCATTGTTTTGAAAGTCGAACCCGGTTCATATGTATCGCTGATGCAGAAGTTCTTCCACATACCATACATTTTCTCAAGTTTATCACTTTCGCTCATAAACATTATTTCCGAAGTCGGATAACATGTTGAAAGATCTCTCGGATCGTTCAGGTTATACTCTCTGTTTGAAGCCATCGCAAGGATCGACGCATCATTCGGATCCATGACGATAACTCCGATATTCTTTGCTCCCGTCGTGTCAAGGAAATCCTTTACTTTTTCCTCAACGATCCTTTCAACGTTATAATCGATCGTTGTGACAAGCTCATAGCCGTCAACGGCGTTCTCTACGATCTTCTTCTGCTTGAGATCACTGTCAAAATATGTATACGACAGGCCGGCAGTACCGGATAGTTCATCATTGTAATACTGTTCAAGGCCATACGACCCCATTCCTTCACGATTGACGAATCCGAGAACATGCGATGCCAGCGTGCTGTACGGATAAATTCTCGAAAACTCCTCTTCAAACCACACACCGGTCACTCTGAGCTTATCCGCCTGATATTTCTTGTATGCGGAGATTTTTGAATAATCGGCATCCTTCTCATAGACAACATACGAACTGTCGGGATTGTCATATATAAGAGTGCGTATCTCATCCGCATCATACCCGAGATACTTGACCATCGCATCGATCGAAGGTTCCAGATAGTAATCTTTTTCAAGTATCTGTCTCGGGTCTATGATCACGTTATACTTTTTTTCGCTTCTCGCAAGTATTATGCCGTTTCTGTCAAGGATCGATCCTCTTTTGGCCGCGATGCTCCTTGAGCGGTACGATCTTTGCAAAAGGACGGCTTTCGAGTAATCAAGGCCCTTTTCACTGTTAATATAAAAAAGACGTCCGATTATAAGCCCGCCGGCCAGGATCACAACCAGGAAGGCCAACTTCAGGCCTTTCTTATAAGGCGGGTTCACGTCACGTCTCTTTGTTTTTTTGATTTCATTTTCCTGATTCATTTCTTACGGGATGTCGCGATACTGGATCACATGACTTGTATCGGCGGCTTTATAATATACCACGGCATTGTCTTTGGGATATACCATGCCGAGTTTTCCGACTGCAACATTATAAATATAATTTCTGTCATAACTGATGTCAAGCTGACCGAGAAGCGACTCATTGTACGAATTCACATCTTCGAGAGTTATCTTGGCGTCCGATAATTCCTTGTCTATCAGGTTTACATCGGATTTTAACGATAAAAGATTGAGCGATACCTGTACGACAAGCACTATAAGCGCTGCAACACATGCGGTTCTGAAAAGCTTAAATCTTATCAGATATCTTGTTTTGATCTTTGTAACGTGTTTGGTTTCGCCGGACGTATTTTCCCGGGGAGCTGTTCTCTCGGGCAATTCCTCACTTATTTTACGTGCGGGCTGCGCATATGTTCTTGCCGTTTCTCTGCGTACAGATGTACCTGAATACGTTTCCATATATTCCGGCGCATATGTGGCTGTCAGATATTTCTCAAGATCGTCCTCATTGTCATCATTGAGCGCGTAATCCTTTGCGGATGAACCGTTCACATATTTGGCAGCTATTCTGTTGTAATAGTCGCGGTCAAACGCGAACCGGTTCCTCTCACCCATGTTTTATGAATCCTTTCAATTCGCTTTTTCAAAGATCCTGAGCTTTGCGCTCTTTGACCTTTTGTTATATGCGATCTCTTCCTCCGACGGAAGAATTGCCTTCCTTGTGATATGCATTCCTTTCGATACCCTTCCGCATACGCATTTCGGAAAGTTCGGCGGGCAGATGCATGGATTTTGTGCTTTGTTGAAAACAGTTTTTACTATCCTGTCCTCAAGCGAATGGAATGTTATGATACACAATCTTCCGCCCGGTTCGAGCAGATCGATCATCGTATCGATCGTTCCCTCCAGCACTTCAAGTTCCCTGTTCAGTTCTATCCTTATTGCCTGAAACGTTCTTTTTGAGGGATGGCTTCCTTTTTCCCTGAATTTCATCGGGATCGAAGCGCTTATTATGTCATTGAGCTCAAATGTCGTCTCAATCTTTTTTTCTTCACGTTTTTTTACTATGTTCCTCGCTATGTTCGGTGCAAATCGTTCTTCACCGTATTCTCTGAGGATCCTGATGAGTTCTCTTTCTGCATATCCGTTAACTATGTCGGCAGCCGTTCTTGATCCGTCCGTATCCATTCTCATATCGAGAGGTGCATCGGCACTGTAGGAGAACCCTCTTTCCGGTGTATCAAGCTGATGTGAGGAAACTCCGAGGTCTGCGAGTATTCCGCTTACCCGTGTCACATTCTCGTCTTTCAATACGCTTTTTATGTTTTCGTAGTTGCTTTTTATTATCTTGCAACGCTCTCCGTATACTTTAAGTCTGTTTCCGGCTGCTTCGATGGCTTCACTGTCCTGATCGAGACATATGAGACGTCCGCTTTTCAGTCTTGCGGCTATTTCAAAGGAATGACCCGCTCCTCCGACTGTTGCGTCAACGTAAATACCGTCTTCCCTGATCTTCAGTCCCTCAAGTACTTCTTCAAGCATTACCGGAACATGTTCAAAGTTGTTATTAGGCATTTTCACTTCTCCCCGTACCGTCAGAATCTCAGTCCGAACTGTGTCGACATTTTTTCTGCTATATCCTCGACCGGTTCACTGAGTGTGCTCTTATCGAACCGTTCTTTACTCCACACTTCGATCTTGCTTATGACTCCGACAAAAACAATGTCTTTTGTTATGCCGGCAAGTTCCTTGAGAATGGTGGGGATTATAAATCTTCCCTGTTTATCCTGCTCACATTCCGCCGCATTCTGCATAAAGAATCTTTGGAACTGTCTTGTCTCTGCGGTAAACGGTAAGTCGGCCAGCTTTCTCGCGAATTCTTCAAAATCGGCTTTGGGGCAAATATAGAGGCAGCCGTCAAGTCCGGCTGTTACGACAAAGCTTTCGCCCAGCTCCTCCCTGAACCTGGCAGGAAGGAACGATCTGTTCTTGGGATCTATCGTGTGATTAAACTGACCCATGAACATTTGTCATTTCCTCCTTATATTTTGCTCCACATCAAGCCACTGTAATTCACTTTTCTCCACTTTTGCTCCACTTGTACGTTTATATTACACCCTAACGTCATAAAAATCAAGCAAATTTTCTCAAAATCAGGCACAAATCACATAATAAACTGCTTTTTGAAATGCAATTTAGAGAATTCACTATATAATGTATCGAAAAAGTGTTCGTTGACTATAAATTGTACCAAATGTATGTTCGTTTCGTACATCTGTTCTATTGTTTTGAATAATAAATAAGGCATCCCTGTCAAAATATGAAGATTCATTTTTATAACAAATATGTTAAAATGTCTGCATACATCAATACGCCCCTCCGCAATACGGCAACGCGTTATTTTGTACATAAGAACTCCGGCAACGTTTTTGACGGATCAGAAAAAAAGACATTCGAAGGAGATCACATGAGAAAGTATTGGACCGCACGCTACACATTATTAAATGCAGCCTATTTTGTTTGTTTTTGTTCCCTGCACGCGTATGCGGCGGTCTATCTTCTGTCTTGCGGCTTTACCAATACCGAAGTCGGCATTCTGCTTGCGGTGGCAAATATCTTATCCGCCGTATTTCAACCTTTTATCGCAGGGATCATCGATAAGCCCGGTCCGCTCACTAACCGAAGGTTCATCTTCATAAGCGTTGCGATCATCGGGATCGGTTCCGCAGCACTCCTTTTGCTGCCGCAAAACAAAGTATTCGTATTTATTGTTTTCGCACTTATATATATGATCCAGTTTGCATATCAGCCCGTGATGACTGCGCTGTGCTTCGAATACAACAAGGTCGGCTGCAATATCATATACGGGCTCGCAAGAGGACTCGGCTCCGCCAGCTTTGCCGTAACCTCCGTTTTTATCGGAATGGCTGTCGAGAATATCGGCGTTGAAATCCTTATGATAGTGAATATTGTGGCAATGATCGTTTCCGCCGTACTCATCATCACCTTTATAAAACCCGAAAAAGCCGCTCCGGACACATCCCGTGATGGGATCGCATCCGAAAGCGGCCACGCTCATAACAGTATTATTGAATTTGCAAAAACCTATCCTGCCTTTATGTTGTTTCTCGTCGGCACCATCTGCTTTTTCTTTGCGCACAACATGATCAATGACTTTATGATCCAGATCATAAGGAATCTCGGCGGTGGTGAAAAAGAGCTCGGTTTCTCAAACTTCCTTCAGGCGATCCTTGAACTTCCCGTCATGGCAATGATAGGTATCGTCCTTAAAAAGATCAAATGTGAAAAGCTTCTTATCTTTTCCGGGATCGCATTTTTTATCAAGATCCTTATCCTCATCTTTGCCGACGGAATGCCCATGATGTACGTAAGCCAGTCCTTCCAGCTCTTTGCGTATGCGGTGTTCATTCCCGCATCGGCATATTATGTAAACAACACCATGGAAGAGCTCGATCAGGTTAAGGGCCAGGCCTACATAACAAGTGCCATCACCGTTGGCGGTGTGTTTTCAAATCTCCTCAGCGGAGTCATCCTCGACAATGTCGGCATAAGCGCCATGCTGCTCACCGGAACCGCCGTCTGCGCAGTAGGTGTTGTGATTGCAATATTTGCCATGACATCACTTAAACACCACAGAGCCTGAAAGGCACGTTATTTATCGCAGATCCCGGTCGAACTCTCATTTGCCGTAAATACTGAAGGGCGCGTTATTTTCCATGAATTCTGATCTCTACATCACCGGAAGTTGTATTTACAGTACATTTATCGGTGCCTTCATCGTGGGGAGTTTTCACATCACCCGACGTGGTATCGACATCAAATATCTTTCCGCTCATAAACGATCCCTCAACTTCTCCCGAAGAGGTTGCGATATTAATGTTGTGAGCGTCGATTTTTTCAAATTCAACATCTCCGGATGTGCTTTTTACAAAAAGACTGCCGGATACTGTATCCTTAAATTCACTCTCTCCCGAGCTTGCAGTACGTTCTAAGAGTCCGCTGATATTTGAATCGGATAGTTTCAGATCACCCGAAGAGGACTCGGATGAAAACGCTTCTGCAGTGAGATTCCTTATTATCTGATCTCCCGAGCTGCTCCCGATAGTCACGTCTTTCGAAGACTTGCAGTTTTCCAAAAGGATATTACCCGAAGATGTGTTTACGGAGATCTCTATCGCATCGGCATTCGATATATTCACCTTTCCCGAGCTTGCAACCCCTGTAACGATCCCGTTTGCCGTGCACTCCGATACTATATCTCCCGAGCTTGAACCGAGGATCACTCCCTTAAAAGTAAAATCTTTCGGTATTTCAATATTGCCCGAGGATGTTTTGACATTAAGAGATCCTTTAAAGTCTGCCTTACTCAGATACACATTTATATAAGAGTTTTCATAACCGATAAGAGATAAACGGATTTTGTTCTTATCCGTTATATTGATCTCAAGACTGTCATTACCGATATTAGTGGTTAATTTTCTGTTATCATCGATATGTGCATCTACCCGGGTTTTGCCGTCAGTCAGATACAACCTGACATCTTCACTTGAAGTATTAATAACAACATTTTCATACATTCCGACCGGTTCCTCGGTTATATCGACATAATTTACATTTGAAAAATCTTCAATGCTGATACCTTTTCCCTCATCATTTCCCAGACAACTTGAGGCAAATGCTCCACCGGCGATCAAAAGACCGACGATCATGCAAAAAGCTCCGGCCATAATTGCTATCTTGTATTGTTTTTTCATTTAATAATTCCTCCGACTTTCTTAGATCTTTAGTTTTTGTATCATGCTTCCTCTTTTGAAATAAAGAGGCTTTTGATAAACATGAAAAATGAACGGGTGACACTCATCATAAGCTGTGTAAACTTGATAGCGGCAATAAAAAGAACCACAGCGGCTCCCGCACAAAAGACTCCCGTTCCGACCATGAGCATTCCGGCCGGCCACGAGAACGTAAGAAACGCTCCGACTATGCATCCGATCGCCGCAACGGCAAGTGCCAGGTCTACCGAGTATACAACAACTACGAGCGACCATATCACGACAAACACTGAAAACACCACAGAAATGGCTGCTACAGCGAGAGAAAACCAAATAGGAGCTCCGAGTATTATAAGAAGTATCTCCCATCCCTTAAGTGTTCTCTTGGGTTTTATCTTTTCTTTTACAAGGACGGCAAGCGGTATATCCTCTACGATCTTTGCTGCGATCTCCTTAGGATTCCCGATCCTCGCCACTGCCTCCTCTTCTGTATAGCCTTCCTCCATCAAGTCGCTGATCATCTCATCGTAAAAATTCACCCTCTCTTCTCTTTCTTCATCGGGGCAGCTTAAAAGACCGCTTTTTAATTCTGCCAGAAATTCATTTTTAGTCATTTTTAATTCCTTCCTTGATCGCACCCGGATCACTTGCTCCCGCATTAAAATCCGGAATGGCCATATTAGTTTCCCTTGTTATAAAACGGTAGATTGCTTCTATTTCCTTCCAATCGTCTTTAAATTCATTGAGTCTTTCTATTCCCATATCGGTGATCCTGTAGTATTTTCTAAGCCTTCCGCCGTGTTCTGCAGACCACACGATCAGAAGCTTCCCCGATTCAAGTCTTTTTAGGATCGTATAAAGTGTCGACTCGGACATTTCGAGATAAGGGCTCATATCCTTGATGATCTTGTAACCGTATGAATCCTCATTTCTGATCGCTGCGAGCACACACACATCAAGGAGTCCCCTTTTTAATTGGACATCCATTTTACGCCTCCTTTCAAAATCGAACTTTGTCACCGCAAGCCAAACAATTATACTGTTTGTTGCGTTATACTTCCGATGACGGTATACATCATATCACGAGGTATATCGTTCCGTCAAGTATAAATTTTCAACCCAATTATATCGGCCCTCAGTGGCGCTATTTCTCCGAATAAGTGAAAGAAATTATACCCTTCCTCGATGCATAGGGAAGAATCATGTACCGCCTTTCGACACAAGAAAAGACCCTTGTACCGCCTTTCGACACAAGAAAAGACCCTTGTACCGCTTTTCGGCACAAAGGGTCTGTAATATCGGTTTTCTTTTGGTTATTATTGCTGATCTCCTGTAATTCAATTGACACGGATCTCACTTGTCTGTTTTTTCATTTTCCGTCGCCGCGTTTTCAGAAGATGCGTCTCCCGTATCTTGGATGTCCGCCCCGGCTTGTTCTGATTCAACCTTTTCTGTCTCAGTATTTTCAGCTAATACTCGATCACCCTCGGCTTTTTCCGCTTCAGCTATATCTCCCACTACTTCAGCAACTCTTGCGTTTGTATTCTTTTTTGTCTTTTTAGTATTATGCTTTTCATCGTATGCCTTAAAGAATGCAACGCTGTCAAACATTGCGATCTTTCCCTTGGCGGCTCTGATCCTGAATATTACTATAAGCGTTACCGCTGCCACAAAAAGTACAAGTGAAAGTGCCTGAGAAACCGCTATGCCCGAATTCCACAAAAACAGCTGATCGGTGCGGACTCCTTCGATAAAGAACCGTCCGAGTCCATAGCCCCCAAGATACATAAGAACTATCTCGCCGTTAAACTTCTTTTTCGGCAAATAGATCAAAAGACCTATAAGAAGAGCGAGATTCCAGATCGACTCATAAAGGAATGTCGGTTGTACCTGAATATATGAATTACCGTCCGCTGCCGTAACTATATTGTTTCTGATCTCCATGATGCTTGAAAGAGCTTTTTCTTTTCCTTCATACATTGCAGAGAGTACTTCATCCGGAATAACAGCAGGCTTAAATATCGACCAGAGAGATCTGTCCGTCACATCGATCCTCATCGCAAAAAGACTGTCCGTATAATTTCCGAAGCACTCCCTGTTAAAGAAATTTCCCCATCTTCCGATTATCTGTCCGAGAAGCAAGCCGAATATTCCGGTATCGGCAAAAAGACCGTAGCTGAATTTTTTTATCTTACAGAAAACGAGTACCGTAAGCAGTGCGGCTATAACACCGCCGTAAATTGCAAGACCTCCTTGTCTTAAGTTGAATATGGACCAAAAATCATCTGTATATTTTTCCCACTCGAATATGACAGAATATAGTCTGGCTCCTATAACACCCAGAGGAATTGCGATCAACGCAAAATCAAGATAAAAATCCGGGTTTTGTCCCGTACGTTTAGCCTGGCTGCGCGCGATCAAGATACCGCTGAGCATCCCGATACCGATGATAAGCCCGTAAAAAGCGACATTAAAGCCGAATACGGTAAATCCCCTCGGTACGTTATTAAGTTCTATCCCTAAGTTTGGGAATATTATTGAAGTATCATTTCCCCAGAACATGTTTCCTCCTGACTCATCATCCTTAATGCATGAATTTTCTGTCAAAGATCAACTCCCGGCGAATAGGCATCGCCACCCCCCGATCAAACATTAAACCTAAAGAGAATAACGTCTCCGTCCTGCACCACATAATCCTTGCCTTCAGAACGGACAAGACCTTTTTCACGGGCCGCATTATAGGAACCGCACTCTATAAGGTTATCATAACTAACTACTTCGGCTCTGATGAATCCGCGCTCAAAATCCGAATGTATCTTTCCTGCGGCACCGGGCGCCTTTGTTCCCTTCTTTATGGTCCATGCTCTTGTTTCTTTGGGTCCTGCGGTAAGGAAGCTCATAAGTCCGAGCAGATCGTAGCTTGCCGCAATGAGCTTTTCAAGTCCCGAGCTTTCGGCGCCGAGATCTTTCAGGAATTCCTTCTTTTCTTCCTCGCTCAGCTCCGCAAGCTCCTGCTCGATCTGAGCAGAGATAACGAATACGCCGCTGCCCGAATTCTTTGCAAATTCACGGACTGCACTTACATGAGGATTGCTTGCTCCATCGTCCGCCAGATCCTCTTCCGATACATTTGCCGCAAAGATAACCGGTTTCGATGTAAGAAGACAAAAACTGTTTATAAGCTCCGCTTCCTCTTCGTTTTCAGGTTCATAGGCTCTCGCGGGTTTTCCGCTCTCAAGGAGTTCCTTAAGCTTTTTGAGGAGTTCGACTTCCTTCGCAAGTGCCTTATTTGCCGTTGCTGCCTTGGCACCCTTTGCAATTCTTTTCTCTATAACCTCAAGATCCGCAAATGTAAGCTCAAGGTCTATCGTCTCTATATCACGAACGGGATCTACGCTTCCTTCAACGTGAATTATATTCCCGTCCTCAAAGCATCTTACTACATGAACAATGGCATCAGTTTCCCTGATGTGTGAAAGGAACTGATTTCCGAGTCCCTCTCCTTTTGATGCACCTTTTACAAGTCCCGCTATGTCAACGAACTCGATAACTGCATGTACCGTAGACTGTGAGTCGTACATTTTTGTAAGAACATCAAGTCTCTCATCGGGTACGGCAACGACTCCTACATTAGGGTCGATCGTACAGAACGGATAGTTTGCCGACTCGGCTCCTGCCTTTGTAAGTGAATTAAAAAGCGTACTCTTTCCTACATTGGGCAGTCCAACGATTCCTAATTTCATGATATATTAATCTCCTTTAATACTCCGATATTTTACGGTTTTATGTCATTATTTCCGATATATTCCCTATTCGAACTCTTTTCTTTTTGCTCTTTAGCCGAACATGGCTATTTGCATAATAAAAGAGTCCCAAATCAGCGCGATACATTATACACTAACAGGGACTCAAATGCAACGAAAAGGCGACAAGGGATGTT
>JAILPE010000080.1 GCA_024699645.1 Lachnospiraceae bacterium
GCCTCAGTCCTTCTACATTTTCTTTCGCTCTCACTTACCACGAAAGTAGGGCCTGTATCTCTCGCCCAGGAATCGTCGGCGGCGAAAGGGATGAATACGATCGTCTCAGCGCCCATTATTTTTCCATTGAACGCGCCATCCAATTTCTGCGCTTCCGGATTTCTTGGATTTTCGGAATCTCCGGAATTTCTTGGATTTTCGGAATCTACCGAATTTCTTGGATCTCTTTGACTTCCGGAATCTCCCGGATTTTCGGGATTGTCGCCTTCGGTCGGGCTCTTCATGACCTGTTTTGCGTGATCAAGCTTTTCGGGAGAAACCATCATATAAACGGTTTCACTTCTTCCGATAGCTCTCGCTACCGCCGCAAAAGCCTTCTCAGCCTCTATTCCGTCTTTCCAAGAGCCGGGTCTTTCGGGCCATATCATAAGGCATCCGTCATGCGGTTCAAATTCGCCCGGCATCCTGAACTTATTCTCACTCATGTATTTTTCTCCGCTTTATTGCAGTGTCTTATTCGGCACCTCATCCTCTGTCTGTCCTAACATCCACGTTTTTACTGTATCCTCAGTTTCGCGGTAACGATTTAATCTCTTCGCATGATCCGGGCTCAGTTCTCACGATCCGAGTCTCGACTTAAAATCTTCGTATCCGAATTCTTTCAAGATCCTGCACTCGCCGTTTTTATCCATCGAATAGATCGACGGAAGCGGGATTCCGTTAAATGTATTGTTTTTGACCATCGAATAGATTGCCATATCATGGAAGTAAAGTCTGTCTCCCGCCTTTTTTTCGCTGTCAAAAGAATAATCTCCGATAACATCGCCCGCAAGACACGTGTTCCCCGCAAGCCTGTACGTATACCTCTTTTCAGCCGGCTCCCCTGCAAATATTATTTTTTCTTCCGAATCGCCGGATTGAATATAGTTTTCGGAAACGGTCGGCGTGTACGGAACCTCGAGGACATCAGGCATGTGACATGCCGCCGATGCATCAAGCACCAATATCTTCAACCTGTTTTCAACGACATCAAGCACTTCGCTCACAAGTATTCCCGCATCGATCGTCACTGCCTCGCCGGGTTCAAGGTAAACCTCAATTTTGTAGGTCTCGCGCAGGTACTTTATAAGCGTTATGAGCCCATCTACGTCGTATCCTTCGGACGTGATGTGCTGTCCGCCGCCCATATTCAGCCACTTCACGCGTCTCAATATGTCTCCGAAGTCGCGTTCCACAACCCTGACCGTTCTCGCGAGGTCGTCAAAACGCTGCTCGCACATTGTGTGGAAGTGGATCCCGTCGATCTTTTCGAGAACTTCGGCCGTAAGATCTTCCCTCTTCATCCCAAGCCTCGAGCCCGCAGCGCAAGGGTCGTACATTGGGTGATCTTTCTGGGTTCTGTACTGCGGATTGATACGAACGCCTATGCTTGTCTTCCCCCTCACCGCACTATAATGCCTGAGAAGCTGCGCCGATGAGTTGAATATCATATGATCGCATATGCGTGCAAGTTCGGGAACATCCTCACTTTTATAGGCCGGCGCATAGACATGTGTCTGCTTTCCGAACGGAACGCCCATCTTTTCATATCCGAGCCGCGCTTCATAAAGCCCGCTCCCCGTCGTGCCGCTGATATATTTCGCAATAAGAGGATACTCGTCGTAACCCGAGAAGCATTTTTGCGCCAATAGAATGTGCGCGCCGCTCTCATCCTCAACCTTTTTCAGGATTTCAAGATTATGAATGAGCGCCACCTCATCAATCACATAGCATGGTGTTTTCACTTCTGAAAGCTTCATACTTTTTTCCCCTCTTAGGTTCATTTGAGCCTTTTTTCTTAGGCTCTGTTTTTCATAGGCGACTTTACACTATCATGTTCCGGACCGGTTTTCCCCGTTTATAGTCCCCTTTGGAAGTCAAACTTACATTGGGCGGTTTCCTCAGAAATCAACCCATTTGATTATATCACAACAGGTCGGTACCGCAAGGCAACCGACCCGTAAAATCTCATGTTCCTGAACTTTTTATATAATTACCCGGCAATCTTCGCTCAGCTTTCATCCCCTCAGCGATCATTACTTCTCAAGCCCATTACTCAACAATCTCAGGGTTTTCCACTACCACGTAAGGGAGTCCGAACTTTGCGAGTGCTTCCATATAGGGATCGGGGTCGAACTCATCGGTGGTGAATACGCCGGGTTTCTTCCAGAGTCCCTTAACAACCATCATTGCGCCGACCATTGCGGGAACGCCGGTTGTGTAGGAGATTGCCTGTGAGCCTACCTCCTTGTAGCACTCCTGATGATCGCAAACATTGTAGATGTAGATCGTCTTTTCCTTGCCGTCCTTAACACCCGTGATGATGTTTCCGATGTTTGTCTTGCCGACCGTACGGGGTCCGAGTGTTGCAGGATCGGGAAGAAGGGCTTTAAGGAACTGAATCGGTACGATCTGTTTGCCTTCGAATTCTACAGGTGTAGTAGAGAGCATTCCCACATTTTCAAGGCATTTCATATGTGTCAGATACGACTGTCCGAAGGTCATAAAGAAACGGATTCTCTTGACTCCGGGAATATTTTTTGCGAGAGCCTCTATCTCCTCGTGGTGTAGAAGGTACATGTCCTTCTTGCCGACCTCGGGGAAATCGTACTCCCTCTTTATGCTCATGGCCGGGATCTCAACCCACTTGCCGTTCTCCCAGTACGATCCGGGCGCCGAAACCTCTCTGAGGTTGATCTCGGGATTAAAGTTTGTCGCGAAAGGATAGCCGTGATCGCCGCCGTTGCAGTCAAGTATGTCGATGTAGTGTATCTCATCAAAATAATGCTTTAACGCATATGCCGCAAACACGCTCGTTACCCCCGGGTCAAATCCGGTTCCGAGCAGGCCTGTTATGCCGGCAGCCTTAAACTTTTCTTCGTATGCCCACTGCCATGAATAGTCAAAATATGCGGAAAAACCAAGTTCCTTGCAACGCTTATCGTACACCTTACGCCACTCGGGATCGTCTGTATCCTCGGGCTCATAGTTTGCGGTATCGATGTAATCGACCTTGCATTCAAGGCAAGCGTCCATAATGGTCAGATCCTGATAAGGAAGAGCCAGGTTGAGTACGGCATCGGGTTTATAGGCGTTAATAAGAGCGACAAGTTCGTCCTTGCTGTCTGCGTCAACCTTTGCGGTCGTGATCTTTGTTTTTGTTGTGGGTGCAAGCTTCTCCTTGAGCGCGTCGCACTTGGCAACCGTCCTGCTTGCGATCATGAGCTCATCAAAGACCTCGCTGTTTTGACATATTTTTGCGATCGCAACACCTGCTACACCGCCGCAACCGATAACCATAATTCTTGCCATATCCTTATTCCTCCTATTTTCCGGCTGCTGTCTCAGCCGTTCCTACGCTTGCTCTTCTTTGCAGGCTTCTTTTCTGCCGTTTCTACGCCTGCTCTTTCTTTCTGTCTTCTTCCTCTTCAAGAAGGTCTTCAACATACTTGGGAAGCATGAACGATCCTATATGAAGATTTGTTGTGTAATACCATGTTTTGAGCCCGCGCTCATTCCAGCGCTTAGCATCAAAGTCCTGGATCGGATGGTATTTCTTGGAAGCGAATCCGAAAAGCCAGTAACCTGCCGAGCAAGTGGCTATGTGAGCCTGATAAACACGGCTTATCGGGAAGCTGTGGAATACCTTTCTGTGCATGCTTCTGCACGCTTCCTCCTCTGTATCGTAGAAAGGACTGCCGTGCTGATAAACCATGATTCCGTCCGATTTGAGCGCCTTGTAGCAGCTTCCGTAAAACTCTTTTGTAAAGAGCCCTTCTTCATGTCCGAAGGGATCGGTGGAATCATTGACTATTATATCATATTCGTTCTGGACTGACCTAAGGAAATGAAGACCGTCCTGGAAATAGATATGCACTCTGGGGTCCTCAAAGCCTCGGGTTTGCTCGGGGAAAAACTTCTTGCATACATCGACCATCATCTCGTCGGGTTCAACAAGGTCAATCTGCTCTATCTCGGGATATTCGGCAAAAGTGGATGCCACGCCGCCGTCGCCTCCTCCGAAGATGAGGACCTTTTTTACATTTGGATGAACTGCCATGGGCACGTGCGTAACCATCTCGTCGTACACGAACTCGTCAGATTCCGTAAAAACGATCTCGCCGTCCGAAACAAGCATCTTCCCGAACTCGGGAGTGCTGAACACATCAAAAGACTGGTAGTCACTCTTACCCGAATAGAGCTGTTCGTCCGCTCTTATCGAAAGCTTCACATCTTTTGTATGATACTCCGAAAACCAATATTCCATAGCGTCTCCTCTTCGTTATGCACACATTTCAAAATTATTTCATCTCGCCCCACGGAA
>JAILPE010000102.1 GCA_024699645.1 Lachnospiraceae bacterium
TGGAAGGTGTAAAGGGCTTCTACTGCATTAAGAATAATGTGTTTAAGATACTCTTAAAGGAGGACAGTGAGGTTGGCTAACAGATTTGACCTTAACAACCGCACAAGTCGCCTTAAGGTTGCTGCGGCAGGTTTTGACCAGTTTGATGCACTTGCGGTTTCGGTGATCATCGTAAGATTCTTTATATACCTGATCGCTGCCGCGTTTATACATGACTACAGCGAAAAATTCGTGATCGCATCGGCGGCCACTGAAATTGCATGCATGGCGTTCATACTGGTTTTGACATTCAAACGTGACATAATTGCAAATGTTGTCCTTAGGCTTATAGGGCAGGTATTGCTTGCCGGTGCGGCAATCGGTGTGATCTATGTCAACGGTATTATTTCAACCTACCTGCATGATGTCCAGAAAAGAGAGAGCGTTATCGTTCTGTTGGTGATCTTTAACATCCTTTTCGTGATTGTTGAGGCAGCGGTAACATTGATGTCACTGGATATCTTTCTTGCGGCATCTACTTCGAGGCATAGGAAAAGCAGAGCCGGAGAGTTTAAAACAAGGGTTCGCCCTATGGTGCATCTTGTTACGACTATCCTCTGCTTTGCAGTGTTGGCACTTCCGGCTGTATTGTCAGGAGTAATCGTTTCAGGTCTTGACAGTGTAAAGGTTGATACCAGGATATATCAGGTCGTTAAGTCGGAATATGTGTATTATGATTACCCTACTACTATCCGTAAACAGGGATCGGGGTGTGTACTCACCGACAAAAATGATGACGAGGTGATGCTCGCGGAAACTCCGCTCTATTTTGGAGACGGGCTTAATACCGAGAAGATTCTTCTTCCTCGCACGTATGCGATCATTCAGCCTGCTATTTCTTCGACTAAGAGGGTCGACAACCTGAGCCTTATCACAAATGAAGGCGGATCATTTAATATAAGCAGTGAGTCCGGTGAGCGCGAGGCTTCCGATTTCTTCCTTTATGACGGGAAGGACACATATGTATTTTTTGAGGAAACAAAGGTGACCATAGGAGAAATGAACTTTACTGTTTCTCCGTTCTCGTATCTCACTGCTGTCAGCAACGGATCGCTTATGGTTTTTGATCCGATAACCGATTCTTGTTCCGTATACAGTCTTATCGGTCGTGATGCCGTTGCGATCATGAAGGACGGAACAAAGGTTGATCTGGGAACCAATATTTTGATGAAGACTGACGGAACGGAACAGATGTTGTTTGTTAATCCGTCAAATCTTAGTGAGTACGTAAATTGAGCATGAAAAAGAAAACTGATCCGAGAAGCCCGTTTTCAAAGAAAGCACTGCTTTTTATCATGCCCCTCCTGGTTGTTTTACTGGTACTGATCGGGATTTTGATATTCAGGGATGATGAGAAGGAAGTGGTCTTTAAGGATTACGGCTTCGCAATAACCAATACAAACCGTCTCGTGGGGATAATGAGAGTCCCCGGTTCGAGTGCCGATATCAACGAAATAATATGCCCGCTGTCATCGGACGAGAGCATCATAGTTAAAGACGGAGAGGTTACCTACAAAGGAGAAAAGCTTTCCGGGCAGATTCCTTTGTTCTTCGATAATAGCAGCTATATTTTTATACCTTGGGAAGAAGCAGTATTCCTTACAGATGATTTTGGGATCAAAACGGTCGATGGGAGTGTATTTCTGATCAAGGAAGCATTTTTCGGAGATGATTATACAAGAAAAGATTCCGGAAAGGGATTGTTACTGCTTTCCTGCACTAAGAATCTGTTCCTGGCACTTGAAGAGTTTTCAATAACCACCATCGGTGAAAGTTTTACAGTTAAGCCGATGGATCTTGTACTGTTTGACGGCTACAGCATTAAAACAGCCAGGATATCCGATACAGAGGCTCAAAGAGGTTCATACGGAATCACAAATGAGAGTCTCGTGACGGTAAACGGTCAAACATATGTCATGAGGGATTTCCTTTCCGCACTCGGTCTTTCTGTAGAGCGGGACAGCTCACTGGGAGGTCTTGAAAAGACAGAGATTGGCTCGGAGAACGGAAAAGAA
>JAILPE010000113.1 GCA_024699645.1 Lachnospiraceae bacterium
TACAACGGTAATTCCTGCGGAGCGCTTGAATCGGAGATCACTCTTGCTCCCGGCGAGACAAAGGAGTTTATTTATGTGCTCGGTCAGAAGCCCGGATCGGAAGCCGAGAAGATCCTCGACAAGTACGAGAAAGGCGATATAGTCGATGCGGAGCTTAAGGAACTTAAATCGTACTGGCATGCTAAGCTCGACAACCTTAAGGTCGATACACCCGATGAAAACTTTAATAACATGGTCAATATGTGGAACGCCTATAACTGCTTTATCACATTTACATGGTCACGTGCAGCGTCATTCCAGTACTGCGGTCTCAGAAACGGATTCGGATACCGCGATACCGTTCAGGATATTCAGGGTATCATTCACCTGGCACCCGAAATGGCCCGCGATCAGATAAGATTCATGCTTTCGGCTCAGGTAACAAACGGAGCGGGACTTCCGCTCGTTAAATATACACATAATCCGGGCAAGGAGAACACTCCCGACGATCCCGAATATGTTAAGGAAACCGGCCATCCCAGCTATCGTGCGGATGATGCGCTCTGGCTTTTCCCCACGGTCGATAAGTATATATGCGAGAGCGGTGATCTTGCGTTCCTTGACGAAGAGATATTCTTTGCAAACAACGGCGAGAAGGGCAGCGTTTACGAGCATTTGCAGCGTGCGATCGCTTTCTCTATGAACAATCTCGGAAAACACGGTATGCCCGCGGGACTTCATGCTGACTGGAACGACTGCGTAAGACTCGGAAAGCTCGGCGAATCAACGTTTGTGGCATTCCAGCTTGTATATGCGGTTAAGGTTCTCAAAAAGTATGCGGTGATCAAAGGCGATAACGCCTATGAAAAAGAGCTTGACGGCATCCTCGAAAAGCTTACAAAGGTTATCGGCGA
Organism: Lachnospiraceae bacterium; assembly: GCA_024699645.1. GTDB lineage: Bacteria > Bacillota > Clostridia > Lachnospirales > Lachnospiraceae > RUG11977. The sequence goes on from JAILPE010000113.1 coordinate 894, forward strand.
GTGCTGGAATGAAGACAGATGGATCAGAGGATACAAAGAGGACGGAACGATCATCGGAAAACGTACCGATCCCGAGGCATCTATGTGGCTCAATCCCCAGTCATGGTCTGTTATCGCAGGATTCGGAAGCGATGAACAGAAAAAGAAAGCTATGGACAGCGTTGAGAGAGAACTTAACACGCCTTACGGCGCTATGGTTATGTATCCGCCTTATGAAAATCATGCCTTCGACGGTGCTCTGATGACATGCTTTAATCGCTGCGTTAAGGAAAATGCAGGCATATTCTCGCAGCCTCAGGGCTGGCTTATCCTTGCCGAGGCAAAGCTTGGACGCGGAAACCGGGCTTATACATATTGGAAAGAGGCATCGCCTGCCACATATAACGACCGGGCTGAGCAGAGAGCCCTTGAGCCTTACGTTTTCGGACAGTTTGTTGAAGGCAGGGAAAGCGCTTTCGCAGGACGCGCACATGTTCACTGGCTTACGGGTACTGCATCAACCGTAATGGTGGGAACAGTTGAAGGTATCCTCGGAATTAATCCGGAAGCAGACGGTCTTGTCATAAATCCTTCCATCCCTTCGGAGTGGAAGAGCTTTACGATCAGGAAAGTATTCCGCGGCAAGACTCTTAATATCAAAGTTGAGAATCCCTGCGGCTCGGAACACGGGGTTAAGAGAGTTCTTGTTGACGGCCGTGAGATCGAAGGAATCCTTATTCCCGATAAGATCCTCGGAAAAGAAAGCAATATCGTAATAGAGATGTAAACAGTAAGGAGAAGTAATAATGAAAACCATAAAAAGAACCATGAGGTTGATATGCCTTATGATCCTGACATGTGCGGTTACAGTTTCGGCATGTGCCTGCGGATCGGGAGAAAACATCACCACCGAGACCGGGAACGAGGCTGAGCCAACCCTGAGCCCGAAGGACACCTGGACTGAGATTGATGTTGGGAAAGGCAGCGGCAATACGGTCGTAGTAAGCGAGAACGATGATATTTCACAATACGTCGATCAGGAGGAGGGAACTAAGCGCCCTACTCCCGCGCCTGAGAAAACCGAGCCCCAGCCGCAGGTTAAAGGCGATGTAGTTGTCAGCTTCTATGATGACGGGACATATGCGTTCAGCAATACAAACGCGTTTTATAACGATACCCTGACGGTGAGCTTTGAAGCACCCGCGGGAGCAAAGGTCTATTACACTCTCGACTGCACGGAACCGACCGAAAGTTCGTCGCTTTATTCCGAAGTGCTTAAGCTTGAGCCTGTTGAAGGAAATCTTCCCGACGCCTATGTGCTTAGGGCTAAGGCACTTCTTCCTTCGGGCGAATGGACCGGGACAGTGGCTAAGACATTCTTTGTTGCGGAAAACGTAAAGGAAAGATACACGACACTTGTATTTTCAATCACGGGAGAGCCTTCCGATCTGACAGAAAAACCCGATGGGATCTTTTATGGAAGAAATTACAAAGAACGAGGCAGAGAGAGCGAAAGAGAAGTATATATTGAGGCGCTCGGACCCGACGGATACCCCGAAATCGGACAGTTCGGCGGAGTAAGGATATACGGCGGCTATTCGAGACAGTATTCGATCAAATCGATGAAGCTTTTTGCGAGAAAGTCATACGATCCCGATCACGGAACGTTTAAGATCAATGATTTCGGAACAAAGGCTCTTGATGGCAGCGAGAAGACGATCAATAAGTACGATAAGCTTGTACTGAGAGATGCCGGAAATGATTTTCAGTTCTGTTTCCTGCGCGACGAGCTCAGCCAGACGCTTTGTAAGAAGGCAGGTTTTGATATATATGAAGCAGTGGTTCCCGCAGCTGCATATCTGAACGGAAAATATTACGGTCTCTTCTGGCTCCATGAAAACTACTGTGATGAGTATTTTAAGCAGAAGTTCGGAAAAGATGCTCCCGGGGAGTTCGTGGTACTTGAGGGAAGCGATCAGAATAAGAAGGATGATGATGACGAGTTCACCCAAAAATATGTAAATGAATATAATGAGGCATACAATAAATTCATCAATATGGATCTTACAAATGATGCCAATTATAAGGCACTGAATGAATTTATGGATGTAAATGGTTTCCTTGATTTCTTCGCATGGAACATTTCTCTTAACAACTGGGATTGGCCCAATAACAATTACAAGGTTATGAGATATGTTCCCGCGGAGGGTGATACATATTCGGAAGGAGTGTTTGACGGACGTTATCGCTTCCTTCCTCATGATATGGATTATTCATACGGACTTTACGGACAGGATACGACTCAGCCTTATTATGATACTCTCAGAGTTGTTATGAATTCTCGTGACAACAGATATTCGCCGCTCTTTACAAAGCTTATGGAACGCGAGGATTGTAAGGAATATTTCAAGAACAAGACGATCGAGTTCTTTGAGGGAGCTCTTTCAAAAGACAGTATCATTGAAAGCTACAATATGCTCCATGAATCAAGAAGTACCGAGCTTGACTACTATTATGATCATATCGATCAGCTCAGAAAGAAGGGAGATTTCTCACTTTGGTGCAATCCCGGCTCCTATTATGATTCTGAGGCGCAGCTGATAGCATTTGCCGAGAATCGTAAAGAATACGCGCTTAAATATATTGAACGCGATCTTTACGGAGGCGAGTGATTTCGGATATTATCTTTTACATATAACTCATCGGAAAATGAAATAAGGTCAGGCGCGCCGGTGTGTTTCTCCGGCAAACGATAGCGAAGCGTGTTTGCGGAGAAATATACCTGGCAGCCTGACCTTTATATTACATAAAAACACATAATATCCAATACATAAAAAGGCTCTTGCTGCCTGGCATACTACTCCCAAAACACGGCCTTGATAATACACTCGGCCTATCGTTTTGGGAATAGTACGCCGGCGCGCTCGAGCCTATTTTGTTACTATGCGAGTCTGGTTTGTTGCCATGCAAAAGAAATAACCAAATGATCGGAAAATGAAATAAGGTCAGGCGCGCCGGTGTGTTTCTCCGGCAAACGATAGCGGAGCGTGTTTGCGGAGAAATATACC
>JAILPE010000008.1 GCA_024699645.1 Lachnospiraceae bacterium
CCCTTTATTCCGGGTATAACTGCTGTTACGAATGCACTTTTATTTATATAGAATTCCGCAAGTCGTGAACCACCCGGCAACTCTATAACCGAGGATTCCCGCTTATAGTCCTAAAAAGAACTGCGATATAAGCACCACGACGGACCCAAGGTTTTTCTGAGCGCCGGAGCCCTTTTGCAAGGGCTCTTTGCTCATACTTCCCGGATCCGTTCGTATCATGCTTATACGTCGTAATCAATAAACCTTACGTTATATTATACAATACCCTGTGCGTTCATTGCATCAACAACTTTTTCAAAACCTGCAATATTTGCGCCTACAACGTAGTTTTCTTCGAAACCGTACTTGCGAGCTGCATTGTCAAGGTTGTGGAAGATGTTGACCATGATGCCCTGAAGCTTAGCATCAACTTCCTCGAATGACCATGAAAGTCTCTCGCTGTTCTGTGACATCTCAAGAGCTGATGTAGCAACGCCGCCTGCATTTGCAGCCTTGCCGGGAACGAAGTATACCTTGTTCTGCTGGAAGTACTCTGTAGCTTCAAGAGTGGTAGGCATGTTAGCACCTTCGCAAACTGCCATTACGCCGTTTGCAACAAGCTTCTTTGCATCGTCAAGGTTAAGCTCGTTCTGTGTAGCGCAAGGAAGAGCGATATCAACCTTGATCTCCCACTGATTTGTTCCCTCTGTAGCCTTGTCATGGTACTGAGCTGAAGGACGCTTAGCTGCATACTCTGTAAGTCTTGCACGCTTAACTTCTTTAACTTCCTTAAGAAGTGCAACATCGATACCTTCGGGATCGTAAACCCAACCGGTAGAATCCGAACATGTAACAGGCTTTGCACCAAGCTGCTGAGCCTTCTGAATTGCGTAGATAGCAACGTTACCCGAACCCGATACGGCACAGGTCTTGCCCTTCAAGTCAACGCCGTTGGACTTGAGCATTTCCTGAGTCATGTAAAGAAGTCCGTAACCTGTAGCTTCTGTTCTTGCAAGTGATCCGCCGTATGAAAGGCCCTTTCCTGTAAGAACGCCTTCGAATACACCACGGATTCTCTTGTACTGACCGAACATGTAACCGATCTCTCTTGCGCCTGTTCCGATGTCACCTGCGGGAACGTCGGTGTCTGCGCCGATATATTTGCAAAGCTCTGTCATAAAGCTCTGGCAGAATGCCATAATCTCACGATCGCTCTTGCCCTTGGGGTCGAAATCCGAACCACCCTTGCCGCCGCCGATGGGAAGGCCTGTAAGGGAATTCTTGAAGATCTGCTCGAAGCCGAGGAACTTAATGATACCAAGGTTAACCGAAGGGTGAAGTCTGATTCCTCCCTTGTAAGGTCCGATTGCACTGTTGAACTGTACACGGTAACCTGTGTTAACCTGAACCTGGCCCTTATCATCTACCCACGGAACACGGAATTTGATCTGTCTCTCGGGATTAACGATTCTCTCAAGGACTGCATCACGTCTGAACTTCTCTTCGTTTGCCTCAACAACGGGGCGAAGCGAATTAAGTACTTCTTTAACTGCCTGGTGGAATTCAGGCTCGTTGGGGTTCTGCTTGATGACCAGATCGATCACTTCATCAACATACGACATTTTTTTATCCTCCTCTGTCTTTTAGGGACCCGCATCTTGCGTCAGCCCCGTTTAAATAATTTTGTTATTTGCAAAAAAAAGCAAAGTACACCCTGAGTTCCGAAACTCAAAGACGTCTTTGCCTTTACGTACCATAATATAGAACAAAGCTCTTTTCTTTGTCAAGTGGAATCTCATAAATAAGAAGAAACAAATATATGATTGATCGCTGTGGTGCCGTAACCTGTTTAGGCATAGGCGTTAACAACAGATCTGTGTTAAATATCGAGCTTTTTACCTGTAAGCTTCTCGTATCCCTCAAGGTAGATCGCAATAGTCTTTTCCTCTACGTCCTTAGGGAGCTTCCAACCCTTGTCCTTGTTGGCAAGGAGCCAGTCACGTGCGAACTGCTTATCGAATGAAGGCTGGCCGTGTCCGGGCTCGTAAGAAGCTGCGGGCCAGAATCTTGAAGAATCGGGAGTGAGCATCTCGTCACCGACTACGATCTCACCGTTCTCGTCAAGTCCGAACTCAAATTTTGTATCAGCGATAATGATTCCCTTTGATGCAGCATAATCGGCTGCCTTTTTATAGATCGCGATCGACATGTCGCGAAGTTTGGTAGCATATTCAAGACCTTTTCCGGGGAAGTATTTCTCAAGATGGTCGATCGACTGCTCGTAGCTGATATTCTCGTCATGATCACCGATCTCAGCCTTGGTCGAAGGTGTGTAGATAGGCTCAGGGAGCTTGTCGCTTTCCTTAAGACCCTCGGGAAGCTTGATCCCACAAACTGTTCCGTTCGCGCAGTAGCTCTTCCAACCCGAACCGGTTATATATCCGCGAACGATGCACTCCACAGGGAGCATGTTGAGTTTCTTTACAAGCATTACTCTGTTCTTGAAGCGGTCACTTCTGAAGAACTCGGGCATGTCTGCAGCATCCGTGCTGATCATGTGGTTTCCCACGATATCCTTGGTAAGGTCAAAGAAAAACTTTGACATCTGGGTGAGAACCGCTCCTTTTCCCGACACGATGTTGTCAAGGATCACATCGAAACAGCTGATACGGTCTGTTGCCGCAATCACAAGGCTGTCACCGAGATCGTAGATCTCACGAACTTTTCCTTCTTTTACGGGTTTGAATTCCTTCATTTCACTCTTCCTCTCTTATTTTAGAAGCATTATGCATGTTGCATGCTTCATTTATATCGCTTTATCGTGTCGCGCGTCTCATTCGTAACACTTTCAAATACGTGTCTCGCGTCTTGCTTATGTTGCTACAGCACTTCCCTTAAGATTGTTGCGCGCTCTTCTTCACGCGAGAAATCATTATATACCAAATACCTTCTTATAACAAGTAAAACTCTCGAATTGCTCCTCATCTCTTTACAAATGGTCGTATTCCCCCTTCCTGCCTTGCTTGCGCGGGGCGCCTCCTGCCTTGCTTGTGTGGGGGCGCCTCCTGCCTTACTTGTGCGGGGGCGCCTCCTGCCTTGCTTGTGCGGGGTGCTTCGGGTTTTCCACCGGTTCGGGCCTCCGAATTGTATTTGACGCGACCCACTTGCTTAAAAGTCTCTCATTTTGGCCGCGAACCAAATAGTATACTGTGGTTCAGCGAAATTGCGTCCAATATGAAATCTCTTGCTTCTGTGGACGCAATTTTATGACGAATTTTGATAGAAAAGGGCAAAATGCGTCCAATACAAAATCGATGCTTGTTTTGGGCAAAAATGCCTTAAAAATGTGGTCCACAGAGGGTAAGGATTTTCTATTGGACGCATTAATTGTAAAAAAGTGTTTAGGATCATGAACCGAACTCAAAAAACAAGCCAAACTTCAAAAACAAGCCAAACTTCAAAAATAAGCCGGACTCCAAAAACAAGCCAAACTTCAAAAACAAGCCGGACTTCTATAATTCCCAATGATTTCCTGCTATCATCGTGAACTACTCGACAATTGAATTATCGAGGATTCCCGCTTATAGTCATAATTTCATCGAAAAAATCACACTTTCACAGAAAATAATTCTTTTCTTTTCATATTTATTCTGCTAATATATCTGATAACTTTTTATAAAACCAAGGGACTTCACCTCATGCACCAAGCCTTCCGGATGAATTCCGATACTTTAGGCCCATGCAACAGGCTTATCAAGGCTTCCGGATAACTTCCGGTACTCTTAGCCCATGCAACAGGCTTATCAAGGCTTCCGGACAACCTCCAAGGCTACAATCCCGATAGGCATCCGGTCCGCGTTCCGGTTTTATAAGATGTTTAATTAAGAAGCGGAACATTAGCCGCTTGGAAAAGAGGAAAAATGTAATGGAAACAAAAGAAAAACTGTTACTCGCGATCAACCCCGGGTCGACTTCGACCAAGGTTACACTCTTCAAGGACGAGACTGTCCTATTCGAAGAAAGCCTCTTCCACGATGCCGATGTACTGCTACAGTTTCCCCACGTAAACAACCAGCTTGACTTTCGTTTTAACGTTATAATGGACATGCTTCGCAGCCGCGGGTATGACCCCAAAGATATCGACGCATTCGTCGGCCGCGGCGGAAGCGCCTGCACACAGCCCGGCGGAATCACCGAGATTGACGAAAAACTTTATAAAGATACATGTGACGCTGTCGGCGGTTCCGAACATCCCGCAAAGCTCGGCGTTATGCTTGCTTGGAAATTTGCATGCGAGACCGGCCGTCCCGCATATACGCTCGATCCCACAAACACGGACGAGTACTGCGACTACGCACGCCTCACCGGCATCAAAGGGATCTACCGTGTTTCCCACTCGCATGTCCTTAACCAGAAGGCTGTTGCAAAATATCACGCAAAGAATGTTCTTAAGAAGAATTATGAAGACTGCAACTTCATCGTTGCACATATCGACGGCGGGATCACCGTTAGCGCACATGACCACGGACGCATGGTTGATGGCAATATGGGTGCCGACGGCGAGGGTGCTTACTCACCCACAAGAATCGGTTCCGTACCCGTGCTTTCGCTCCTTGATTACCTCGAAGATCACACAATCGCGGACGTGCGCCTCAAGTGCTCGCGAGCCGGCGGATTTGTGGAATTCTTCGGAACATCGAACTCCGACACGATCCACGCACTCGTTGACAAGGGTGACAAGAAATCAACTCTCGTTTGGAACACGATGCTTTACCAGATCTGCAAGATGATCGGATCGATGGCTGCCGTTCTGTGCGGCAAGGTTGACGGGATCCTCCTTACCGGCGGACTACTCCGCTTCGCAGATGTCGAAGCTACGATCAAAGAGCGTTGCGGTTTCATCGCACCCATCACCCAGTATCCCGGCGAGATGGAGCAGGAGGCGCTCGCGCTGCCCGCTCTTGATGTACTGCGCGGGAAGATCGTGCCTCGCAAGTACTCGGGTAAGAACGTATGGAACGGGTTTGAGGGGACTGATCTATAATTTGATCATACTTGCTTCTCCTGTCTCAAAAACAATTTATAGACGCGGATAAGCAGTTCAAATATCTTTATTTGTGCAATCAAATATAGTCTCCGCGCCCGAAGTGTTCTCCGAAAGCTCTGTCGAATGTCGGTACTTAGTGACCGTACTTTGGTCACTTATGTACCGCTACATGAGACCGAGAGCGGGAGCGCCTTTCGGAGAACAATTCGAGGCAGGAGACGTAAAATGTGACCCACAACCCCCGTCCCCATGGTCCACTCCTTGTTTTTATCTTCATTTGGGTGTAAACTTTACTCACGTTGTTACGGGTATTTGTCAAACCGCCACTCAACACAGAGAGAATTTACATCAAAGGAAATACTATGATTTATTATCTTATAACATTACTGATCTCGGTGATCTTAACCATTATCTATATATTTAAGTGGAACAAGAG